>NZ_LATD01000074.1 GCF_000981895.1 Streptomyces odonnellii | reverse complement strand
GTTCGGGACGAAGAGGTCGTGGGTTCAAATCCCGCCACCCCGACGCCATAGTACCAGGTCAGGGGCCTGATCCGCAGTGCGGGTCAGGCCCCTGAGTGGTTCCTGGAGATCGCTTGGGAGAAATCTGGGAGAAGATCTTGGTCGGCTTCTCCCAGCGGCATCTGCTCTCTTCCCCTACGGTGAGGTGCCTAGCAGGGACCGCCGTGTGCACGTTCGTGAATCGGCGGACCCACAGGACCGGCGCGGTTGGGAACCGTGCCAACCAGGGGGGTCAGTGGAACCGAGAAGTGCAGCAGCAGCGGGAAGGGACTTCCCGTACACCGCGCGTACCACCTGCTATATCGAGGTTCATGAGGACGGCAGAGTCACTCATGGCGACGATCGGGCCGCGTACGAGCGCGCCGCCGCCGGAAAGTCGCGGCTGTTCGCCGTCTGGCCCGGCGAGTGGTCGAGCCACCTCTTTGTGATCGACGACCTCAACGAGTTCGCCAAAGCTCATGGGATCAAGCACGACCAGAACCGGACCGGATTGGAGGAACACGTTCACGACGTGGAGTGGACCGAGGCAACGGGCCGCGACCTCAATCCCCGGAGTCCGTACATCAGCATCCGGCTCAAGCTGACGTGCGGATGCGAGATCCGCGACTTGGGCGCCTTCGCGAGCCAGATGCGGGAGCAGCAGGGTTGGGCCATCGCGACCAGCGTTGGGTGGGGCAGCAGCAGTGGCCCCGAAGGCACGTTTTACTCCCTGCGCGTGCGACGGAAGAGTCTGGGCATCTGAACGCCTGCAGCAGGCGCAGCAACCTTCCCAAAAGCCGTCCACGGGCCTCAGCTCTACGGCAGGTTGACCGCAAGGAGGGCACATATGGGACGGGCATCTCGAAAGAAGCGCGAGCAGCGGTCAGCAGGACAGCGCAGGCAGGCACGGGCGTCTGCGCCACCGCCTACAGATCCGCGCGCCGAAGGCGAAGCCGCTCTGGAGCGGTTGATGCGCACGAACTCCCCGGGCAAGGTCAGCCTGGCAGGAGCGTACGCGTTCGGGTACGGAGCTCTGGGAGTGGCGCAGTTGGAGGGGGACGATCAACCTTGGTTCCATGACATCGACCCCCTGGATGCCCTGTTCTTAGGCACCGCGTGGCCGCAGAAGTTCAGGGACGAGTTCGAGTTCGCCAACGCACGTGACGGATGGCTCCGGATTCTTCGTGGCACCGTGCACTGGAAGGGCATCGAGAGCTTCGTCCGCGAGGTCGTTGCCGCAAGCGAGGAATACGACCTCCCCGTGGATGAAGGGGAGTTGATGCTGAGGCTCACCGGCCGGTTGGAGGCGCTTGGCCTCGATCAGCGCAAGTTGCCCGCCAACTGCCTGCCGGGGGCAGCACTGGTCGGGACGCGGCCGATCGAAGGGCCTCCCTCCGATCAGGTACTGCCGGAACCTCGGGCCGACGCAAACGAGAGGATCGCTCGTTTCTGGAAGGGCACTCAGATCGAGCTCGCCCACGACGGAACGCCCCTTGACGCACTGCGACATGGGGTCTACCTGCTCACCCAAATGGGCCTGCGCCTGGACGATGACCCGATGGCACTCCTCCCCGCCCTCTATCTCGCCCTGGTGGCGAAGGACGGTGAAGAGATCAGCGATGCGGGGAGGCGAGCAGTGGCCTGGGCGTACGCGCTGCCTCCGGGATCTTCGCTGATTCCGGTTACTGACGTCCTCCTCTTGGGACCTGCTCATGGCCTGAGCGCAGACGAGATACTCGCTCGGCTCTTCGCCCTCCCCAACCTCGGGGAGCCCGTCAGCAGCACGGACAGGCGATGGACCAGCTCCCCTGGGTGCGCGCTGATCAATCTCGCCTTCGAGCGGGGCTTCTCCCAGGTCGTCACCCGCAACGGCAAGGTCGTTCGCATCGACGACACCGCGGTTGCCTCCTTCAAGGCGCAGCTCCGTCGGTTCGAGGAGAAATTCGGCCGGCCTCCCGGTCCTGACGACCCCGTGTTCTTCGATCCCGACGCGGAAACACCCCAGCTGCCTTCACTGAGCAGCGTCGAGACCCAGAGTTTCGAACTGCTGGAGGCCATCGGCCTGTCCGCGGCCTGGATCTTTGCCTACCGCGAGACCAAGGGGCTGCTGCCGCGCCTTGACGGCACGTTTCTGACGGAACGCGATGCTGCTGAATGGGATGAAGCGATCGCTCGCTACGTCGAACAGGCCAGCGGTGAGGTCCCCAATTTCGAGGACAACATGGAGATCCTTCGGACCAACTTCCTGGCCAGGGAAGTGATGACGGCGGCTCAGGATCCCGAGCATGGCCGCGAGCTCGTCGCCATCTTGGACAGTAGAAGTGGAGGGGAACTGCTCGGCTCTTTCCTCGACCGCATGACTCCCTCGCTGGAGGAGCTCGTACAGGAGGACCCATCGCTCTTGGACTCCGCTGCCGAATTCGCCCGGGCCTGGGGTGGCGCAACGCTGCAGAACCGGGTATCCGTCATCGCCAGTACGCCCTCTGATCTCGACCGGAAGGACACCGCGGCCGTACTCGCCGTCGCTGCGGCGTTCTTTGCCAGGCATACCGCGACAGAGTCGGACTGAGTTGCTGAGTCAGGGGCCCGAATCATATGCGGATCGGGCCCCTGACTGATTGCGGTGATCTTCCGGTGTCAATGACCCGCCACTGGCCTCAAACCTGTCGCTGGCCGCGAAGTCGGTCTCTACAACCGCCCACGAGCCGCTACTGGTGAAGCCCTCGAGACCACGGGACACACCTCACTGCGCCGCCCCCTCGGGTTCGTCCGCCGCGGACGGGTGGACATACCTGCCCTCGTTGAACGGAGTGAACCACGCCTTGAACGCCATCGGTGCGACGCCGAGAGCCGCTCCGACGCTACTCTCGTCGATGCCGTCCATGGAGTCGTCGTAGAGCCACTCGTGGTCCATGTCCTCGTAGACGTTGTCGGCGAACGAGTCGAGCGCGGCCGAGACGCCGTCGTCGAGCAGCCCGAAAGTCTCCAGGGTCACGTTCGTCTCATTCAGCAGCAGCTTCAGCGCGAGTTCCTCAGCGACGCAGCTCAGCTGCTGGAAGCTGCCATCCGTGAAGCGAGTGGTCATGGCGATCACCGTCACCAGGAAGCGACGGGCGAAACGAGCGTCGTACTGGAGGGCGTATCGCTCGGGAAGATCCTCGAAGTGCCACAGGGGACCATCGCATTCCGCAGCGGTGGTGTCCTCCTCCGTCAGCGTCTGCACGTCTTGGAACAGCTCGTCCACCAAGATGTCCGTCGCGTACACCAAGGCACCGGCAGCGAGTTTGGCGTCCGCCGGCGAGACGGCGAACTCGCTGTCACCGTCCTCTTCCTCGTCGTCTTCGTCGTCGATGACGCCGAACATCACTGGCGGGAAGGAGCGCAGCTCATCTGCCAGTGCCAGCATCTGACCGCGCACTTCCTCGGCTTTCGCCTCGGCGTCGTAGCTCTCTTTGTGGTCCACGGCCGTGGGACGCTCGGTATGCCGGGCCTTACGGTCAGCCGGATCACCGGGCGGGGCATCGGGACCGTCTGCGGCGTCGAGACCCTCCTGAGCGAGTTCCGGGTGCAGTTCGACCTCGCATCGCTCGATCTGCCAATCAGCCAACAGCTCGGACCGTTCTAGCAGTTCGGCCACGACCGATCGCACCGCCTCCTCGGCAAATTCCAGGGCCGGCGCATCCACGAACACTTTCAGCAGCGCTCCACCCGGGTAGACGGCCACGATGCTGTCGAGGAGATCGACTTCCATGCCGTCGGGTCCCTCGATGGCCTCAACCGAGTCGAAGCCGTCCTCGATGAGCGCCACGGCGCCGGCGCGCTGAAGTGGGTCCATCTCCGGAGTGCCCTCCGGGATGTGGGCGTCCACGGTTACTACGTATGTCACGCATCCGATCCTGGCAGGGAAATGCCAGGCGACGGGGAGGAATCCGCTCAATCACGAGCACTACGGATCGAGCCAGGCAGTCGGCCCGGCTGATGTAGGCAACGTGCATTCGGCTTCTCGCTTCGCGTGGGAGTACGACTTCAAGGTTCCCGACTCGGCACAGGACACGAAGGGGCATCCGTCCTGGAGGAGCGCCTGATGACACGCGTGGCCCCACAGCTCGGCGACGACGCGTCGCCAGTCGACCTCTGAGGCGCGCACTGCCGAGCGTCGGCTCAACGCGCAGCTCCTCCTCTCGGACTGGTCATCGTGGCACGAGCGCGTAGTAGCCGATCGAGTACGGCGACGGGCGAGCGCGGGTGCAGGTTTCGACGGACGTCGAGCGCTGCTTCCCACTGCTCAGTCAGACCAGCTTTGAGACGCTCACGCATGCCAGGGGTTACGTGGGCGTACCGGGCCGAGACTGAGCCGTCGATGTGGCCCATGCGCTCGTCCATCAGCACCTTTTCGGTGCCGAGGTCCTCCATGTGCGTGCTGTGGGAGTGCCGCAGGCCGTGCGGGGTGAGCCCCCTGGCGATGGGCAGCCAGCAGGCGTCGGCCCGGCCTTGGGCGTTGCGGCCACGGACCGGGACACCGGGCCAGGGCTCGCCGAGCAGCGGGACCGGGCGGGCCTCCTGGGGTGCCTTCTTCGGGTACCAACCGGAAGTGGCGGGCGCGAACAGCCAGGTGGCGAAGCCGTTACGGCGCCAGTGGGCGGCGTTCTCCGTCGGGGTGCCGCCACGGATGAAATTCAGATCCGCGATGGCGACTTCGACACGGGCGCGGGTGTCCTCCTGTACGCGATCGGGGTGGTTGAGCACGTTGGACACGGTGCCGGTGGAGACGCCTGCGCGGCGGGCGACGTCCACCAGCTTGGCACCGGTGTGCCCGCCGGTGCGAGCGGTGCCCTGGCCGCGGAAGACGTAGCGCTTTCCGTGGCAGGGGCACAGCGTCGGTTTCGTACGGGCGACGTGGTCGGCGACCAAGGCCGACAGCCAGTCCATCGCGTCGATGGTGCGGTAGCTGTCGTCCTTGGGCGGGCAGCGGATCAGCTCACCCGAGTCCAGTTCGTACAGCTGGTGTTCCACGCGTACGGCTTCGGGCCGGGCGAACTCGGTCTCCAGGCCGACGATTTCGCCCCAACGCATCCCCGTGTAGCCCTTGAGGATGACGGCGACGAACTCGTCGTCGCGGCCCGACAGCAGGGATGCGCGTTCGGCGATGAGGAGCAGACCGAGCGGGTCGGTGATCACCTTCTCGGGACCACGGTCGCGGGAGCGGCCGGCGCGTTTACCACGCCCGCGCCGCTTCGTTGCGGGGTTGGACGCGATGAGGCCCTCGTCCACGGCGTCTTCCAGAATGAGGTGAAGCGTCGAGCGCCAGGTCTTGACGCTGGATGCCGCATAGAGGGCCTTCTCTCGCTTCTCCCAGGTGTCCACATCGGTGCGGAGGATGCCGGCGAGCGCCTTGTCCTCGAAGTCAGGGAGCAGGTGCTCCTCGATGTGGCGCCGGTAGTTCTGCATGGTGGACGCGGCCAGGTCCTGGGCGTCGTACCAGCGGCTGGCGTACTCGCCGAACGTCTCCAGCCCGGCCGCCGGATCGCGCCACGTGCCGTGCCGAACCTTGGCCTCTTCCTCGTCCGCGGCCTGTTTCGCCTCACGCTTGGTGGCGAACTTGACCACCGTGCCCGTCGGGTCGACGACGGTGCCGTACTTGCCCTCGCTGACCTTGTATCTGCCGCGCCAGTAGCTGCCGCGCTTTTCGCCGAAGCCCACGCCTCGCGTTCCTCCTGTCTGTCGGTGTCGGGTGCGGGCTAGGCCGGTTCGTTTGGATCGCTTCCGCTGGCCGAGGTTGTAGTTGATGATGTCCATGTGACTAACCGCATCAGCGCTCTGATCTCGGCCTTCGGTGTCCTTGCCAGCGTGATGCTGCTCGTTCTTGCCGTTCGTGAGTACCGCTCTGGGGCCTCGGTTCTCTGGCTCGTGGCTGGAGCCGTGATCTTCCTCAGCGCTTCGTACACGCTCGTGCGGGACGCGCGGCGGCTCCGCACTGGGCCGACCGCCTGACAGCGGCGCCGTTCCAACCAGCACCGCCAGTCGTTGTTCGTGCGTGCCGTTGACTGACGCGCAGTGGGCGCGAATCGAGCCGTTACTTCCAGATCGGACACCGCGGCGGGGTGGCCGGTGGCGGGATCACCGAGAAGTGATCGACGCGATCGCCTGGAAGTTCCAGACGGGATCGCAGTGGATCCACCTCCCCGAGAAGTACGGCAACTGGCGAGGCGTCTACAACCGCCTGCGGATGTGGGCCATCGACGGTACCTGGGAGCGGGTGTTCACCGCGCTGGTCGCACAGGCCGACGCCGACGACAACCTCAACTGGGCTGTCTCGGTGGACTCCACCATCGTGCGCGCACACCAGCACGCGGCTGGGGCCCGCAAAAAGGGGCCCCAGCAGGCGAACCGGCAGACCACGCCATCGGCCGGTCCCGCGGCGGACTGAGCACAAAGATCCACCTGGCCTCCGATGCCCAATGTCGGCCACTGGCCTTCGTGCTCACCGCCGGACAGGCCGGTGACGCACCCGCCTTCGCTCACGTCATGGCCCACCTTCGCGTTCCTCGACGGCGAGGACGGCCCCGCACCAGGCCGGACGTAGTCCTGGCCGATAAGGCGTACCCCTCCCGCGCGATCCGTGAGCACCTGCGCAAGCGCGGTATCCGGGCGGTCATCCCCGTCCCGGCCGATCAGCGTGGCCACCGGCTGCGGCGCGGCAGCCGGGGCGGCAGGCCACCCGCCTTCGACCGAGAGGCATACAAGGAGCGCAACACCGTCGAACGCTGCATCAACCGCTTGAAACAGTGGCGAGGCATCGCCACCCGCTACGAGAAGACCGCGACCATCTACCTGGCCGGACTCCACATCGCGGGCATCTTCCTCTGGTCTGCGCGGTGATCCAAACGAAACGGCCTAGGCGGCAGTGCCGTACTGGGACCTGCGGGGCGGTCGGGCCCGGAGTCGCGGGGCGGAGGAGGTGGAGGATCGGGTCGGCGGAGTCGCACGCGACGGCGTCGTGGTCGACTCGGATGTGTTGGCGAGTGGCAGCATCCGCTGGGCTCGCTGCGGCGCCGGCGCTTCGTGGATGCGGATGATCTCGGCGAGGTGGTCAGCGGTGAAGCGGTAGGCGCGGCCGACCCGCGTGTGCGGTATCAGGCGTCGGCGCGCGCGGTCCTTGACCCACCAGGCCGAGCAGCCGAGGGTCTCGGCGATCTCCTCGGGGCGGTAGAGGCGGGGCAGGGCGGCTTCGCCATCCGTGCGGTGAGGGAGGCGTGCGAGGGCAGGGGGTATCGCGGGATGGGGCAAGTGGGGTGAGTCCTTACTAGGGGTGGATGCTCGATCAGCGACGCCGGGCGGCCCGTCTCAGGGAGCGCTCGGTCCTCGCAGCAGCACGAGGGGCGACACGGCAAGGGCATCGGCGATGGCGGCGAGGTCGTCGATGTCGCATCGGCGCTGGGCGCGTTCGATTCGGGACAGCATCGTGTTGGACATCGGACGGCCGAGGGCCGTGACGCGGGCGGCGAGCTCGCGCTGGGCGAAGCCGCGTTGGGTACGGAGGATTTCGATGGTGCGGGCCGCCCGTATCCCTGCGGCCCCTATTTCCAATGAGCGTGCTGCCATGACTCCATTTGTAACTGCCATTCGCCGGTTTGGTTAACCGGCGATCGTCGGCTATGTTGCGCCCCGCAGTCCGGCGCGAAGCGGTGTCCCAAGCGTCGGGAAGTACCGGAAACCGGCACCTCGATCGACACTCTCGGAGGGTGCTCTGACGTGGGGTGTTGTGTTGTAGCTTCCCCGCCAACGGGACGTCAACGGCTTCCCGATGTGATCCTTCTGGCTTCATCTGACAGGGCATTATTTCGGCAACCGCCGATCGTGGCCTAAAATTTTGAGACCGCCCTCCACCGCCTTCTTTTACGGCCGCCTTTCTGCCGTCAGAGATTGCATGGGATTAGGCTGGACTTGCGCCGCACGGGTGTGGCTATGTTGACGACACCCCCGGAAAGCGCGAGCGGCCATCAGCGCGCCCCCACGCCACCGGCCGGCCAACTCCCCCACTCCCTGACGCCCGTATCGCCCATCGACGGTGAGCCGTGGGCTCCTGCCCGCCTGCAACCGAGTAAGGAACCGCCCCTCTTGGCCCGAATCCGCACCATCAAGCCCGAAGCCTTCGTCTCCGAGTCCCTGGCGGCGGTCTCGCTGACCGCCGAGCGCACCTTCCTCGGCCTGCTCACCCAGGCCGACGACCAAGGCCGCCACCGCGACCACGCCGCGGTCATCGCCGGACAGCTGTGGGTCCTGCGCCCCGAACACGGGCCCGCGGACGTCGAGACGGACCTCGCCCAGCTCGCCGACGCCGGACTGATCTGCCGCTACACGGGGCCGGGCGACAAGCGCTACCTGCACGTCGTCACCTGGCACCAGCACCAGAAGATCAACCGGGCCAGCAAGAGCCGCCTCCCCGCCTGCCCACACCACGACGACCGTGCCGGCTCCGTGCCGGGCGTCGCCGCAGTGGCTGCGGGGGCCGGCATCACGGAGCCCTCACCGCAGCCTCACGGAACCCTCCGTGAAAGCTCCGGGCACGTGCGCGAGCCTGCGGTGAATCTCGGCATCGATGACGAAGTTACAGGTCAGGGCGATTTCACGGAGCCCTCGGTGAGGAAGCAGGGAGGACTCCGTGAGGCAGCGGTGACGCCTCACGGTCCGGATCTAGGACCTAGGATCATGGATCTAGGAAGTACCCCTGCGGGGGGCGCGAGCGCCCCCGCGCCCGACACGGTCTCGGCTCAGCAGCTCATTGCCGAGTACGCCGCCGCCTGCGCCCACCGTCCGCCCAAGGATGTCCTGGGCCATCTCGGCCAGCAGGTGCGCAAGCTGCTCGACGAGGGCATCGCACCCGCCCACATCAGGGCCGGACTTGAGCGCCACCGCGTCAAGGGCCTGCACCCCAGCACCCTGCCGAGCCTCGTGAACGAGGCCATGAACGCGTCCCCCGCCACGCCGACCGCGCCGGTCGTCCACAGGGCGTGGACGAACCCGACCGACGTCGAAGCCGCCTTCGGAGGCAACCTCTGACCGCCACCCTCACCCGCGAACCCCACCGGGTCGGCCCGCTCGCCGACCGGCTCGACGGCATCCTGGCCGGACGCGGCATCGCCCCCTCCACCGTCGCCGCCGAGGACCCTGTGCCGGAGCCCGTCACCGCGCTAGAGCTCGCCGATGCCCGCATCCCCGCCCGCTACCGCCGCGCCCTGGCCGACCACCCGCAGGTCACCGCCTGGGCCGACGAGATCGCTCGCGCCGGACGCCCCGGACCCGGCGGCCCCGGCATCGCCGAAGGCCCGTCACTGCTGATCGCCGGCCCCACCGGCACCGGCAAGACGTACCAGGGATACGGCGCCATCCGTGGCCTGCTCAGCCGAGGCGTCCGCCTGCGCTGGGAAGCGACCACCAGCGCCGACCTGCACGCACGCCTGCGTCCCCGCGCCGGACACGATGGCGAGCGGGAGCTGCAGACGCTGGTCCGCTGCCCGCTGCTGCTCCTGGACGACCTCGGCGCGGCCAAGACCAGCGAATGGACCGAGGAGCTCACCTACCGGCTCATCAACCACCGGTACGAGCACATGCTCCCCACCCTCATCACCACCAACCTCCCCACCGCCGAGCTGCGCACCGCACTCGGCGACCGCGTCGCCTCCCGCCTCGCCGAGATGACCGAACGCGTCATCCTCACCGGCCCCGACCGCCGCCGCCGCACCGCGCCCACCGCCTGACCGGCCGCCGCACCGTCTCCTCCACCGGCCTGCCTCGCCACAGCGCCCGCGCTCACACCTGCCCCGGCCCGCGCGGGCTCCTGCAGAGGCGGCGCGTTCGGCCGCGTTGCCCTCCCCTGCCGTTCCCCCACACCTTGGAGCCCCGTCCTGCCTCCTTCCGCCTTCACACCCCTGTCTGCCCAAAGCAGCGACACCTCGCTCCTCCCCGACTGGGCCACGTCCCCCGCGACGACCGTGACGCTCGTCGTTCTGCTCGTGCTGATCGCCCTGTTCGCCGGATGGATGTTCCACCGGCAGCGCCGCCAGTCCCCCGGAACCAACCGCCGGCGCGGCAGCATCGCCGTACTCGTCGCGGCCGTGGCCGCAATCGGCTGCACCGCCTACAGCGCGGACAGCAGCTGGCGGTTCGCCGCCGACTACCTCGACATCAGCGGTATCGCCGAGCGCGTCGCGATGTTCGCCGTCGCCGAGCTGGCGCTGTTCGCCACCGCCCTGATGGCACGCCAGAACCTCAATGGCCCGAAGCAGGCGCCCGGCCTGCCCGGAACCCTCACCTGGGTCATCACCGCCGTGCAGATCCTGCCCGCGTACGCCGAGTCCGGGCCGGTCGGCGGCACCGTACGGGCCTTCGTCGGCCCGGTCCTGGCCGCAGTGCTGTGGCACCTGGCCATGGGCATCGAGCTGCGCCAGCGCACCCCCGACGCCGCCTCACGCAGCCTGACCGCCGTCCTGGTCCGCCAGGCACGCGAACGCCTGCTGGCCCGACTCGGGATCGCCGACCAGGACGCCGATGCCGCCCGGCTCATCCGTGAGCGCGCGCTGAGCGAAGCCGTCGCCCTGATCCTGCGCGCCGAGGCGATGACCGACAAGAAGCGCGGCAAGCGGCGGAAACAGCGCCTGGCCAACCGCCTGCACCAGGCCCTGGAGCGAGCCGACATCGACCGCGACCCACTCCAGGACGAGCTGCTGCTGCGCAAGCTCGCCACCCGCAAGCAGGCCCTCGGCCTCGCCTCCATCGCCCTGCCGCCGCGCTGGCACGCCCCGACCTCGTACCCGGTCCGCCACTCCGAGCACAGTCGCCCGCCCGCCGCCCGCCGTGAACCGGCGCCACGGTCACAGGACACGGCCCGCCCGGTGCCAGCACCACGGGCAGAGGACGCTGCCCGCCCGCATCCATCGGCTCCGGACGATGACGAGGTGCCTCCGGCTGCCCGCCCGCAGCCTGCCCGCCGGGCGCCGGAGCCGCCCACACGGGCAGAAGCCAAATGCAGCCCGCCGCTCACGGGCAACGCCTCGGGCAGTGCCTCGGGCAGTCACAAGCGAAAACCGGCTGCCCGAAAGAAACCCGAGGACCGTAAACCCCGCGCGTCCGACGAGGTCATCCTCAACTGCGCCCGCCGCATGTACGAGGAGACCGGCAGCGTCGGACGAGATCGGGTGGAGAACGCCTTGCGCGACACCGGCTACAGCGTCGCCAGCGACGACGCCGGACGCATCGTCCGTGAGTTCAAGGACCAACTCAAGCCCGCTCCCTGACCCCCACCAGCTCCCCATAGC
>NZ_LATD01000073.1 GCF_000981895.1 Streptomyces odonnellii | reverse complement strand
GCTGCGGCGAGACCGTCGGGGTCGGATACGGCGGCCGGCCCGCCCCCTCCCGCGGCTTCTGCCCCCGCTGCGGCGCCCCGTTCTCCTTCGAACCGCAGCTTCATCCGGGCGATCTGCTGGGCGGTCAGTACGAAGTCGTCGGCCGTATCGACGGCGGCGGCCTCGGCTGGATCTATCTGGCCCGTGACACCCGCCTCGACAACCGTCATGTCGCGCTCAAGGGGCTCAAGGACGTCAACGACGCGATGGCACTGCGGGTCGCCGAGGCGGAGCGCCGCTTCCTGGTCGAGCTGGACCACCCCGACATCGTCCGCATCATCAACTTCGTGATCTGGCAGGACTCCGGCTACATCGTGATGGAATTCGTGGCCGGCCACTCCCTCGCGGAGCTGCTCACCCACGAAGGGCAGCAGCGTGTGCTCGGCGGCCGCCTCTCCCTGGAACACGTCGCCGTCTACGGCTGCCGGATCCTCGACGCCCTGGAGTATCTGCACGGCCGGGGGCTGCTCTACTGCGACATGAAGCCGGCCAATGTCATGCATTACGGCAACCGGATCAAGCTCGTTGATCTGGGCGCGGTGCGCCGGATCGACGACTACGAGTCGCCGCCGGTCTACAGCCCCGAGTATCTGCCGCCCGAGGAGCGCTACGCGGCGGACGGCACCGGAGTCTCACGGGCCGGTACGCGGGGGTCGCCCCGCTTCTCCAGGCTGACCGACCTGTTCACCGTGGCCCGTACGCTCAGCGAACTGGCGGACAAGGCCGTCCCCGGCCCCCAGGTCGCGCACGACTCCTTCCGCCGGCTGATCGCGCGCGCCACCTCCCGGCACCGGCGCGCCCGTTTCGCCACCGCCGCCGAGATGTCCCAGCAACTCCACGGCGTATGGCGGGAGATCCACTCCCTGGCCCACGGAAGACAGCACGTCGGGCAGTCCGCCGTCTTCTCGCCCGGAGCGGTCCTGCTGGACGGAGGCCTCGGCGAGATCCCGGTGCCCCGGGTCCTGGAGCGGCCGTCCGGGGCTGGCGCTCCCCACCTGGACCTCGGTCTGCCCGCTCCGGAACAGGTCGCGGCGGGACTGCCCGACCCCGTTCCGTATCCGGGGAGCCCCGACGCCGCCCTGGAGCTGGGGAGTTGCGCCGCCGCCATGGCACTCGGCGATCTCGCCGCCGCCGAGACCGCGCTGATCCGGGCGTGCGAGCTGCTGAGTCCTTCCGTGGCCCGGCACGACTGGCGTGTGGCATGGACATACGGACGGCTGCTGCTGGCCTCCGGTGACCGGCCGGGCACCGGCGCCGCCCGCCGTCTTCTCGGTCTCCCGGACGATTCGCGCTCCGACGCCCGCGGCTGGTTCGACGCCGTCCACGGCGCGCTGCCCGGCGAGCCCGCGCCCAAACTCGTGCTCGCCTACTGCGCGGAACGCGCCGCCGAGCCGGAGCGGGCCGAGCCCCTCTACCGGGCCGTCCAGCAGCGGGACCACTCCGACGGCAGCGCCGCCTTCGGCCTGGCCAGGATCCGGCTGGCCGCCGGTGACCGGTCCGCCGCCCTGGCGGTCCTCGACCAGGTGCCCCCGCACTCACCGCACCGCCGGGCCGCCCGCCTCGCGGCCCTCCGTATCCAGGCCGGCTGGCCGTCCGGTCATCCTCCGACGGCCGCCGACTTCCGGCGCGTACAGGAACGGATGCGGGCCCCGGCCCCGGACAGCCCGGCGCCGGGCAGCGAGGAACGTACGCGCCTGACCGCCGAGATCCGTGAGTCGGCACTGCACTGGGCGCGGACCGGGGGGTGGCCCCCGGAGGGGCTGCCCGGCGGCGAGCTGTTCGGCGATCCGCCCGGCGAGCGGAGCCTGCGGGAGCTGCTGGAACGGTCGTTCCGGGAACTGGCACACCGGGCGGGCAGCCCGGAGGAGCACGGAGCGCTGATCGACCGCGCCAACCAGGTGCGGCCGATGACCCTGAGATGACCCCGCCGGCCCGACCGCCGGCGGAAGAAGGGGGAACACACCATGGGGGAGCACACCACGACCGGGGGAGAAGGCGGGCCTGACAGCGGCCCCGCCGTCGCCCTGATCGTCAGTCAGGAACCGGAGCTGGCCGTCGGCGCGGCGGGGGAGGGGGTGCACGCCTTCTTCGACATCCGCACGCGCGGTATCGGCCCCGCCGTACCGGGCGCGGCACCGGACGTGGCGGAGGTGATCGTCGTCGACTGCTCCGGTTCGATGGGATCGCCCAGGTCGAAGATCGCCGCTGCCCGGGACGCCGCGATCTCCGCGGTGCGCGGCCTGCGGGAGGGCACCCGGTTCGCGGTCGTCGAAGGCCGGGAGGAGGCCCGGATGATCTACCCGCAGGACGAGCGCCTGGAGCGGGCCGACCACGACACACGCGCCGAAGCCGCCGCCGCGATACGCCGTCTCTATCCGAACGGCGGCACCTCCATCGGAGCCTGGCTCGGTCTGGCGCGGCGCCTCTTCACGGACTTCCCGGGCGACATCCGGCACGTCCTGCTCCTCACCGACGGCTGGAACGCGCACCGCCCGGAGCTGCTCGCACACGAACTCGACGCCTGCGAGGGCCTCTTCCTGTGTGACACCAGGGGGATCGGCGACGGCTGGAACGCCCGCGAGCTGAAGCAGATCGCGGACCGGCTGCACGGCACCAGCGATGTGGTGCTGCGCGACACCGATCTGACCGCCGAGTTCGAGGCGGTGATCCGCGCGTCCATGGCACGGACGGTGCCGGGACTGGCGATCCGGCTCCACCTCATGCCCGGCAGCACACTGCGCTTCCTCAAACAGGTCCACCCGGCCGAACGCGAACTGACCGGCAGCGCACGGCGGTTGGACGCCCGGACCGTGGAGTTCCCCACCGACGCCTGGGGAAGTGACGAGACGCGTCAGTACCATCTGTGCCTCGAAGCGGACCCGGCGGGCCGCTCCCGGGACGAGGATCTGCAACTCGGCTACGTCGACGTGCTCGTCCCGCTGGAAGGGGTGCCCGCCCCGGATCCGGCGCCCGTACTCGTCCGCTGGATCCCCGGCGACCGGGCATCGACCGTCGTCAGCCGGATCGGAGAGCACTTCGGTCTCCATCACGAACTCGGCGTGGTCCTCGCCGGGGCGTACGAGGCCTACCAGGAACGGGACCTGACCACCGCCGAGGCCCGGCTCGTCGAGGCCGTCCCCATGGCCCACCGCCTGGACGACCGGGCGAAGCTGCGTGTTCTGGCGGAAATCCTGGACATCACCGATCCGGCGGCCGGCCTGGCGCGGCTCAAGAAGGTCTTCGACCCACGGCACATGAGCCGTCTCATCATGCTGGGCGACGACAGCACCCTCTACCGCGAAGACAGCGAAGACAGGGAGGACAGCGCGTCGGCCGGCCTCCGGCTTCCCGGCCGGCAGGCGGGACCGCCGGGAGCGGTACGTACCTGCCCCGGCCCGGACTGCGACGCGCGGTCGCCCGCACACGCCCGGTTCTGTGTCCGCTGCGCACACCCCATGGCCGCCGACGCGGACACCGACGGCGGCCGGGAGAGCGGGACATGAGCGTCACCCGGCGCTCTCTCCAGCGCCGCGCCACCGTGCTCCTGGCCCTGATCACCCTGGCCGTGCTCACCCTGTTCCTGGCGTACGACGGGGTGCACGGCGACGCGGCCGGGCTCCGTTCGCGTACGGCCCCCGCCATCCTGGACGTGGCCGCCGCGCAGACCGCGCTGCGCAAGGCCGACGAGTCCGCGCGCGCCGCGCCGTATTCCGGACCGGCCGAGACCGTGGGTACGGGCAGCGGCTACCGCATCCAGATCGCGGCGGCGAGCCAGAGCCTCGCCCGAGCCGCCGAAGGCGGTGTGGCGGGCGAGGCCGGACTGCGCACACTCCAGACGGTCACCGGGCTCGTCGTCGCGTACACGGGCCTGATCGAGCAGGCCGACCGCTCTCCCGCCGGATCGGAACTGCGCGCGGGCTATCTGCACTACGCGGACAGCATGCTGAACCGGCCGGACGTCGGCATCCTCGCGCGGCTCCAGAGCCTCCAGACCGAACAGAGCGAGGTGCTCTCGGCACAGACGTCCCTCGACTGGTTCACACGTACGGTGTGGGGCGTCGCCCTGCTGTTGTGCGCGGCGCTCGTCGCGGTGCTGGCCGAGACCCAGCTCTTCCTGCGGCGCCGCTTCCGTCGTCGTCACAATGTCTCGCTGCTGAGTGCCACCGTCCTGCTCGGGCTGGCGCTCGCGGCCCTGGCGGTCTTCACCGTACAGACCCAGACGGCCAAGGACCTCTCCCACGGCCAGCTCACACGGGCCGCACGGCAGTACAGCACCGGTGCGGTGTCGGAGACCACGACGGAGGTGGCCGAAGAGGTGGCAGCCGAACTGGGCGACACCGGATGGCGGGCGGGGCTGATCGGCTGGGTGCCCCTGCTGGGGCCGCTGCTCGGGGCGCTGGTCGTACGGGGAATGCAGCCTCGTATCGCCGAGTACAGGTACCGGACGTGATCAGGGGCCCGCGGCTGGTCACCGCCCTGGTCGTCGTCCTGCTCCTGCTGCTCGGGGCGGCGGTCGCCGGAGTCGTCCGCGCCACCACATCGCCCAGGACCGTCACCGTGCTCGCCTCCTGGTCCGGCGACGAGGAGAAGGCGTTCCGCACCGTCCTGGCCGAGTTCACCAGGCGTTACGGTGTCGAGGTCGACTACCAGGGCACCTCGGCGCAGCGCGAAGTGCTGCGCTCCGAGGTGCAGGCGGGCGCGCCCCCGGATGTCGCCATCCTCTCCAGCCCCGGCGAACTCGCCGCGTACGCCCGCGAAGGCGAGGTGATCGCGCTGGGCGGCACACTGGGCGGGACCGGACTGGACGCGTACGACCAGCCATGGCTCCCCGAGCTGGGGGTACGGGGCCGGTCCGACATCTACTGGGTACCGGTCAAGGCCGATCTGAAGAGCATCGTCTGGTACGACCCGGAGCGATACGCCGCCGAGCCCGGCGGGCGACCGGCCGGGCCGCCCGCCGACGGTGACGCCTGGTGTCTGGGCATGGGCGCCGACGCCACCTCCGGCTGGCCGGGAACGGACTGGGTGGAGGATCTGCTGCTCCAGCAGTCGGGCACCGCCGTGTACGAGGAGTGGGCCACCGGCGGGCGCTGGAACACGCCGGCGATGCGGAAGGCCTGGCGGACCTGGGCGGAGACCCTCGGCGGCAAGGGATCGGGCCGGGCCGAGGAAGCCCTCACCACCGATCTCGAAACGGCTTCCAAGGGCCTGTTCACCGAGCCCCCCGCCTGCGCACTGGACCACCAGGCGTCGTTCATCCGCGGTGTCCACGGGAGCCCCGAGAAGTCCGTGGGCACCCGGCCGGGCGACTTCCTGCCGTCCGCGGAGGTCCTTCCCGGTACGGCGGGGCGGGGCCGGGCCTGGGAGGTGGCGGGCGACTTCGCGGCGATGTTCCGTGACTCGCCGGAGGCGAAGGAGCTGATACGGTTCCTGGCCTCGGCCGAGGCGCAGGAGCACTGGGCCGTCCGCGCCCCCGCCACCATGCCCCGCCCGCTGTCGGCCAACTCCCGTGTCCCGCAGGGCGCGTACGAGCCCGATTCGGTGACCCGCCGCCTCGCCCGGAATCTGCGGGACCCGCTGCCCCAGTGCCTGGACGCCTCGGACGCGATGCCGCCGACGATGGGCGACGCCTTCCGGCACGCCGCTCTGCGCTTCCTGGACTCCGCCCAGGAGTTCGCCGCCGACCCCGGAAAGCTGGACGGCCTGCTCGGCCAACTGGACGAGGTCAGCGCCCAGGTGAAGGAGGAAGGCGGCACCTGGCTCCCCGCGGTCTGCGGCTGACCGCGTTCACCGCGTCCGCCTGGTCGGCAGCCCCCCGCCGTTCAGGGCCTTCTGTCCGGCTCCCCGGCGCCGCTCCGCGTCGGGCGCCGGGCAGACCGTCACCGTGACTCCGGGCAGCGCCGGTACAGGGGCTGTCCGCGGTACCCGCCAGAGGATGAGCCGCCGCAGCTCCTCCATCCCGGCGAGAGCGGCCAGTTCGGCTTCGTCCGGCACCCAGTCGAGGACGACGGAGCGGACGCCGCTCACCGCGGAGAAGTCCGTCCGGCGCGCGCCGGCCACCAGACTGAGGTGTCGCACACGCAGATCGGCCGGCAGAGCCCGTGTGTCGTTCGGCCGCGCGCTCAGCCGCAGGCTGTCCAGCCGGACTCCGGCGAAGGTTGTCAGATCGACGGGTGTGGTGAGCCCGGAGATGACGAGCCGGCGCAACCGGAGGCTGCCCAGTGGGGACAGGTCCAGGGGCCGGGTCCCCCCTCGCCTCGAACACCGGTCCAGCACCAGCACCTTGAGCGACCGGACGTTCTCCAGTTGTTCCAACGGGGTCACCCCGTTGTCCCGCAGGGTGAGGCGGCGCAGGCGAGGCAGGTCGGCGAGCGGGGTCAGATCGAATACGTCGTTGCGTATCTGCAGGTCCGTGATGGTCTTGAGGTGTCCGATACGTTGGATCCTGCGGGAGTTCTGCAAGTGGACGCTGAAACGGCTGAAGTCGATCTCGCTGAGCACGTCCCGCGCGTACACCTCGTAGTCACCGAGCCGGCCCCAGGTCTCCAGCAGCTCGCTGATCGACCGGTTGTCCGGCTTCGCGGTGAACTGAAGGATCTTGTCTATGGCTCCCGGCGGGTTCCACTGCGCGGCGATCCGTGCCACGGCCCGTACCACCAGCGCGGCCTGTTCGGCGGGGAGGTCCCTCGGGTCGGGCAGCAGGTCGAGGACGAACGGGCCGGCCGCGGCCAACTGGTCGGCGGCGGCCGTGGTCCGCGGCGGGATCAGTTCGGCCATCGCCCCGGCCACGAGGGCACGCACATCGGGTGAGTTCGGGGCCTGGCGCGGCAGTACGGCGCTCTGCTCCAGGACAGCGGCGGCGAGGAGGTACAGGGTGTCACGGTGCTCGGGTTCCGATCTGCCGCGTTCGAGCAGGTTCAGCAGAACCCTCGTCCGCTCGGTGGGGCGTGCGTGTGCGCCGACCATCACCACCACATCGTGCCAGTGCGGCTTGTCCGCGTTGTCGAGCATCAGGTTGAGATTTTCCTCCTCGACCACCTCCTTGGCCGCGAGATGGTCTCGGAAGGTGCGATGGACGAACTCGATGGAGCGGTCGGGCAGTTCACGCAGCAGGCCGCTCTCGTGCGCGAGGTACTCCAGCGTCCGCCGCGGGCTCTCGCTGCCACTGCGCAGGCCGAAGAGGCTCGCCGCCACACGGCGTTCGGCGACGTCGTGGTCCAGTATCAGCCGGCGATTGGTGACCAGCCAGAACGCCAGCCGCTGGAGCAGCTTCAGCAGCTCCTCGTCACGCAGCGGCGGATCTCCGCTGTCCGGTCCCATACCGGCCGTGCCGGCGGTCCCACCCGGCTGCACCTCGGCGCGATGCCGGCGGCGCAGATGGGGCCAGCGCACCAGCAGCAGGTCCACGGCCGCGTCGTAGATCTGCTTGCGGCTCTCCGGCAGATGCTCGCCGCGCTCCAGGTTCAGCGCGCACAACAGTCCGCACAGGAGCGGATTCGCACTCATCCCCCGGAGCGCCGGCCGGTTGGACAGTGTGGACAGCAGACCCTGCTCACACCGCTCCAGCTCCTTCCGGACCTCGATGCCTCCCGGCGTGTCGGGCTGGTCGTCCCGTGCCTTCTTGTGCCACCCGCGCACATACCGGTCGACACTGTGCCGGCTCATCGGGAGCAGGTCGAACCTCTCGAAACCGCGGTCCACCCACCACTGTTCGGCCACGGTGGACGGACGGGTGGTGACGATGCACCGGGTGTCGGGATGCGAGACGAGCTGCTCGTCCACCCACTCCTCAAGGTGTACGCGTTCGCGTGGGCGTACCTCGTCGAGCCCGTCGAGCAGGAGCAGCACCTTGCCCTCCGCCAGCATCTTCTGGACCCAGCCGTCGGGCATCTCCGGGCGGAGCGTCTCCGCGACAAGCTCGGCCAGGCGAGGCGGACGGCCACCGGCGAACCGTACGAGTTCCAGAAGGAACGGCGCGGCCGAGAACTCGTCCGCTCCGGCGCTCCGTGCCGGGTCGTCGGGCCCGTACGCCTGGTCGGTACGGACACCGCCCGCCGCGACGGCGCCGAGCCAGCGCATGAGCGTGCTCTTGCCGGCCCCGGCCACACCGCGGATCAACGCACGCCGATGCGAGCGCAGCTCCCGGTCGGCCCGCGCTCCGACGCTGACCGTCGCGTCGTCCGACCGGTCACGGCGCTTCAGTGTCAGAGGAACGTAACCCATGGTGAACGGCTGTCTGCGCGGGATGCCACGGGGGTCCACCGCGAAGAAGTCGAAGCGGTCGAGCGTACCGACCATGAACCGGCGGTACCTGGCCGTGAACGCCTCACCGGGATCGGACGCGCCGTCGTCCGATGTCCGGGGAAGCTGGTCGGCGTCCTGGGGCAGCGCGAGCAGTGCCCGCAGCCGGGACTTCTGGCCGGGGTCAAGGCCTTCATCGAGAGCGTGATCGATCCGTACGGCTGCCAGCCGGCCCAGTCCCTCCCTGGGGTGGTGCTTGCTGATGACGCCCACGATTCTGTCGCCGGCCCACAGGGCCGCGCCCGACATGCCCTCCCAGGGCGACGGACCGCCGTGCGGCCCCCCGGCCGCGGGCGCCACGGGGATCGTCACCTCCAGTGAACCCTCCCGCCAGTTCGACAGCACCGCCGCCGAGCCCACGGCGTGATGGGCGTCGCGGTACCGCGTACGCTCCCGCACCGGATCCGACGCCGTGCGGTCGTCGTCCCGCAGCTTCCACCGCGGGAAGCCGATCGCCTGTACCTCCAGTACGTGGGGGTGGTTCGCGATCTGCGCGAACTGGGCGTCGGGCACCGGTCTGTCCGGCCGTGGCGCTATCGAGACCACCGCCAGGTCCGAGCCGGAGTCCGCCCACCACGTCGTCGCGGTCGCACTCCACTCCCCGGGGAGATCAGGCTCGAAGCGGACGTGCACCGACTCCGCGCCCTCAACCACATGAGCCGCGGTCAGTATCCTTCCCGGGGCGACCAGATAACCCGATCCGCGACGCCCCCGCCCGGCGCCGCGGTCCACGATGAGTTCAGCCACCCTGGCCCGGTCGAGCGCGTGCGGGGTCACCGTTCGCCGTCCACCTCGGCACCGGAGATCAGCGGCCGGCGGTCCGGTTCTCCGGCCCGCCGGGGATCCAGTGTCAAGGTGATCCGCTGCGTCGTGTGGTGCGCGGCCCTGGCCTCCGCTCCCAGTTCCACCACCCAGAACCTGACCTTTGCCCCCGGCCCGGCTTCCTTCTCCACCGAGATGGTCAACTCCATCTCCACCGGGCCCAGTTCGAACCGCAGGTCCGCGTTCTCCCCCTCGCGCATCGCCTCGGTGAGCTCCGCACGCAACTGCCGTACCATCTCGGCGAGTTCCACTGCCATGGCCATCCCCCTCCGGCACCACCCAGATGTGACACATCATCACAGTGCATGTGTCCCGCACGCAACGGAGACCCCGTGCGGGACAGGGAGACGGCGCGGACCGTCCGGTCAGCCGGCCGTGAAGCGAAGCCTGATCGTGCGGGACTCCGGCCGAAGCGCGAACTCGGGCCGTACATCCGGTCCACAGGCCCGCGAGCCGAGCCCGTGCTGGGCCGCGTCGACGAGCAGATGGCTCGTCGTGGAATCCGGAAGCTCGAACGGGTGTCCGGCTCGGGCTATCTGCTGTGGGGTGTGGCGGCTGAGCGTGAAGCCGGGGCGGCGTCCGCGTGTGTCCGGGACCGCCACGATACGCAGCGCCCTTGTGCTGCCGCTTGTCAGCGTCAGTTGGCGCAGTCGGGAGCGGTGCCCGGTCTCCTGGGGCCGCGCGTAGTCGACGGAGAGCTCGCGGACGGTGGAGGAGAAACGGCCCGTACGCGCCGCGCGGAGACTGTCGGGGTAGGACTCGTGCGGGCCGAGGCCGAACCACTCGGCGCCATCGATGGGAGCAGTGCCGTCGGGCAGATCGAAACGGATCCCGATCCGCGGCCAGACCGTCCGCCAGCCGCTCGAAGGCTCCATCTCCACCCGCAGTTCGAGTTCGTCGCCTTCGAGCGACCAGACGGACTCCACCATCACCGACAGGGCGGAGTTCGCCGCGGCGACTCTGGCGACCGTTCGCAGGGCGTCCGCGGTGCGCTCCACGGAGATCCGCCGCGTGGTCAGCCGGTCGAGACCGTCGCGCCGCCACAGCTCGGCGTGGGAGACCCCGGCGACGGCGGCGTCGCTGTCCTCGACCTCTCCGGACGTGCCTTCGTCGTTGTCGGTCGGGGCCCGGAACAGTTCCAGCCGTGGGCCCGCCACCGCGCGGCCGGCGAGGCGCACGAGGGACCCGTCGACGAACTCGGCCATTCCGAGGTCCAGTGTTCCGTCGGTCCGCCGCCAACCGCTCCGGGGTCGGACAGCGGGCGCGGGACGGCGCGTCGAACGGTCCAGTTGGGCGGTCGCGACCACATGTCCCTCGTCCGCCCAGGCGGTGCCGGCCGCCAGTACCGCCTCAACGGTGATCCATGTCTCCGAGTCCCGCGACACGGGGATCCGCGGCAGCGGCACACGCACCGACTCGCCCGCCGCGACGACGGGGACCTCCAGGTCCCCGGAATCCACGGGCGTGCCGTCATGCTCGACGCGCAGGCGGAAGCGCAGGTCGGACGTGTCGGCCGAGTGCCGCAGGTTCGTGATCGCGACGTGGTCGCCGTCGAAGGTGAAACGGACCGGCTGCACGACAGCCTTGAACTCGTGGAGACTTGGAGTCGGGACGTCGTTGCTCAACAACATGCCGTCCATCACGAAGTTGCCGTCGTGCACGACCTCCCCGAAGTCGCCGCCGTACGCGTAGTACGGCGTGCCGTCCGGGGACGTGGCCAGAATGCCGTGATCGCGCCATTCCCAGACGAAGCCGCCGTGCAGCCGCGGATGTTCGTGCACCAGCGCCTCGTACTCGTCGAGCGCGCCCGGCCCGTTGCCCATCGCGTGGGCGTACTCGCAGAGCAGGAACGGCTTGGTGCGCTGGCGGGCGCCCTGCGCGGGAGTGCAGTTCAGCAGGGGGGAGCGTGAACCGTCGGCCCCTATCTGCTCGGTTTCGAGCACCGACGCGTACATGCGTGAGTAGATGTCGGTGTATTCGCCGGTGTGGTCGCCTTCGTAGTGCACGGGCCGGCCGGCGTCGCGGGCATGGACCCACGCGGACATCGCGGCGAGGTTGCTGCCGGTTCCCGCTTCGTTGCCGAGCGACCAGATCACGACACTGGGATGGTTCTTGTCCCGTTCGACGGTGCGCTGGACGCGGTCGAGATAAGCCGGACGCCACGCCGGATCGTCGCTCGGATTGCCGGCCCAGTCCAGTGTGGTGAAGCCGTGCGTCTCCAGGTCGCATTCGAGGACGACCCAGAATCCGAGCTCGTCGGCGAGGTCCAGCAGCCGCGGGTGCGGCGGGTAGTGGCTGGTACGGATCGCGTTCACATTGAACCGCTTCATCCGGGCCAGGTCCGCGCGGGCGTGCTCCTCGTCGAAGACCCGGCCGCGCTCGGGATGGGTCTCGTGGCGGTTCATCCCGTGGAACACGACACGGCGGCCGTTGACGAGGAACCGGTCGCCGCGGATCTCGACCGTACGGAAGCCCGTGCGCAGGGCGATGCTCTCCGCGGCCGTCGACACGGTGACGTCGTACAGGCGGGGCAGCTCCGCCGACCAGGGCTCCACACCGTCGATGTCCAGCGGGGCCACGTCGGCCGCAGTCGCCCAGACCTGCTCGATACCGAGTTCGGGGAGGCGCAGCGTGACCGGGAACGCCGCCGCGTCGGCGGTGACCTCCGTGTCGATCCGTCCGCGCCCGTTGTCGAACCCGGTGCGCAGCCAGACGTCCTCGATGCCCCCGGCGGGCCGCGCGATCACGGTGACATCGCGGAAGATGCCCGGCAGCCACCACTGGTCCTGGTCCTCGACATAGCTGGCCGCCGACCACTGGTGCACCCGTACGGCGACGACGTTGTCGCCGGGGCGTACGGACGATGTCACATCGAATTCGTGGGCGAGCCGGCTGCCGGCGGCGCTGCCGATCTCGTCGCCGTTCACCCACAGCTTGAAGAGCGACTCGACACCGTCGAACCGCAGCACGACGCGCTCGGCATCCGACCAGTCGTCGGGCATGTCGAAGTGGCGGCGGTAGTCGCCGGTGGGGTTCTCGTCCGGAACATGGGGCGGGTCGATCGGGAACGGGAACTGCACATTCGTGTAGATCGGCCGGCCGTGCGCTCCGTCGCCCTGGAGCACCCAGTGGGAGGGCACCGCGATGCCGTCCCAGCCGCTGTCGTCGAAGCCTTCGGCCGCGAAATCCTCAGCCACCGCCGCCGTCGGCGACAGCCGGAAACGCCACTGCCCGTTCAGCGAATGCGAGGGGGCGTCGGAGTGCAGCCATGAGCGCGCCGTGCGCAGCGCGCCACGCCCTGGTGTGATGTCCGAAACGTACGCGGAAAGCTCGGAGGGCACGAGGTCACAACTCTTTCTTGATGACAAAGGGATCCGAACGCCGGCGGCGTGCGCCGGTCTGTGCGTGGCTGTGGACGTCTAGCGGACCACGACCGTTCGAATCTCCCATGGGCCGAGGGCGAGTTCGAGCCCGTCCGCGACCGGAGCCGTGGCGAGCGGACGGCCGAGCAGGTCGACCGTGGTGGCTTCGGTGAACGCGCCGGTCAGCCGGGCGGTCGATCCCGTGTCGCTCATCGCGGTCAGCCGCACCTCGGTGCCGGCCCCGCGCTCGTCGTCGGCGACGCGGCGGATGCTCGACACGAGAATGTCCGCGCCCTCGACCCGTACACCGGCCGTGTCGGGGGGCAGTTGCGTTCCGGCGGGCGCGGTCCCGCGGGTGACCAGCACGTCGTTGCGGAAGTCCTCGGCGAGGGCCACCGCGTTCGCCCCCTGCCAGCCGGTCGCCGAGGGCACGACGGCGAATCGGTTCTCGACGCGTACGCCGAGATCCTGCGCGCCGGGTGCGGGGATCTCGCTCGCCGCGGGCTCGTCACGGAGCGGATGGATGTTGACGCTGATCGAGCCGATCGCGCGCAGCAGTGTGATGGCGAGTTCGGTGCCGTCGCCGACGAGTTCGTACTCGGTGGTGTGGTCGAGCAGTACGTGGGCGGGGCCGGCCGACACGAACGTACTCGCGGGGAAGGTCGGGATCGGGTATTCGCCCCAGCCCCCCTCGGCGGTGAGCCCGCGTTCGGTGACGGCGAACTGCCCGCCGGACGCCGACACGGCCACGGGCTCGGGGAGCGGTACGTGGAAACGCAGCCGGTGGTCGGCGGACCGGTTCAGGAACGACGTGGAGACGCGTACGAACGGCTCGCCCGCGCGTACCTCGACGAGTGTCTCCACCGGGGTCGGCACCGTCGTACTGCCCCGCAGGTCGCGGTCGGAGGAGAGCGCGGCGGGCCATTCGTAGACGCGGGTGACACGCGACCTCGAACGCAGCGGGCCGCTCTCGAGGAGTTCGACGGTGGTCTCCGTCGGCTCCGACACGAGCACATCCCGCGCCGGTGGGGCGTAGTTGTAACTGTCGCCGCGGTCACCGCCGTCGACGAGACGGCCGACTCCGCGCAGTACGGTGCCGTCGGCTCCGGTCACGTCCAGGGTGCCGTCGGCGGCGATCTCGACCCCGACCAGCCCGTTCGACAGGGCACGGCCCGAGGCCGTCGCGGGTGCGAACGCCATCGACGGCGTGCCGGTACGGTCGCTCGGTCCGACCCGGAAACTCGCGAGCCCGGAGGCGGGGACACGCACGGGCACCAGCGCGGTCGCGCGAGCCTCCTCCAGTGTCAGCACCGTCCACTCGCCAGGATGCGCGGCGGCCGCGGCGGCGACCTCCCGGCGCAGGATCAGCAGGTCGAACGGTCCGCTGCTCGGCACCTCGGCGAGATGGAAGACGAGCGAGCCCGGGGTGAGTTCGTAGTGGTCGATCAGACGGCCGAAGAGTTCGCGGCGGTGGATGCGGCGCAGCACCCGTTCGAGCTGCGAGGCGTCCATGCGCTCGTCGCTCAGTACGGTCGGAGCCACCGAGACCGGCTGTACGGGACGTGTGGAGCCGTCGGTGGCGGTCGCGACCAGAACGGTGCCCTCGGGCGGGGCCACGACATCCACCTCGACCAGCGCCGTACGCGGGAACGGCAGTGTGCTGGCGACCAGATGGCCGTCGCTCGGTACCAGCGCGGCGGGCTCGGCGAGTGCCGCGTCCCGGACCGCGCGCGCGGTGTGCGTGGCTTCGGCGAGACGCGCCTCGACCTGTTCGGCGGTCTCGTCGGTGCCGGAGCCGACGACCGAATCGTGTGCGCTCGACTCGATGATCTTGTGCCAGGCGAGCGAGAGGAACGGTGAGTCGTCGCGCCGGGACCACAGTGCGTTCATCCGCTCGGCGTGGTCGACGGTACGCTCGGCGACGGCCATCCGCTGCTTGAGCGCGAGCCGTACGGAGAGCACGCCGGGGAGGATGTTGCCGCGTACATGGCTGCGCAGTTCACCGGTGACGACCGCGGAGACCTCGTCGCGTACGTGCTGACGGATGTACTCGTCGAGCGTCGCGATGGTGATGGGGCGCTCGTCGCTGGACGCACGCCGCAGCCAGGCCGCGAGTCGCGGATCGGGCGCGTTGTGATCGGTGCCGGCCATCGCGAGCACCGGGTCGCGACCCCACCGCTCGGCCGTCATCTCCGCGTACTCGCCGAGCGCGCGCCCGATCTGATCGGGCACCAGCAGGACGTCGAGGCCGTTGTCGTAGCCGTCGAAGAGGAACTCGGTGCGTACTTCGGAGCCGTCGGGAGCGCGCCAGCGGAAGGCGTGACCGTCGACGGAGCCGGGAACACCGCGCCACAGCGCCGCATGCTCGATTCCGGCGCGCGCCAGGATCTGCGGCATCTGCGCGACATGGCCGAACATGTCCGGGAGATAGCCGATGGGCATCGAGCCGCCGAGAGCCGCCGCGGCCGCCCATCCCATCTGCAGATTGCGCACGATGGTCTCACCGGAGCAGAGGAACTCGTCGAGCAGGATGAGCCATGGTCCGATGGCGAGTTGGCCGCCGGCGACCAGCGCCACGACCCGGTCGCGGTTCTCCGGCCGCATCTCCAGATAGTCCTCGATCGCGGCCATCTGCCCGTCGACGGTGAACCGGAAGTCCGGGTTCGCCTCGGCCGTCTCCAGCACGGTGTCGAGAGCGGCGACCAGCCGGTGCCGGAAGACCTGGAAAGGCTCGTACCATTCCCGGTCCCAGTGGAAATGGGGCACGAAGACGGCGGAGTTCTGCATGGGGAGTGGGACCTTCTGTGTCGGCGGGGGAGAGACAAGAGAGACTGGCGACTGGGGGTTTGGAGTCACTTGAGGGAGCCGGCGGCGAGCCCGGTGCGCCAGAACCGCTGGAGCAGGATGAACAGGATGATCACGGGCGCGATCGAGACCAGCGAGCCGGTGATCACGGACTCCTGAAGGAGCGGAGCACGGGCGGTCTGGCCGTTCCACTGGTAGAGGCCGAGTGTGATCGGGAAGAGCGACTCCTTCTGCAGCATCACCATGGGCAGGAAGAAGTTGTTCCAGATGGCGACGAACTGGAACAGGAAGATGGTCACCAGCGATGGTGTCATCAGCCTGAACGCCACCGAGAAGAAGGTACGGAACTCGCCCGCACCGTCCAGACGTGCCGACTCGATGATCTCCTGGGGAACAGCGGCGGCGGCGAAGATCCGGGCGAGGTAGACACCGAACGGGCTGACGATGCTGGGCAGGAACACCGCGAGATACGTGTTGACGATCCCGGTCGCCGAGAACAGAAGGAACAACGGGAGCGCGAGCGCGGTGGTCGGTACGAGGACACCGCCGAGGATGACGGAGAACAGGAACTCGCGTCCCCGGAAAGTGAACTTGGCGAGCGCGTAGCCGCACAGCGCGGATATCAGGGTTCCGACGGCCGCGCCGAGCACCGCGTAGATCACACTGTTCAGAGCCCATCGCCCGAAGATGCCGTCGCTGCGGCTGAACAGGGTGCCCAGATTGTCGAACAGGTCGAAGTGCGAGAACGTCAGCCCGTTGGTGGAGGCGAGGTCGCCCTGCGGTTTGGTCGCCGCGACGATCAGAAAGTAGACGGGCAGCAGGAAGTAGATCGCCAGGAGGAACATCAAGGACATGGCAGCCGTGCGGCTGACACGGCTTTCACGGATCAGGGGCTGATTGCTCACAGTCCGGCCCTCTTCGAGGTCAGTCGCATGAACCCGAAGCTCAACACGAAGGTGATGACCGCGATGACCACGGAGATCGCCGCTGCCTGCTGGTAGTTGTTTCCGGAGGCCACCGCGTAGGCGAGCATGTTCGGTGTGAACGTGCTGGAGATGTTCGAGGAGATCTGGCGCAGCACGGCCGGCTCGGCATAGAGCTGCAGTGTGCCGATGATCGAGAACACCGTGGTGAGGATGATCGACGGAGTGATGATCGGGACTTTGATCTGCCACGCGATCGTCCAGTTGCTCGCACCGTCGAGCTTGGCGGCCTCGTAGAGTTCCTCCGGGATCGACTGGAGTGCCGAGAACATGATCAGCATGTTGTAGCCGGTCCAGAGCCAGGTGGAGACATTCGCCGCCGACCACAGCACGGCGCCCGGGCCGAGGAAGTCGGGCTGGAGGCCGATGCCCTTCAGCAGGTCGACAACGGGGCTGAGCTGCGGGGAGTAGAGGTACGACCACGTGATCGCGGCGATGACACCGGGCACGGCGTACGGCATGAACGCGGCGATGCGGAAGAACGGCTTGATCTTCAACAGGGGAGTGTCGAGCAGCAGCGCCATGATCAGTGCGATGAACAGCATGACCGGCACCTGCACGATGCCGAACAGTCCGATCCGGCCGATGCTGGCCCAGAACTCGGTGTTCTGGAAGACCTGCGCATACTGTTCGAAACCACCGAAGGTCGTGTACGAGGTGCCGTACTGCCCGCCGGTGCGGCGCACCACCCGGAAGCTCTCCCAGATCGCGTAGGCGATCGGCACCAGGTAGAACAGCACGAACGGGAGGAAGAACGGGATCAGGAACGCGGCGATGGTGCCGGCCCGGGGGCCGCCGCCGTTGTGACGACGGCGGCCCCCGGAGGTCGCCACCACATGGGTCGCGCGGGTTGCGATGTCGGTCATGCTGCGGTCACTTGCCCGCCACAGCCGGGATCGCCTGATCCTTCATCGACTTCAGCGCGGCCGCCTGGGCGGCCGAGAGCGCGTCGGTGAGGGTGCCGCTGCCGGCCGTGGCCTTGGCCATCGCGTCCTGGAGCGCCAGATTCACCGTCTTCTGGGTGGGACCCCAGGTGAAGCCGGTGTCGATGTTCTTGGACGAGTCGGCGAACACGTCGAAGATCTTCTGGTTGTTGTAGTACGGGACGCCCTGTGAGAGCGCGGGAAGCTTCGCACCGGCGGTGGCCGCCGGGTAGAGGCCGCCCAGCTTGTTCTCCAGCGCGAGGGCCTCCGGGTCGGTGTTCAGCCAGGAGTTGAACTTGACCGACTCGTACAGATGCTTGTTGCCCTTCATGAACGCGACAGTGGAACCGCCCCAGTCGCCGGACGCGGCGCTCGAACCCCAGGTCGGCATCGGGACGATGGTCCACTTGCCGGCCTGGTCGGGCAGGTTGTCGCGGAACATGCTGTAGCCCCAGGCGGCGCCGACATAGGTGGCGAGCTGGTTCTTCTGGTACGCGGCGTACATCTGGGTCGAACCATGGGCGAGGTCGGTACGGACGAGCTTGGCGTCGATCAGCTTCTGCCAGTACTCGGCGACCTGCTTGCTCTGGTCGGACGCGACGGAGACATGCCACTTGTCACCGGAGTACGCGTACATCTCGGCGCTGTTCTGCCAGAGGAGTCCGTTGAACCACTCGGCGTTGTTCGGGTCGAAGGACGTGATGGTGAGGCTGGGGTCCGCGCTGTGCAGCTTCTGCGCGTCCGCCGCGTACTCGTCCCAGGTCTTCGGAATCGTGAGGCCGTGCTGCTTGAAGATGTCGCCGCGCACAAAGAGGGCCATCGGGCCGGTGTCCTGCGGGAAGGCGAACACACCGGTACCGCCGAAGCTGGCCTGCGACCAGGTCCACGGCACGAACTTCGACTCGGCCGCGGTGGCCGCTTTGCACGCCGAGGCGTCCACGAAGGCGTTCTGGGAGCGCAGATTGGGGAGTTCGTCGTAACCGACCTGAGCCAGCTCCGGAGCCTTGCCCGCCTTGAGGGCGTTGCCGATCGTGCCGTACTGGTCGTTGGAGATGTTCTTCGTCTCGACCTGGATGTCCGGGTTCTTCTTGTTCCACAGGGCGACGACCTGGTCCATGCCCGGAACGGTGTTCCAGTACTGGAGTGTGACCTTGCCCTTCGCGGGCGCACAGGGGGCCTCGGACGCGTCGTCACCCGACGGAGCGGGCGACGAGCACCCGGCGAGTACGGCGATACTGGCTGCCGCGGCGACGGCGGCTAGGCGGATACGCGTGACTGTGCTGCTCATATCTTCCGTTCCAGAGGACGACTAGCGACGGCGCTAGACGGGTCGACGTTGACACCTCAGGCGGGATGCCTTCTGGTTGGAATGGACAAGGACGCAACGGTGTCGGTTCAGCGCCGAGCGCCGTGGCGGGCAGGAGACCATGTATTCCATGTGTACTTGATCGGTGTGCGTGACTCCCGTGAGCGTTCACGTGAACGCTCACGGGAGCGCTCACGGGGCCTTTGTGAATTGGTCGGAAGTCTGCGCTTCGGTGCGGCCGAGTGTCAAGGCTTTCGGTCGCGCACGAGTCCGGCAGGTTAAGCGGAGCCGCCGGGCCGCAGCTCGGCCCGGACGACCAGACCGTCGGCCCCGAGCGGATCGATCCCGGTCAGCAGGCGCCCGACCTGGTCGATGGCGAGCGCGCCGAGCTTCCGTGTGTCGAGGGCGACGCTGGAGAGCGGGGGCTCGACGAGCGTGCCGAGCTGCAGGCCGTCGAAACCGATCACGGCGAGATCCTGCGGGACGCTCCTGCCGAGCCGGCGCGCCTCGCGCAGGGCGCCGATCGCGATGATGTCGTTGAAGGTGAAGACCGCGGTGACATCGGGGTGGGCGGCGAGCAGAGTCCTGAGAGCCGCGCCGCCGCCGTCGGCCGACTGGTCCGCGCCGACCACCAGGCCGGCGTCGATCCCGTACGCCGCCGCGGCCGTCGTGAACCACTCGCGCCGGATGCTCGGCTCGGCGCGGCCGTCGTGGTCGAGCATGCCGATCCGGCGGTGCCCGCGCGCCACCAGGTGCGCGACCGCGGCGCGGACGCCCTCCTCGCCGTCGATCCGGATCGAGCTGAACCGCGCCGTGTGGTGTTCGCGGCCGATCAGCACCACCGGGGCGCCACGGGTGAACCGTTCGAGATCGTCCTCGGAGCAGCGGAAGTAGCCGACGACCGCGTCCACTTGCGAGGTGATCACCTGGAGTGTGCCGAGTTCCTCCTCGGCGCTGTCCGCGGTGTCGTATACGACGACGTGCCAGCCGCGGGTCCGGGCCGCCTCCAGCGCGGCTGCGGCGACCTCGGTGAAGAACGGGTTGAGCAGGTCCGGGATCACCAGGCCGATGGTGGTGGTGTCCTGCCGGACCAGCCCGCGGGCGAACCGGCTCGGCCGGTAGCCGAGCTCGCGGGCGGCGTCGAGCACGCGCTGCTTGGTGGAGCCGTCGATCTCGTCCTTGTCGTTGAGCGCCCGCGACACGGTCTGACGGGACACCCCGGCGGACCGGGCGACGTCATGGATCGTGACCCTCCGGGGTTCCGTCCCCGACGACGACACCATCGCGTACCTCCCGCTGCTGGCGGGCACCCGTGTGTCCGCAGGGCCGAGTATGCCAGCGGTGGCGGCTCGGGCGGTCCGTCGACTACGGTCGGCAGCCGTTGCTCTTCACAACGGCCTTCGGCGCATGAACGCGTGGCGTGTGCGAAGTCACTTCCGCGGAGGATCGTCGGTCATGGAGTCCGGCCGGAAGCACCGGACGCTCAGTCGTTCCATCATCACCTCGACCACACTGGTCGCGGCCCTGGCCGCGCTTCTCACCTGCGTTTTCGCCTGGCATCTGGTGCGTTCCAGCACCGAGTCCGAGCAGCGTGAGACCCTGTCGCGGCAGGCGAAGGTGTGGGCCGACACACCACTGCTCTCGCGGCCGCTGCTGCGCCGGCAACAGCGCATCGCCGGCTTCAGCGGGCTGCGTCTCGCCCTGGTGCCACCGTTCGGGGCCGGTGACGGGCAGCTCCGCCACCGCGGTGGACGGTGAGACGGCCGCGGCGCTGCGCGCGGGACGGAGTGTGTCTCTCACTGCCGAGCTGGACGGAGCGGAGGTACTGCTGGAGGGAGCGCCGAGCTCCGCGGGTGGTGGCGTCGTGCTGACCCAGCCGCTCACCACCGTCGACGACGCGACGGCTCGTACCCGTCGTGTGCTGTTGCTCCCCGCTGCGATCGGCCTGGTCGGCGCGACACTGGGGGCGGTCTGCTGGCCCGGCACATCACCCGGCCCGTCAAACGCGCCGCGTCCTCGGCCCGGCGGCTCGCCGGCGGGGAGCGGGGAGTCACGGTGGAACCGGGCCGGCACTGGGAGATCGTCGACCTGGCAGAGGCACTCACAGCCCTGGACCAGGGCCTTCGCGGGAGCGAGAAACGTCAGCACGACTTCCTGATGTCGGTCTCCCACGAGTTGCGCACACCGCTGACGGCCATCCTCGGCTATGCGGAGGCCTTCGCGGAAGGAGTGATCGACGAGGACGAGGTGGCGCCTGTCGGCACCATCGTGCTGGCCGAGGCGCGCCGTCTCGAACACTTCATCAAGGATCTTCTCGATCTCGCCCGGCTGGACGCGGACGACTTCCGTCTGGATGTGCGGCGGATCGATCTCGACGCGCTGTTCGCGGAGGCGGCCAGGACATGGTCCGTACGCTGTGCGGGCCAGGATGTGCGGTTCCGCTACGACGGTCCCGGCCGGCCGCTGGAGCTCTCGACGGACGGTTTCCGGGTACGCCAGGTGATCGACGGACTTGCCGAGAACGCCTTGCGCGTCACACCACCCGGTGAACAGCTCGTCTTCGCTCTGTGTGACGCCGCGGGCGGGGCCCGGTTCCAGGTCCGTGACGGTGGGCCCGGCCTGACCGCCGACGACATTCCCATCGTTTTCGACCGCGTGCGCTGCATGCCCGTTACCGCGACAGCCGGCCCGTCGGCAGCGGCCTCGGTCTGGCCATCGTGCACCGCCTCGTCCGCCGTCTGGCCGGAGACATCAGTGTGGCCGGCACCTCGCCCGAGGGAGGAGCGTCTTTCACCATCACGCTCCCGTCGGCCCCGGACGCGAGTGCTTGACCGCTCCGTCCCGCATCCACATACCGCATCCGTATCCCGCATAGCGACCGCAGGGCACCGGAGGCGGCACTGTGCTCGGCAGAACCGTGTCGACGAGCGGCCGGGCCGTCATCGTGGCCGCCGTCACCGTGGCCATCGCTCTGGCCGGTCTCTACGCGTCAGGCATTGTGTTCATCGGCACTCTCGGTGCGGCCGCGGCCGTCACCGTCGTGGTTGCGGCCGGCGCCTCTCTCACACTGGCACCCGCTCTCCTCGGAGTCGTCGGCACGAAGATCGACAAGTGGCACGTCCGTACCCCGGTCGACGAACCCGACGCGCAGGACGACATCTGGGCCCGCTGGGCCGCGAACGTCAAGCGGCGTCCCCGGGCATGCCTGGTGGCCGGCGTTCTGCTGCTGGGAATCCTCGCCGTCCCCGCCGCGTCGATCGATCTCGGACACCTGGACCCGGGCAACGATCCCGCGCAGACCACCAGCCGCCGTGCGTACGACCTGATGACGGAGGGATTCGGCCCCGGCACCAACGGGCCGCTCACCGTTGTCGTCGAACTCGACGCGAAGCAGACGCCCACGTCCGGCGACCGCCAGGTGCTCGCCGACTCCGTACGGGACGCCATCGCGGACACCGGCGATGTCGCCTCGGTGGGCCCCGCCGTCACCAGTCCCGACAACGCGCTCTTCACCGTCAGCGTCACACCGAGGACGGGCCCTCAGGACGATGCCACCGCTGAGCTGGCCCACACCCTCCAGGACACCGTGCTGCCCAGGACGGTGGAGAACGCCGGCGCGCGGGCGTATGTCACCGGCACGACGGCCGGGCAGATCGCCTTCACCGACATCGTCGTCGAACGACTGCCGCTCATCATCGCCGTTGTCGTCGCCGCCGCGTTCCTCCTGCTGCTCCTGGTCTTCCGGAGCGTTGTGATCGCGATCAGTGCCGCGATCCTCAACATGCTGTCGATCGCCGCCTACGGTGTTGTGGTCGCCGTGTTCCAGTGGGGCTGGGGCGGGGAGTGGATCGGGGTCCATGAGACCGTTCCCATCGAGTCCTACGTCCCGATGATGATGTTCGCCATTGTCTTCGGTCTCTCCATGGACTACGAGGTGTTCCTGCTCTCACGCGCCAGGGAAGCCTGGATCCACACGCGGGACAACGACGCCAGTATCGCCGCCGGGCTGAGTTCCACCGCACGTGTCATCACCTCGGCGGCGCTCATCATGACGAGTGTGTTCCTGGCCTTCCTGCTGTCCGACAGCGTCGTGATCAAGATGATCTCCCTCGGCCTGGCCGTCAGTGTCATCATCGACGCCACCGTCGTACGCCTTCTCCTGGGCCCGGCATCGATGTATCTGTTCAAGGGCACCAACTGGTGGATCCCCGGCTGGCTCGACCGGATCCTGCCGCGTTTCGACCCCGAAGGACCCTCGGACATGACCCACGCCGCCGCGCCGGGGTCCGACGACCGGTGCGAGGGGGCCTGATGCGCCGGAAACCCTTTCGGCGACACCCCCTCAGCCGTTTCAGCAGGCTCCCGAAGAACAGACTCCTCACGGCGGCGCTGCTCGCATGCGCCACTGCCGTGATCCTGGTCGTGGCGGCCGACCTTGTCGCCCGTACGGTCATCGAGAACAGGATCTCCTCCGCCTTGTCGAAGAGTCTGGGGCACGACGTCGACGTGCGACCGGGCGGTTCGCTCCCGCTGATCGCGGTAGCGCGGAAGCACATCGACACCGTGGACGTGAACAGCGACAACGCCAGGATCGGCAGCCTTGAGAACGTGGCCATGCACATCCGGCTCAACGATGTCCGGTTCGGTGGTGGCACGACCACGATCGGAGGCGTACGGGCCGAGATCGACGTGCCGGCGCGTGCGATAGCGCAACAGGTCGGCCAGGGCAAGGTCCAGGTCGCGGGGGTTTGGCCCGACCCCGGCTCAGGCACACTCACACTCCAGATGGGACCGGGCGGAGTCGCGGAGGTCGGCCTCAGACCCGAGATCGACGCGGGCCGTCTGGCCTTCGTGCTCGACGGGGTGAACATCTTCGGCCGGCCGGCGCCCGACCAGTACAGACAGGCCATCGAGGACTGGCTGTCCAACAGCCCCCGGCAGAAAGCGTATCCGCTCGGTATGTCCATGAAGTCGGTTCAGGTGACCGACACCGGCATACGGGTCACACTGCGGGGCAACCCCACCGAACTGAAACGTTCCTGATGCCCTCAGGCCACCGCGGTGGGACCGTACCTGAACCGCCTCTCTCAACCCGCCCCTCTCAGTGGGGCAACGGCAAACCCGTGTAGTTCTCGGCCAGTTCGGCTGCCGCGTGCCGTGACGTCGCCACCCGCTCCAACTGCGACAACTGCAAACGCGTCTCGAAAGCCGACTGGGCCGGATCGGCATGCAGCGTCGTCGTCATGAAGTACGAGAAGTGTTCTGCCCGCCACACCCGCCGCAGACAGGTGTCGGAGTACGTGTCCAGCAGCTCGGCCGAGCCCGTACGCCGCCATGCGATCAGCGCACGCGCCAGCACGATCACATCGGCGGCGGCCAGGTTCAGCCCCTTCGCCCCGGCCGGCGGGACGATATGGGCCGCGTCGCCCGCCAGGAACACCCGGCCGTGGCACATGGGTTCGGTCACCTGGCTGCGCATCGGCAGCACCGCCTTGGACGTCACCGGCCCCCGCTCCAGTTTCCATCCGGGGTCGGTGTCCGTCGCGAACCGCGCGTCGAGTTCGTCCCAGATCCGCTCGTCGGACCAGCCCTCGGGATCGGTGCCGTTGGGCACCTGGAGGTAGAGCCGGCTGACCGAAGCCGACCGCATGCTGGCGAGTGCGAAGCCGCGCGCCGAGTGGGCGTAGATCAACTCCGCGTACACGGGCGGCGCTTCGGCCAGAATGCCGAGCCAGGAGTAGGGGTACGTCCGCTCGTACGTGGTGCGCACGGACGCGGGGACCGCATGGCGGCTCACACCGTGGAAGCCGTCGCAGCCGATGACGAAGTCGCAGGTCAGTGTCTGCTCCCGGTCTTCGTGCAGATACCGGATCGTGGGGCTGTCGCTGCCGGCGCCCTCGACGGCGGTCACCTCGGTGCCGAACAGCAGCGGGCCGCCGTCGGCGAGTTGGAGGGCTATGAGGTCCTTCACCACCTCGGTCTGGGCGTACACCATCACCCCGCGCCCGCCGGTGAGGGACGAGAAGTCGACGCGGTGCCTGCGGCGGTTGAAGCGCAGCTCGATGCCGTGATGAGGCATGCCCTCGCGGTCCATCCGTTCCCCCGCCCCGGCGGCGCGGAGGGCGTCGACGGTGGCCTGTTCGAGGACGCCGGCACGCTGCCTGTGCTCGACGTACGCGCGGTCGCGGCGCTCCAGGACGACGCTGTCGATGCCCGCGTTGTGGAGCAGCCTCGCCAGGAGCAGCCCCGCGGGTCCGGCGCCGACGATGCCGACGGTGGTGCGCATCAGCGGTCCTCTTTCATCTGTTGCCGCTCCGCCACTTGTTGCCGCGCTGGTTCCGCTTCTTCTGCTCACCCGCGTCCCGGAGCCGCCCGGGCGGTCGGGTCAGACCGGGGCGAGCGATGCCGTTCGCTGTTCCCGTACGTACAGGTAGATCACCGCGCTGGCGATCATCAGGCCACCGTCGATGTAGATGGCCCCGACCCACGTACCGTACGTGTCGAAGAGCGCGCCGCCGAGCGCCGGGCTGATGACCGCGCCGATCTCGCCGATCAGATTCCACATGCCGAACGCGGCTCCCCGCTGATGCTCCTCGACGACCTCGGCGACAAGTGCGTGAGCCATGGGCTGCAGGGCGTTGAAGAACAGGCTGGCGGTGAAGAGCATCACCGACATGACCACCAGCGAAGGCTTCCCCGCCATCTGCAGATAGGCCCCGAACGCCAGCACGAGCACCCCCTGGATCAGGGTGAACCAGACCAGCATGGGCCTGCGGCCCCAGCCCCGCGTCTTCGCCCAGTCGGAGAGCAGTCCGCCGGCGGGAAAGCCGAGGATGCCGGCTCCGGCGTTGAAGGTGGCGACCAGCGCGGCCTGAGCGAACGAGCTGTGGGCGGCGTCGGCGACGATCGAGACCGACCAGAAACTGAAGAACCACAGATTCCACAGAATGGCGACGGCGGCGATGCTCAGCAGCATCGCGTCCCGGTTGCGGACGATCGCGCCGGCCTGCCCGCCGCGCCGTGCGAAGATGACACCGACGAGCAGCAGCGCGAGCAGGGTCTCGGCGACGGCCACGCCCCAGGCGGGCATGCCTGCGCTGTCGGCCACGAGATAGACCGCCATGACCGCGGCGCAGAAGAGCGCCGATATGCCCAGCAGCCGCACGGTGGAGCCGCCCGCCTTGAGCGGCCCGCCGAGACGGCGCAGGTACGGCACCATCACGAAGCCGAAGAGCAGGGTGGCACCGCCGAGGACCAGGAACGGCATGCGCCAGCCGTCCTCCTTCCCGAAGGAGTCGACGCCCCAGTCGAGGAGGTACGGGGCGCCGATCGTGGCGATGGTCAGGCCGAGCGAGAGCCCGGTGATGACGACGCCCATGCCGAGACTGACCTTGCCCGGTGGCGAGTGCTTGGCGATCAGGGTGCGGTCGTTGGAGTAGAAGACGCCCTCGCCGAGCCCGGTCAGCACGCGCAGCGCGACGAACACGATCAGACCGGTGACCAGGCCGGTCAGTACGGTCGTCACGCCGGCCCAGACCAGGGATATCGCGAGCATCGCACGGTGGCCGTACCGGTCGCCGAGGTAGCCGCCGGGGTACTGGGTGAGCATGTAGCCCGCGAAGAAGAGACTGCCGATGAGCCCGCCGAGCGCGTGGGGATGGCTGGACCCGCCGATCAGGCCGATGTCGTTGTTGATCAGCCAGGTCACGACCGGACCGGTGATGGCGCGGTCGGCATAGCTGAAGAGCCAGCCGCCGAGAAGCACGGCCCAGAGTGTGTGGTAAGGCTGCCAGACCCGGCGTTCTCCGCCGGTGACCGGCCCGCTCGATCCCGCGTCGGTTGTCCGCGGCTGCATCGCGAGGACCCCTTCCCTTGACGCTCGTTCGCCATGTGAACTTTTCTTCGGCGTGCTGGGCGGTGGGATGGTGCCACCGCCCCGGGGACCCGTCAACGGTCCTGGCGCTTCCGTGTCCGGACGGTGCGCCTGGCACCGTCCGGACAGTGCCAGGCGCACAACCCGTCCGAAATCCCGATCTCCGGGGCGCACCCGGCAGCGGTCTGATGGGCCGTCATCGGTGAGGAGACGGATGCGGGTGTGTTCCGGTCAATCCGTGTATGCGGCCGGGGTGTGTGGTGGGGTGTGGGGGACGTGTACCGGATTCTTGGGAGGACGCTCGTCATGCAACGTTCTTTCGCGCGGCGGAGTTTGTTCGGAGCCGCTGCCGCTGTGGGTGGTGCGGCGCTTGTGGGTCCGCCGGGCGGTACGGCGGCCGCCGCGGCATCTGTGCGGAGGCGGTGGCCGGCCCGGTTTCCCCTGCCGGACGGTTTCCGGCCCGAGGGCATCACCATCGGTTCGGAGCCGTACGCCTATTTCGGATCGATGGCGCACGGCGCTGTGTACCGTGCGAACCTCGCGACCGGCAGAGGCCGGATCGTCATCCAGGGGCCCGGTCCCGAACACCCCGTCGCCGGACTCAAGATCGATGCCTGGGGCAGGCTGTTCCTGTGCGGCGGGGCGAGCGGCGAGATCCGGATCGCCGACCTCCGTACGGGCAGGATCACGAAGACCTTCTCCGTGGGCACGGACCTGACGCTGGTCAATGATGTGTTCCTGACGCCCGATGCCGCCTGGTTCACGGACTCGTTCGAACCGCAGCTCTACAAGCTGCCGCTCGGCCGGCGGGGCGAGCCCGCGGACCGGGTCGTCACCGTGCCGCTGTCCGGCGACTGGGTCCAGGGGGCGGTCATCACCGGGAACGGCATTACCGCGACACCGGACGGCCGTGCACTGCTGGTGGTCAACGACTTCGCCGACGGGGGCAGCCTGATGCGGGTGAATCCCCGTACCGGGGTGGCGCGCAGAGTGGACATCGGCCCGCTCCTCCTGCCCAACGGCGACGGCCTGCTCCTCCTCGGCCGTCTCCTCTATGTCGTGCAGCAGCGCCAGAACGCGATTGACGTTCTGCGGCTCGACGCCGCCGGTACGAGGGGCACCGCGGTCACCCGTATCACCGACCCGGAGCACTTCCGCGTCCCGACGACGGCCGCCGTCCACGGCGACCGTATCTATCTCCCCAACGCCCGCTTCGACGTCGAGGCACCGACACCCGAGACGGACTACGACGTCGTCTCCGTGGAGCGCGTCCGCGCCTGACCGGCTTTTCCGTGTGGCCGGGCAGGCTGTTCCGGGCCTGCCCGGCCGAGTGCCTGTGCGACGTGTGTGGGCGGTCCGGAGCGGTGAGTGCCTGGTCCCGTACTGATCAACTGTGTTGTGGCACTGGACAGTTGGCGGATCGCGTCCACACTCTCGGGTGAGGTAACCGGCCCGGCGGTTCATACCGCCCGTTCCCGCTACGGAAGGCGGCGCCCGTGAAATTCAGCTACGCGATGCTCCCCGACTATCCGCTCCAGGAGTCACTGGCCTCGATCAGGCTCGCCGATGAGCTGGGCTTCCACGCGTGTTATGCCGCTGACGAGACCTGGCACAAAGACCTGTGGCTGCTCTTCGCCGCGGCCGCGGGCCAGACCAGCCAGATCCGCCTCGGCCCGAGCGTCTCCCCCGTAACGCTCCGGGAGCCCACCCTGATCGCCCAGGCCCTGGCGACACTTGACGAGCTGTCCGGCGGGCGGGCCGAGGGCGTGCTGTCCAGCGGGAACTTCGGGCTGCTGGCCCAGTACGGCATCGAGTGGGCCCGGGCCCGGCCGTTGTCACGGGTCAAGGAGGCGCTGCATGTGGTGCGTACGGTGCTGGACGAGGGCGCCATCTCGTACGACGGCGAGTTCTTCACCTACAACGGGCTGTTCACCTTCGCCCGCCCCGTCCAGGAGCGTGTGCCGCTCAAGCTCGGCGCGATGCGCGGGCCCAAGTCCTTCGAAGCGGCGGGGGAGTTGTCCGACGGCTGCCATCACGCGCTGAGCTATACGCGGGAGGCGTACGAATACGCGGTACGGCACATCCGGGCCGGGGCCGAGCGGGCGGGGAAGGACTGGCGGTCACTGGACATAGGCGCCTGGGTCGTCTTCGCCACCGGGCCCGACTCCGCGGCCGCCAAGGACGCGGCCCGCAGCATGGTGGGCATCTACGCCTCCTCGATGCCCGAGGAACAGCTGCTCCGCAACGGGGTCGATCCGGGCGAGGTGAAACCGGTCATCGACGCCATCGCAGCGGGTGACCTGGCCCGAGGCATCGAGCTGACCACGCCCGCGATCGCCGAACGCCTCTCCATAGCGGGCACCCCCGAGGAGTGTCTGGAGAAGATCCAGCGGGAGATCGCACCCAGCGGCGTCAACCACATGATCTGCGCCATCACCGACCGCAGCCTCGTCAAGGCCTTCACCGGCCGCGATCTGGCGGGTGCGGCCGATGTGAACACGCAGCTCCGCCTGATCCACGACAAGATCATGCAGGCCTTCACCTGACCTGCGCCCCTCCGCCGTCACCGCGGGGATCCGGCGGCGTCCGCGACCTGGGTGGCCTCGACCGGGTACGGCGAAGGCCGCACCCCTTGGCCGGTCAGTCCCACCAGAATTCCCAGCAATTCATGCCGATGAGCTGATCCGCGTAGGCGGCCAAAGTCGGCGGGTGTCGTCGCTGCCAGACGTTGTCCGGACAGAACGCGAAGTGCTCGGCCGCGACCGCCAACGCGTCCTCGTGGTCGGCCGGCGGCGCGGCGATGCTCAGATGAAGGGTTCCGAAGCCGACCGCTACGACGCGTGCGCCGAAGCGCTCTTCCCAGCTCCGTACGACTGCGGCGTATTTGCCGGTGTCGTCGTAGTTGACCGGGCCGCCCCAGCCGACAGCGGCAAGTGCGTCAGCTCCCCGAGGGGCTTGCACCAGACCGAGCCGGGCACCGGGGTGCTCGGAGACAAAAACCCCGGCGTACTCGGCTGCCGTCTCGTCCGGGTCCAATGCGCTTTCGCGGGCCGGGGCGAGGCCCGGCCAGGCCTGTTCGAAGGGCGCTGTGACGGCCAGACGATCGGCTCGTGACAAATTGTCGTCGTCGTCGAAATCGGTGTGTTCCTTCCACCATTGCGCAAGAACCGTGGACGGATCGTGGCTCTCCGGCGAGGACACGCGCTCCGGGAACAGTTCACCCGACGCCCAGGGCCGGAACTCCTGGTCATGCTCCAGAGGGACGAGCAGGAGAGGCCACAGACCGGAGTCGCCGTGAGCTTCCCGTATCTGCGCCCAGAGACCGGCGGAGGCCGGCGTGTCGCTCAGCCACAGGGGCTGGACATCGCCGTCACCCTCATCGGACGTGATCATGGCACCGGACGGCAGCGGAATACCGAGAGACCGCAGAAATTCTGGATTCACGGGCGGATGCTAGCGCCGGGGTACGACACCCGCGCCTTCGGGTCAGGGCCGGACCGGCACGCGGCATTGCCTCAACTCGGCGACAACGCCGACTTCGGCTGCTCGGTCGAAGGGCACACGTGCATGTCCGGCCGCCGGAGCTGCGCGGTTGCCCCTCGACTTCGTCGCCGTTCAGGCGCCGCATGCGCACGGAATCGCTGATCAAGACCCCGCGCACCAGTGGACGAGTACACGACGCGACCGACCACTGGTGTTCGCTGCCCCGGTTTCCCGGTCAACTCGCGGCGAGGAGTTCGAGCGTGTCGACCACGCGGTTCGAGAAGCCCCACTCGTTGTCGTACCAGGCCACCACCTTTACGTGGCGGCCGTCGACGCGGGTGAGAGCCGAGTCGAAGATCGACGAGGCCGGGTTGCCCGTGATGTCGGACGACACGAGCGGGTCATCCGAGTACTCGAGGACACCGGCGAGCGGCCCCTCCGCCGCGGTGCGGTACGCCGCCAGCACCTCGTCGCGCGTCACGTCGCGAGCGACGGTCGTGTTGAGTTCCACGATCGAACCGACCGGAACCGGCACCCGGATCGAGTCGCCAGACAGCTTGCCGTCGAGGTTCGGCAGCACGAGTCCGATCGCCTTGGCGGCGCCCGTCGTCGTCGGCACGATGTTGACAGCGGCGGCCCGAGCGCGGCGGGCGTCGCGGTGCGGACCGTCCTGCAGGTTCTGCTCCTGCGTGTAGGCGTGCACCGTCGTCATGAAGCCGTGCTCGATGCCGGCGAGACCGTCCAGCACCGCGGCCAGCGGCGCGAGCGCGTTGGTCGTGCACGAGGCGTTCGAGACGACCGTGTGCGCCGCCGGGTCGTACGTGTCGGTGTTGATCCCGAACGCGAGTGTGACATCGGCGCCGTCCGCCGGCGCGCTGACAAGTACCCTTTTCGCGCCCGCGCCGATATGAGCGCGGGCTGCCGTGGCCGACGTGAAGCGGCCGGTCGCCTCAAGCACGATGTCGACGCCGAGCTCGGCCCACGGAAGCTGCGCCGGCTCGCGCTCGGCGAGCACGGTGATGCGGCGGCCGTCGACGACGAGCGCGTCGCCGTCGGCAGTCACCGGGCGGCCGAGCCGGCCCGCCGTCGTGTCGTAGGCGAGCAGCCGAGCGAGGGTGGCGGGCTCCGTGAGGTCATTGACGGCGACGACCTCCAAGCCGCTGTCGCGTTCGAGCAGCGCGCGCAGCACATTGCGTCCGATGCGGCCGAATCCGTTGATGGCGATGCGAGTCATGAGGGGTGTCCTTTCCGGGTTCGCCATCAGGTTCTCGCGCGGCATCCGCTGGTGACAGCGGCGTGGTCGCCACGGTCCAAAAGGATCACGCCACGTGGTGGCGACGGGCTACTCGCCCTGGGCGAAGGTACGCCGGTACTCGCTCGGCGTCGTGCCGAGGATCCGCTGGAAGTGCAGCCGCAGATTCGCGCCGGTGCCGAGCCCGGCGTCGGCGGCGATCTGCTCGATGCCCCGCTCCGAACGTTCGAGCAGCTCACGGGCCACGTCGATACGGGCACGCATGACCCACTGCATCGGTGTGTACCCCGTGTCCTCCACGAAGCGCCGCGAGAACGTGCGGGGCGACACCGCCGCGTGCCGGGCGAGCGCTTCAAGGGTGAGGGGCTCGCCGAGCCGGTGCAGCGCCCACTCCCGGGTGGCGGCGAACCGCTCGCCGAGCGACTCGGGCACACTGCGCGGTACGTACTGTGCCTGACCGCCGCTGCGGTAGGGGGCCGCCACCAGGCGCCGGGCGGCGTGGTTTGACGCGGCCACCCCCAGATCGCCGCGCAGGATGTGCAGGCACAGGTCGAGGCCCGAGGCGGCGCCGGCCGATGTCAGCACACTGCCCTCGTCGACGAACAGAACGTTCGCGTCGACCCGGACGAGCGGACGCTTCGCCGCGAGTGCCCGTGTGTAGTGCCAGTGCGTCGTGGCGCGCTTGCCGTCGAGCAGGCCCGTGGCGGCGAGCGCGAAGGCGCCCGTCGAGATGGCGGCGAGCCGCGCGCCCCGATCGTGGGCGGCGATCAGCGCGTCGACGATGACCGGCGGCGGATCGTCACGGTCCGGGTGCCGGTAGCCGGGAATGAAGACGATGTCGGCCCACGCGAGTGCGTCGATGCCATGGGCGACGTAGTACGACAGGCCGTCACCGCCGGCCACGAGACCTGGCGCCGCGCCGCACACCCGCACCTCGTACGGCATGCTCGCGCGGGTCGTGAAGACCTGCGCGGGAATACCGACATCGAGAGGCTTTGCGCCTTCGAGCACGAGGACGGCGACACGACGCAGGGGTGAGGCTGCCACGGTGAAGAGGGTACGTGGGGCGCGAAGGCGCATCGGCCCCGGTTCCCGAAGCCGCGCAGGTCGCGGCACTGGTTGTTGAGAAGACCCGTTGAGCAGACGGAGAGCCGCTTCGGGCACGATGGGCTCCCATGACGGGTGGGGATGGCGAGCTCTTGGAGCTGTTGCGGCGTGCGGGGCTGGAAGTCGTGGGGGACCGTCGGACCGAGCAGGTACTGCCGCCCCGGGCAGCCTGGCGGTCGGTCGTCTCGGGCGACGCCAAGCCGACGATGGCTGTGCGGGAGGACCTGCCCGGCCTGATCGCCGAGCTCAACGCGCAGTGGCACCGGCTCGCGGCCGGCAAGGGGATCATCGGCGAGGACGGCGTATTCCTCATCGATGTCGCCGGCCACTGGACGGGCTGTGCGCCCAGGCGCTGGACGCGGGTGCGGCTCACCGGTCAGTGGGACCTCGCCGGAGTCCTCGGTGAGCGCCCCGGGCAGCCGGAGTTCATCACCCTCGCGACGGACGGCAGCACCCTGCTCGGGGTGACCACCGAAGAGGACGAGGTCTGGTTCACCCTGCTGGACCACATCGGGGAGCGGCAGGAGGCAGCCGCGCGGGCGGCAGCCCAGGAAACCCCTCGGGAGCGGGAAGCCGCTTGGGCGGCACTGCTCCAGGGACCGGGGCCTTCGACAAGGCTGCGGCAGATGTGGGCGGACGGGCTGTGCCTCAACCCCGCCACCCCCGATCACCTCCGCGCCCGCCTCCTGGGCCTGTCGCACTACCTCCTGTGGCGCCCACTGCCGACGGCGGTCGTCGAGGCGGCCATGGTCCACCCGGAGCGGAAGCTGCGGCAGTTGCTGGCCGAGGCGCAGCCGAACATCACCACTGAACAGTGGGCCCGCCTGATCCTGGACGAAGAGGAATCCCGGCACCGGTGGATCCTCACCATGCTCGCGGCAGACCGGCGTGTCGAACTCACCGACGCCGTGTACGAGCAGCTCGCAGCGGACCCGTCCGCACGCGTCCGCGAAGAGACCGCTCGCCTTTACGGCCTGCCCGTATCGGTACTCATCGCCCTGGCCGTCGACGTCGACCCGTCCGTACGAGCCCTGGCCTGCCGGAGGGCCTGGCCCCATCTGGACACCGCGACCCGGCGCGCGCTGCTGGCCGACGCCGACGGCAAGGTCCGCGTCGAAGCACTGCTCCAGTACCACCAGCAGCACCCGATGCCCCCGTCGGTCTTTGACACGGCGGAACTCGCAGACCGCGCGGTGGGTACGTGCCGTCTGGAGCGCGGCCTCGCCGAGTACCTGGCCCACCACGGCGACCCGGCCCAGCGCTGCTCCCTCGCGGGCAACCCGCACCTGGACCCGGACCTGGTGCTGCTCCTTGCCCGGGACCCCGACGAGAGCGTCCGTTCCGTGGTGGCCATACGCCCCGACCTCACCGAGGAACAACGGGCGGACATCCCCATCGACTTCGACCCGCGCGGCCGCCACTACCCGCTCGACTGGGTCGTGGCGCTGCACCAGGACCCCGGCGCCATGCGCCGCTTGGCCGCCTCCGCCCACCCTCTCGTACGACGAAGCGTCGCCCGGGCCCGACGCCTCCCACCGGACGTCGTCGAACGCCTCGCCCGCGATGAGGACCGGGTCGTCCAGCTCTTCCTCGCGGAATCCTGCGACGACGCACCCGCGGACATGCTGCTGAGAGTGTGGCAGTGGTGGACGGGCAGCCTCAGCACCCCCGATCGCCCCCACGGCCACCCGAACTTCCCCCGTCACGGCGTGCTCCGTTACGCCGACGACCCGAACCCACGGATGCGTCAACTGGCCCTGGACGACCCGGAGTCGACCGCCGAGCTGGTCGAGCGGTTCAGCCGGGACAGTGATGAGGAAGTCCGGCACTGGGCCGCCACCGACCCCCGTCTGACGCCCGAGTCGGCGGTGCGGCTGCTGGACGACCCGTACGAGTGGGTGCGCGACACGGCCGCCCGGCACCCCGGACTGCCCGCGCGGGTGCTGATCGGGCTGCTGAAGGACACCGATACGGCGCAAGCCGCGGCCCAGCACCCGGCATTGCCCGTCTCCGTCATGGAACAGATGCTCCAGCGGATCCAGCCCACGGCCGACGCCACACCGGGGCCATGAGCCGGCACAGCGACTACGTGGCTGCTCGCGGACCTGGCCCCACAGCCGCCCTGCATGGGGCTCCGAACTCAGGGCCGCGCCTGCGTCGGCAAGGTGAGGATTTCGGCTCCGTCGTCGGTGATGGCGATGGTGTGCTCACTGTGTGCTGTCCGGCAGCCTGTCGCACTTCGGAGCGTCCACCCGTCGGCATCGGTGACGAGTTGAGCGGTGTCCGCCATGACCCACGGTTCCAGCGCCAGCAGCAGCCCGGGGCGCAGTTTGTATCCACGGCCGGGCCGTCCGGTGTTCGAAACGTGCGGGTCCTGGTGCATCGTCGATCCGATGCCATGACCTCCGAACTCGGTGTTGATCGGGTACCCCGCCTCGCGGAGGACCGTGCCGATGGCATGGGAGATGTCGCCGATACGAGCCCCGGGCCCGGCAGCGGCGATCCCCGCGGCCAGCGCACGTTCGGTCGCACTGATCAGCGCGACGCTCTCCGGGGGCTTCGTGTCGCCCACGATGAAGCTGATGGCGGCGTCTGCGGCGACTCCGCCTCTGGAGACGGCGAGGTCGAGTGTCAGCAGGTCGCCGTCGGCAAGCGTGTGATCGTGTGGCCGTCCGTGGAGTACGGCGTCATTGACGGCCGTGCAGATGTAGTGGCCGAACGGGCCGCGTCCGAAGGACGGTTCGTAGTCGACATAGCAGGACTGCGCTCCGGCCTCGACGATCATTGCCTTGGCCCACCGGTCGATGTCCAGAAGGTTCGTGCCGATCGTGCTGCGGCTCTTCAGCGTCTGCAGGATGTCGGCGACCAGGGCACCCGTGTCTTTGGCCCGGGCCAGTAGGGTGGGGTTCAGGATCTCGATCACGGGGTGCCCTTCTCATGCAACCAATAACTATACCGGTCAAACTATACCGGTACGGGAATTGGGCTCCTGGTCGGGCTGCCGCTCACTCCTGCGGATCGACCAGCTCTGGTCACAACGCACCTGGGCGGTTGGCCTCGTAACTCTCGACACTCTCGATGCGGCACTCGTCGGCGGGCCGGCCGCTGCCTTGGCCCGTCGGCCAGAGAGCTGATCTCGGATTGGGGACGGTCCGGATACCGTTGCGGAGCGGGTGCATAGGATCGTCCGCATGGCAATGCGACCTGTTCAGGTGAACATAAAGGCTCTTGACGCCTTGGCGGTAGGCCGGTTCTGGGCGGAGGCGCTCGGCTGGAGTGCTTACAGTCCCGGCGTGACCACCTACGTCGGACCTGCCGGCGGCCTCGTCTGGCCGGACCCGGTCGCCGTCGGTGTCGATGTCGTTCCCGTCCCGGAACCCAAGACAGCGGTCAAGAATCGTGTGCACCTCGACCTCGCCACCACCTCCGCGGCCCATCAGACGGAGTTGGTCGCACGCCTCCGGGCCCTCGGCGCGACGCCCGCCGATGTGGGCCAGGGCGAAGTGCCGTGGACGGTCCTCGCCGACCCGGAGGGCAGCGAGTTCTGCGTGCTGGAGCCCCGGGAGGTCTACCGGGACACCGGGCCGATCGCCGCGGTGGTGGTCGACTGTGCGGATCCCCGGGCCATGGCCCGGTTCTGGGGCGAGGCGATGGACTGGACCCTGCACGAGGTGACCGACGACCAAGCGGTGCTGCGCTCCGCCAAGGGGGTCGGCCCGTATCTCGAATTCCTCCGCACGCCCGACGTGAAGACCGTGCCGGACCGCATCCATCTTGATCTGCTGCCGTACCCCGGTGACGACAAAACGGCGGAGGTGGCCCGGCTGCGGGCCCTCGGCGCCACCGACCTGGACCTCGGCCAGGGCGACGTCCCGTGGACGTGCCTGACCGACCCGGAGGGCCATGAGTTCTGCGTCCTCGCTCTGTCCTGACTCGGTGCCCTGAGGTTGACCGATTGATCACCCAACTGCTTTCGCGACGTGAGGGAATCAACGGCCTGCCGGCGTTCTTCCTCATCCGTCTGGGCCGGGACACCGGCTCGTACCGGCCTTCGGACGTGCCACGGCTGGAGACGGCGACCCGGTTGCTTCCGCGCGTGGTGGTGAGCGCGGCGGTCACATAGGTCTCGTCGTCGATCCGTCGTCGCACAGCTTGCCATCGAACCGGACCGTCTCCTTGGCAGGACAACCAACCCAGGATGGCGACGCTACGTGCATGTGCGGAAGCGCGGCGTTCAGGAAGGAAACGTGCGCGTGACCTCATCAGCGGTCCCGGCATCCCTCCGCTTGCCATCCAGCCAGTGAAGTGGAGCGACGAACACGTTGATCACTTCGGCCTGGAGGGCGACCCGTAGCCCTCCGCACCTGCGGACGGCTGTTGACGGTTCTATCGTGCTGGAAAACACACTCGAGCCGGGTGAACAGTACGGCCGCAGCCGCTGCAGGCCAGACGGCCACCAGACCTGCGTGGACGTAGTGCCTCCGCACGCTGCTCGGCCCCGCAGGACGGAACCTGTGACCCTCAGATGGGCCTCCGGTCCCGCGGCCTCGGCAGCGGACTCCGCCTCGTCTTGAGCGAAACGCCGGCAGATCCTCGCGGCAACAGGTCGCCGGACGGAGGGACGCCAGGTCATCGGACAGACGCTAGATCGCCCAGGTACCAGCGGGCGCCGGCTCCATGGCACGTAAGCGGCTTCGAAGGTGCCGGCGCACATCTGGCGGACGCGGACCGCGCAGGCTGTGGCCCGGCGCGCCATCCACATCAGGAGCGACCGTGCGTCGTTTGATCTTCCCGCAAGATGAGAACTTTCTGGTACGAGACACTGCGTTCGCTGGGGCATATCACCTACGGCGGCGCTGACTTCGCGGAGGTGGAGGCCACCGTCGAGCGAATCAAGCCCGGAGACTACGACAGTTGGTTCGACGAGTGGAACGCCACCGCCGCGCGTATCAGTGCCGTCGCGGACGAGGCCCGTTCCCAGGGACATGTGATCACGGCCCGGGACAGCTACCTGCGGGCCTCGAACTACTACCGCACGGCTGAGTTCTTCCTGCACGGAAACCCGAGGGACCCGCGCATCCTCGCGACCTACGCATCAAAGCCGTGATGGCCGTCGACGGCGTGTACGACTTCAGTGTGCTCATCACACGCTTCCTCGAAGGCGACCGCACAAAATCGCGCGCGGCAGTGAAGGCGCCGGAAGCACCGGAGATAGACGAGGAACTTGCTAGAGCCTTCGAATCGAGCCCCACCGCACGCTGGGCGATCACGCACGGGATGTGTGTCATGGGCGGTCGCACACCACGGGAGTACGCCGCCCGGGCGATGGACTTCAATGCGCGCGACGGCGTCGCAGAGCGGATCGACTGTGCGGCGTTGATCTGCGAGGCAGAAGACGACCTCTTCTTCAAGGGGCAGCCCGAGGAAGTGTTCGACCATCTAACAACAAACGACAAGACGCTGCTGAGGCTTACTGACGTTGAGGGAGCTGGTGCGCACTGCCGCGTCGGTGGACAGCGGTACGCCTTCGAAAAGATCTTCGACTGGCTCGATGACCACACGCCCGTCGCGGACGCCCCAAGGACTCCAACTCCGCAATAAGAGCGGTTGTCCACATGCGTGACCGCCTGGCCGAGCTGGACCGCTGGGAGTCTCTCTCGTACCCCCGTGCAGCAGAGCGCTGACCTCCCTCACGGGCCCGTCGTAGTGTCACCGGCCCTGTTCGGAGACACCTGATCTCGACCGACTGCTACCAGACCGACTGCTACCAATCGAGCTCGGCCGGTACGAACGGCTCGTTCTCAGGGGCCTCCTTGCGAGCCCTCAGGGCTCGCTCGGCGGGAGCTCCGGCCGGCACGCGCAGGGGAGGCTCAGGCCGCTCGATGGTGTCGGCCACGACGACGGCCACCTCCTCGGAGGTGACGACCTCGCCGCGCAGAGCGCTGAGCTGCTGATACAGCGGGGCGTAAGGGTCGTCTTCCTCGAAGAACGTCTTGGCCTGCGCGGCACCGTTCGTGGACACGGCGCCCGGCTGCACGATGCTCACCTTGACGCCGAAGTGGCCCGTCTCAATGGCCAGTGTCTCGGCGATCGCCTCCAGCGCCCACTTGCTCGCGCCGTACGGGCCGATGATCGGCAGCACCAGTCGTCCCTGGACGCTGGAGATGAAGACGAGGCGCCCGGATCCCCTTTTCCGCATCGCCGGCAGCACCCCCTGCGCGACTCGCAGCGCGCCCAAGGTGTTGAGCTGGTAGAGCCGTTCGACCTCCGCGAGCGGGACGGTCTCCAGCGGCGCGCGCACCGTCGCGCCGGCGTTGCTGACCAGTACGTCGATCTCACCGGCGTCCTTGATGGCCTGGTCGACGCTGTCCTGGTCGGTGACATCGAGGCGCAGACGCCGGTCCACGGGGAGGTCGGCCAGGGTTTCCGGCCGGCGGGCGGTGGCGATCACCCGATGGCCGCGCTTTGCCAGTTCGACGGCGATGGCTCGGCCGATTCCTTTGGACGCGCCAGTGATGAGCACGGACGACATGGTGGTCCTCCTCGGTGACGAGTGTTGATGAATTCGGTGCGTCGGGGTCTTGGACGGACGCCCGGGAACAATCCGGAACGCGCCATTGACGGCGGTTTTCTTCGCTCTGCGGGCGCCGGGGCCAGTGGTCGGCCATGCGCTTGTTGTCACGGTTCAGCGCGATATCGCTCCACTGCCTGGCGCCGTAGACCACACAGCCATGTCTTTTCTCCCGCCGCCCGGACGATCAGCGCGACGCTCCGACCGGACAGCGGAGGGTCAAGGATTTGGTATGCCGGAGCAACCACCTCTGTGGTTCAGTGAGTGAACTCAGGCACGGTAACACTGTCCAGTTCAGTGAGTAAACCGGCACGGTCGCATTGGTTCGCTGAGCGAACTATCGGAGGTGTGGCGGGAGCGTGCCCCTTCCCTGCGCGAGCGTCGGCTGACCGGCAAGGGCATCGAAGTTCAAAAAGGAGTAGTGTCGACTACCTGAGCTTGAAGCATGCGCTCCCGGAAGCGAGTCCCATGAGCGGCATGAAGAAGTGGCTGGTAGAGATCTGCTTCAGTTCCGGCGCAGGAAGGCTGGTCCGTCATTTCTACGTGGTGGATGAAGCTTCTGATTGCGAGCAAGCCCGTTCGGTTGTCAAGGAGCGGGTTGGGATCCTTTGTGCGTGCACGGGCGAGAACGGCGCGGAGTTGAACTGGCACTGGGGGCAGGTGCAGCGGTTCACCACAGATTTGATGGGCAATGTCGAACTGTCCAAGCCTTTACCGCTGTGAAAGAAGCGCAGTAAGGACTTGCCGGGAAATAAGTCGTAGCTTTCGACTGCGGGGTTTGTTGTTCTGGTACGGGGAGTCCGGAGGGATCGAGGCTGTCCTGACCGCGAAGTTCCAGGCGTTGTTGCCCCATCTGGACGAGCGCCGACGTCGGTTGGTCATAGGGCGGAATCACGCTCGTCGCCGCCGCAGCCGGGGCCCGTGAGGGCGCGGTCGCGCGCGGGGTAGCGGAACTGGATTCCGGTCAGGCGCCGTTGGGGCGGGTCCGTCGTCCCGGAGGAGGCCGGAAGAAGGCGAGTGAGCTGGCCCCGGGGCTGCTGCCCAAGCTGTCGGCGTTGGTCGAGCCCTACGGGCGGGGCGATCCCAACCGTCCTCCGCGGGATCGTCAACAAGTCGGCGGACAGTACGACCGTACGGTCGGACATGACGCCGCGCGCAGGGGGCCTTAGCGGCGGTGGACGCTGATGGCGTAGCCGCCGCCGTCGTAAGGGTCGGCGTCCCAAGTGGCGAAGTGGTCGACCAGGGTGAGGCCGGCCGCAGCGCAGTAGGCGTCGTACTCCGACAGGGCGATGCTCGGTGGTACTGGCAGGTGGGCCTCGTCCAGGCCGAAGCCGGCGACGAGCAGACCGCCCGGTCGCAGCGCCGTGGCAAGGCGGCCGACGGCGGCGGCTTCGGTGCCGGTGGCGAGAAGCGGGAAGATGTTGCCGGCGGCGACCACAAGATCGAAGTCCGCGGGCACACCGGCCGCGGTCGGGTCGAACTCCGTCAGGTCGGCTCGGATCCAGGGCAGTCCCGGCGCCTCCCGCCGCGCCACCGCCAGCATGGACTCATCGAGATCCACGCCGACGCACTCGTACCCGAGTTCCGCCAGCCGGATCATGACCCGCCCGGTACCGCACCCCGCGTCCAGGACTCGCGCTCCGACAGGCACGAGCGCGGCGCAGAACCGGGCCTCACCGTGCATGTCCATGCCGCTGTCGGCCAGGGCCTTGAAGCGCGCGGCGTAGTCGTCCCCGGATCTCCCATCGGTCAACTTCGCCCAACGACTCATACGACAAGTCTACGGCGCCCCGTCCCGGCGACCCGCAGCTCCGGGTTCCCGACCCGCACAAGGCCGGGTGGTGGTGGCGGTTTTCTCCGGTTGTTCTTCAGCACAAGGGGATGGCGCGGGCCTTCCGGACGGAAAGGGCCGACGCCCGGAAGGCATCGAGTCCTTGCAACGCTCCCTACTCCGCGAGTGACGGGAAGAGAGCCACGGGGCGCAAGGTCACGAGATGATCGCGACATGACTGAGATCGTCTTGATGTCCGACCCGAGAGTTGCAGCCGTGCCCGTTCAGGAGTGCGGCGAACGGCTCGTGGATGTGCGACGGGACAGCCCTCTGCTGGTCGATGAGCGAAAGTGGCAGGACCCCGCGGGCGCCTTCGCCCATCTGCGGGTAGGAGTGCTCGATCGACTCCTCAAGGCCCAGGCACAGTTGCCTGAAGGGATGCGGTTGCTGTTCGTCGAGGGGTATCGCCCGCCGTCGCTGCAACGTCACTACTTCGACCAATACGGAGATCAACTGCGGGCCGATCATCCGGACTGGTCCGCTGGGCAGATCCGCTCGGCAGCCAGCCGCTACGTGTCCCCGCCTGAGATCGCACCCCACAGCGCCGGGGCGGCCGTCGACCTGACGCTCGCGGACGCCGACGGCCGTGAGCTCGATATGGGCACCCGCATGAATGCGACTCCTGAGGAGAGCGCGGGCGCCTGTTACACGCAGGCCGACAACATCAGCGACGAGGCCCGCTCCCGTCGGGACATCCTGGGCACGGCGCTCACCGCTGCCGGCCTGGTCAACTACCCGACAGAGTGGTGGCACTGGTCGTACGGAGACCGCTACTGGGCCTTGATGACAAGAGCGGATGCCGCCCACTACGGGCCCAAGGAACTGCATTCGGCATGAACCAGAAGCGGATATCGGATAGTTGAAGCGTGTCGTCTTGAGGCCGGGCAACTCGCGCGGGCGATGACTGAGGTCTCGGAGACCAAGTCGCCTTCCACGGGAGTGCATCAGCGGCGAGAGCCGCCGCCCGAACTATGGTTGCTCCGCATGACCCACACCGAGATCGAGGTCACCGCGGAGTTGGTCCGGGAACTGCTGCACGATCAGCACCCCGACCTGGCCGATCGCCCACTGAGCCTTGGGGCGCGTGGCTGGGACAACCAACTGTGGCGACTCGGCGACGACCTCGCCGTCCGGCTGCCCTGGGCGACGCAGTCTGCCGATGCGCTGCTGCTCAAGGAGCACGCCTGGCTGCCCGCCCTCGCCCCGCACCTCCCTCTGCGGATCCCCGTCCCGCAGCGCCTCGGGGAGCCCTCCGAGCGGTTCCCGCGGCCCTGGATCGTCACCACGTGGGTGTCGGGCGCGCCTGCCGACCGTACCCCCGCCACACGTGCTGCGGACGCCGCCGACACTCTGGCCGCCTTCCTGACGGCTCTTCACCGACCTGCCCCCAACGGCGCGCCCGTCGGCCGTGACCGCGGAGGACCGCTGGCCGACCGCGCCGAGCAGTTCGCCGGGCAACTCGCCTCGGCCACCGGGCTGGGGCTGATTCCCGACCCGGACGCCGTCCGCGCGGTGTGGGAGGACGCCGCCGCCGCGCCTGTCTGGGCGGGCCCGGCCCTGTGGCTCCACGGCGATCTGCACCCGGCCAACATCCTCACCGCGGACGGCACCTTCTGCGGCGTGATCGACCTCGGTGACCTCTGCGCGGGCGATCCGGCCTGCGACCTCGCCGCCTCCTGGGTGCTGCTGCCGGACGGCGCTGCCGACCGCTTCCATGACGCCTACCAGCCGGCCCCGGACGCCGCGACCCTGCGCCGGGCGCGTGGCTGGGCGGTGATGCGCGCCCTCAGCGGCATCCTCATCGGTGAGGCGGGCGTCCGCGGTCGCCCAGGCGGCAAGCTCACCTGGGGCCCGCCCGCCCATACGGCCCTACAACGCCTCATTGCGACGGCCCGCCGCTGATAAACCGCCCACCGTTACGGAACATCACGAACCAGCGGTTCTGACACGGCTTCTGGGGGCATTCCGGAGCGGACCGGGCGGGGCGCTTCCACGGTCGGCGCGATGCCGGTGGTGGCCGCCCTTGGCCGCAGGGCGTTCGGTCTGCCCCAGCGACCGGGTCTCCATCAACGTTCACCCGCTGCGCCCGGCGACCCGCGCCGCGCCGGAACGCCGACTCCTCGTACGCGGGCAACCGATGATCGACGTCACCGACCGATGTATTCCAGGACATTGGTGGCCATCTAAAAGCGGTCCATTTGCCACCCAGAGTTAATCCGCACGTATGCGGCCGACGTTGGCGACCGCGTCGAAGGCGTGGACGATCCGGGCGAGTTCCTCACGTAGCGGCCGTCCGGTCCCGATCTCCGATCGGCTGCGGAGTGGCTTTTTCACAACATGAGGAAACGTTTCGGTAAAACACTTCGCCGAGCCCCGGCAGGCGGTCGCCGACCCCGTCGCCGGGGCTTAGCATCACTTTGCCGGAGGGGGGCTCCGCGGTGTGGGTCGGTCATGTTGTCTGAACCGACGTTTTTTGAGCGTCGTCAGCCTGTCTATCCCTCGGGCAGTCCGATGCTTTTTTCCTGGGGGATCCGGAGACACCGAGTGATACCTGTCAAGCGCGGCTTCATGCGCCGCGCGGTCCTTTTCTGCCTGTCGGGTGCGGCGCTGGCTCTTGCGCTGCCCGCGGCGGGCGCTGCCCAGGCGGTGGACGGCCCCGCCATCGCGGGCGCCGGCACGACCCGTGCCACCGTCGGCCACTCCGCCGTCGGCAAGACCGTCACCGATGAGAAGACCCTGCGCGGGCGCGTGGTCTCTGCCAGCCGCGCGGTCGCCGCTCAGCAGGCCGGGGAGCCGGTGGCTGCCACGCCTACGACGCCGAGCACGGCGGGTGGCAAGAGCACACCGTCGCCGTTCATCATCGGCGGCACCGAGACCACCATCGCCACAGCGCCATGGATGGTCCAGCTCTGGTACGCCAATGAGGCCACCGACGAGTACTACTTCTGCGGGGGCACCCTGGTCGCCCCCAACAAGGTGCTCACCGCCGCGCACTGCGTGAACGGACTCGACTGGCGCACCTATGGCGTCGTCAACGCCGGAGTGACCAGCACCGAGTCGAACGGCGTCCTCGCCGGCGTCGCGCGCCAGTGGCAGCACCGCTCGTACGACGACGCGACGGTGCGCAACGACATCGCCGTGCTCACCCTGGACAGGCCGCTGAAGCAGCAGTGGCTGCGGCTCGCCCAGACGCACGACGGCGCGTTGTACAAGGCGGGCACTGCCGCCACCGTGTACGGCTGGGGGCTCACCTCGGGTTCGTCGGACACGTTGGCGACGAAGCTGCGCAAGATCAGCCTGCCGCTGGTCAGCGACACCGCCTGCAACACCTCGATGAAGAAGATCCTTGGCAAGGACTACTTCGTCGAGGGCAGCATGATCTGCGCCGGCACCCCGGCCACCGGCGCCGACGCGGGCACCAAGGCCACCTGCAGTGGTGACTCGGGTGGTCCGCTGATCGTCGGCGGCAAGGTCATCGGCATCGTCTCGTGGGGTGTCGAGGGCTGCACGGCCAAGGGCGCCTACTCGGTGTTCACCAAGGTGCTGCCGTACACCGGGGTGGCCGCACCGCGGATCGACGACACCGATTACAACTACGACGGCCGTGCGGACCTGGTGGCGCGGGCGCCGTCCGGGAACCTGTTCGTCCAGACCAGCAAGGGCACGTCTCTCAACCCCGCCGTGTACATCGGGCCGGGTTGGCAGTCCGCGTCCTGGGCCCTGCAGACGGACATCGACCGGGACGGCGGCTGGGACATCCTGGTCCGCGTCAAGACCGACGGCCGGCTGCACCTGATGAAGGGAGACCCGCTCACCGGGGCGGTCAAGGACATCGTTGTGACGACGGTGTCGGGTGCCTACGCGTCGTACGCCATCCCTGGTGATGTCACCGGGGACGGCCGTCCTGACCTCGTGACCACCGACACGGCCGGCAACGGCTGGGTGTTCCCGGGCAAGGGCAACGGCGAGTACAACGCGCGGGTCAAGTTCGCCACGGGTTCGCTGAAGGGCTACAAGATCTTCGGCCGTGGCGACTACAGCGGTGACGGCAAGCCCGACCTCCTGGTGCGCGACACCCTCAACCGGGTGTTCCTCTACCGGGGGTCGGGCAGCGCCACCGCGCCGTTCCTGGCTCGCATCACCGTCCGCACCGGCTGGAACTTCACGTCGCTGATCGCCTCCGGCGATGTCACCGGCGACGGCCTCGCGGACCTCATGGCGCGGGACACGAGCGGCAACCTGTGGCTGTACCCGGGTACCGGCAAGGCGAGTGCGGACATCTTCGGTGCGCGCAAGCGGCTGGCCACCGGCTACAACAAGTACAACCTGCTGTTCTGAGCGGCGGCGAGCGGGCGGGTCGTTACGGCCGGTCCGTTCGCTGTCTCCAGGCTCGGCGCCCCGGCGGGGCAGGCACTCATCGCCTGCCCCGCCGGGGTGTTTCGCTGAGTCCGCGGCTCCTCGTCGCGTACGGACGGAAAGCGTGGGGGCGCCACTTGCCGCTCGCCGGGCTGCCCGCTCGCACGGGACCACCGCCACCCGTACCGCAACGTGATCTACGTTGCCCGCCAGTCGCCCGGGTGCGTGGCGGGCGATATGAGGGCGCGTTGTCAGCGACGACGGGGTTCTGCGGCGTGCTGTGGGCCGGCGGGGGACCGGCCTCGGCGGTTTGCGTCGTGCCCGCTACGGTGGCCGCCAGGGGGTTTTCATGGAAGCCGGGTTTCTGTTCTGTTCGGATCCACTGCGGCCGGTGAGGCCGGATCCGGTGTTCGCCGAGGAGGCGGCACTCGCGCGGGCGCTGGGCGCGCGGACGGCCCTTCTCGATCATGACGCGCTGCTCGGCGGGGACACCACGGAAGCGCTGGCGCGGGTGCCGCGGGGCTCGGGACCGTACTGGTACCGGGGCTGGATGATGGACCCGGCGGTGTACGGCGCTCTGGAGCGGGACCTGTATGAGCGGGGCTGTGTCCTGCTCACCGATGCCCGCGGCTACCGTCGTGCGCATGAACTCCCGGGCTGGTACGAGGAGTTCGCGGCTCTCACACCGCGCAGCGTCTGGCAGGCCAGGCCGCCGGGCGCCGCCCCGGCTCCCGGTGAGCTGGCGGCGCTCGCCGCTCCGCTGGGGCCCGGTCCCGGTGTGGTGAAGGATTATGTCAAGTCCCGCAAGCACGAGTGGGACGAGGCGTGCTTCGTACCGGAACTGACCGATCACGGGCGGCTCGCGGCCGTGGTGGAGCGGTTCTTCGCGCTTCAGGAGGACACGCTGGCGGGCGGCGTGGTGCTGCGTGCGTACGAGCGGTTCGCGGAGGGCGGCGAGGCGCGTGTGTGGTGGGTGGACGGTGCCCCTGTGCTGGTCACGGCCCATCCGGACACCCCGGACCGGCTGCCGGATCCGGAGCTGGGCGCGGTGGGTGAGGCGGTACGGGCGCTCGGCTGCCGGTTCGTCACCACGGACCTGGCGCTGCGGAGCGACGGCGAATGGCGGGTCGTGGAGGTAGGAGACGGCCAGGTGAGCGGAGTGCCGGCCGGAGCGGACGCCACGGCGCTGTTCACGGCACTGGTCGATGCCGGTCGGCTCAGCGGCGGAAGCCGTCCTCCGAGCCGGTGATACGGCCAGCGATCGGGCTGGTGCTGCGGGCGGCCTCGTACCCTGGCTCGGCATTTGACCTCGCAGCGATGAAAAGCGTCGCGGCAGACAACGGCGGGTCTTGCACGGACGTCGTCGTCGCCCCGCCCCCGCCCCAGGCCGGCTGCTGTCAAGTAGTCGTCAGGTGTACACCAGCAAGTAGTCGCACGTGCTCGTGCCGTCGTGGAGGGACGTGTCGCTGTTGAGGATGTAGAAGGTGCCGGCGAATCCGGCGGTCGTCATCTTCGGGACCACGATCATGGTCTGATTCGCCATGCTCAGTGAGTTCGGGACCACCACGTTCCGGTACAGCAGCGTGAAGAGGTTCTGCTGGAGGTCGTGGAGCCTGAGGATGCGGTAGACGCGGTCTCCCGAGCCCGCGGGCCCCGAGATGGGCGCCTGGTTGCCCGGGGCGGCCCATTGGTTCGCGGAACTCGTCCTCACGGCCCGGCATCTGGATGCGGTGGGAGAGTGATCCGTTCGCGGCCATGCGGGTGGCGTTCGTGACGCGGTTCAACGGGGCGAGCATGCGGCCGGCGAGGAACCACCCTCCCCCGAGACCGAACGCCAGCAGGAACAACATCGTGATGGCTGCCATCGGAGCGAAGTCGCGCGCGACGGAGAGGCGGTAGTCGGGTTTGAAGACGAGCCCGACGTGCTTCACCGAGTCAGGAACAACCACCCGGCGATGAGCATCATGGAGCCGGCCAGCATGAGGAATCCCGTGTAGCTGAGGGTGAGTTTGAGGCGAACGCTCAGCCCGGGCTCCCTATTCACGCTCTCCTCCCTCAGATCCGGTGCCGGATGCCGTGTCGATCTCTCGTACGAGGGGCCTGTTGTGGGCGCTTCTGCGGTCGAGTGCTATGAGCCCGAGTGTACTGAGCCCGCGCGCGAGTTCCTGGAGTTCGACGGGCTTCGGGAAGTAGTCGTAGGCGCCGAACTCGAATCCGGAGGCCTTGTCGTCGTGACGGTCGGCCGCGATCGCTTCCGGACCTAGGGGCTCTCTTACGGATCACTTGGCGGGGGTTCGATCTCTGGGCCTGCTGGCACTGGCGGGGCCGTTCCCTGCGACGATGCGCTTGTGAGTTATGACCTTGCGGTGTGGGACGGCGACCGTCCACTCGACGACCGCCAAGCGGGCTTGACCTATGACCAGCTCTACGAGCGCTACCTGCAGTTAGACGATGTCGTCGTGCCTCCGGCGCCACGCATCGTGGCGTATGTGGAAGCACTCGTCACGCGATATCCGGACGACGTGGATCGCAGTGTCGTATGGGCGTCCCTGCCGGTTATCGAGGAGGCATCGGGCCCGATCGTGTACTTGCTCATGTCCTATGGCGAGGCGGAGGAGGTGTCCGAGTACGCCGCTACGCTGGCTCGCGAGCACGGACTCGTTTGCTTCGATCCGCAGGGAGAATGCCTCCGGCCCTGATCTGCTTGTTCGTTCAGCGGGCAGGCCAGAGGAAGATGCCCGCGATGAGGAGGCCGGCGCCGTAGACCGTGGCGGTCTTCTCGTAACGGGTGGCGATGCCGCGCCACTGCTTCAGCCGATTGATGCACCGCTCGACCGTATTACGCTGCTTGTATGCCTCACGGTCGAAGGCGGGTGGGCGACCGCCGAGGCTGCCTCGACGAAGGCGGTGGCCCCGCTGGTCCGCCGCAACCGGAATCACCGCCCGGATGCCGCGCTTGCTCAGGTGCTCACGAATGGCGCGTGAGGAGTACGCCTTGTCGGCTAGGACCACATCCGGCCTGGTGCGAGGTCGTCTGCGCCGGCGCGGGACACGCAGGCGGCCCATCACCTCTACGAAAGCGGGTGCGTCACCGGCCTGGTCGGCGGTGAGCACGAAGGCCAGCGGCCGACAGTTGCTGTCGGCGGCGAGGTGAATCTTCGTGGTCAGCCCACCGCGGGAGCGGCCGACGGCATGGTCGCCTGGCTCCTCGGCCGGGGCCCCTTTTTGCGAGCGCCGGCAGCGTGCTGGTGAACGCGCACGATGGTGGAGTCAACCGCAACGACCCAGTCCAGGTCGCCGTCGGCATCGGCCTGGACGAGAAGCGCGGTAAACACACGCTCCCAAGTGCCATCGATGGCCCAGTTTCTTAGCCGTGTATAGACGCCCTTCCACGAGCCGTACTCGGCGGGCAGGTTCACCCAATGGGACCCCGTCCGGAACTTCCAGGCGATCGCATCGATCACCTGTCGATGATCACGCCACCGCCCGCCCCGCCTCGGCGTCCGATCAGGCAACAACGGCTCTATTCGCGCCCACTGCGCGTCAGTCAACGGCACAGGCAGACCAACGATCCGATGATCGCAAAGAAACGCCCTAGGCCATCGCTGATGGCTTCCGCGGGATTGGGTTCGTCCTCGACGATCAAGACACGCATGTTCTCGAGGCCACGAGTCAGCACATATCGTCGGCGTATCGAGAACCGGATACATGCCGACAACGCCACGCCGCCTTGACTGAGGGCATGTACTACAGCGAACCAGCACGAACAGCGGGCGTGCGCCTGACCGTCGAACCGATCAGCGCCGCAGAGCACTTGGCATTCGTACGGACACAGCGGTCGGTCAGCTTCCTGCAGACACCGGCATGGGCTCGTGTCAAGACCGAGTGGCGCCTCGAGTCCCTCGGCTGGTTCGACGGTCGGCGGCTGGTCGGTGCCGGGCTCGTCCTGCACCGGCCGGTGCCGCGGCTCGACCGCTTCACACTGGCCTATCTGCCCGAGGGCCCGGTCATCGACTGGACCGGTGCGATCGACATGTGGCTCGATCCGCTGGCGGCGTATCTCAAGGCACACGGCGCGTTCGCGATCCGGCTCGGCCCGCCGGTGTACACCAATGTCTGGAGCGCCGCCCAGGTCAAGGAGGGCATCGCCGATCCGGGCATCAAGCGGCTCACCGACATGCCCAGCCAGTGGGACGACTCGGTCGGCGCCCGTGTGACCGGTCAGCTCAGTGACGCCGGCTGGCTGCCGCAGAACCCGGAGGACGGCTTCGGGGTTGGGCATCCGCAGTTCAAGTACGAGATTCCGCTGGCCGGCAGGACCGAGGACGACTTGCTCAGGGGCATGAACCAGCTCTGGCGCCGCAACATCAAGAAGGCGGCCAAGGAGGGAGTCAATGTCACGGTCGGCGAGGACCTGAAGGCGTTCCACGACCTCTACGTCCACACCGCCGAGCGCGACCGTTTCACGCCCCGGCCGCTGCGCTACTTCGAGACCATGTTCGCGGCGCTGCGTGCCGAGGACCCAGAGCGGATCAAGCTCTACCTGGCCCACCACCAGGGCGATTTGGTCGCCGCCACCATCCTGGTCCGCGTCGGCGCCCACGCGGTGTACGCCTACGGTGCCTCCGCCACCGAGAAGCGCGAGGTGCGCGGCTCCAACGCCTCCCAGTGGGCGATGATCCGCGACTCCCTTGCGGCCAGCTGCGACGTCTATGACCTGCGCGGTATCCCCCCGACCCTCGACGCCCACGACTCGCACGTCGGACTGATCCAGTTCAAGGTCGGCACCGGTGGTCAGGCGGTGCGTTACGTCGGCGAGTGGGACCTGCCGCTGCGCCCGATGGTCTACTGGGCCTTCGACCTCTACATGAGGCGGCGCGGGCGCTGAACCCCCGCGCCGCTTCCCGCGCCTGATTGCCAGCCGGGGCGCCTGGCCATGACGACCAGGCCCGGCCCGCTGTACTCCTCCGGGGCGAGCCGGAGTTCGGCGACCGGGTGCAGGCCGGCCTGCTCGATCAGGTCCACAAATTGCTCCGGCCGCCATTTGTGTGTCGTCCAGCTAACGGGCACGCCCCCGTAAGCCTCGGTGCGGACAGCGTCTCCGTCGCCGACGTGTGTCGCGGTGATGAAGTGCCCGCCCGGCTTCAACGCGCGTGCGAACAGGGCGAGTACCTGGGGGAGGACCTCACGGGGGAGGTTGAACAGCGACCACCACCCGAGCACGCCGCCGAGGGACGCTTCGTCAAGGTCGAGGTCGGTGGCAGAGGCGACGCTGAAGCGGCAGTGCGGATGAAGTCGGCGCGCGTTCTCGATCATGCGGGGTGAGAGATCGACTCCGGACACGTCGAGTCCGCGTTCGGCGAGGTAGGCCGTAACCGTTCCGGGTCCGCAGCCGACGTCGAGGACGGGCCCGAGCTCCCTCACGGTGTCGGCGAAAGCGTCGATCGATGCCTTGAGCCATGGATGGCGACAGATGTCGCCGACCCCCGTCGTCGCCACCATGTGGGCGTAGTTGTCGGCCACGCGGTCATAGGACTCGCGAACCACGTCGAGATCGGCCGGTCGGTCAACAGGTTGTGCGCGCATCAGCCAACGATAGGACGAGCGAGGAGTTGGCAGTGGACCGTGGGCGGGGTGCTGACGCGCGGGGTGTTGCTCTGGCCACGCCGTACGGTCACGCCATCGGATTGACGGTCTGAACGGTGTCCCGGTTATACCGTCGTAGCACCGACGTATGGGCCTTCGTAGGTGACATCGGCAAGCCCTTCCACCAGAAGGTCGCTGGCCCCGGGTGTACGCCGACGCCCCGGAGCACGCTCTCGCCCGCGCGTCGTCGGCTACGCAAGCGCTGCGGCGACCTCGTCGAGGCGCGCCCCGCGGGAGGCCTTGAACGAGCACCACATCGACTGCGGTGAGGTGGCGGCGCAGCCAGTCGACGGCCGCGTCGTTGTCGGTCAGTGTCAGCGACCGTTCGCCCGTGGCGTCGGCGATCGGCCGGGCGGCTTCGCCGACCGGGGCCACCACGTCGGCCCGGGAGGCGGCGTACTCCCCGACGGCGTGGTGCTCGGCTTCACTGTCGTCGCCGAGTTCGAGCATCTCGCCGAGGACGGCGATACGGCGCCTGCCCTCGATCGCCGCGAGCGCGTCCAGGGCGGCGCGGGTCGAGTCGGGGTTGGCGTTGTAGGAGTCGTTGAGCAGCGTCGCGCCACCGGCGAGGTCGCGCAGTTCCATGCGCCACTTCGACAGCGAGGCCGTGGCCAGCGACGCCGTGGCCACGTCGAGGGGTACGTCGGCCGCCAGACCCGCAGCCGCGGCAGCCGACGCGTTGAGCGCTTGGTGGCCGCCCACCAACGGCAGTGCGCAGGAAGCCGAGGCATTGGCGGTCCGCAGCGTGAAGGACGGGCGGCCGAGCCGGTCGAGGGCCAGGCCGAGCGCCCGTACGTCGGTGTGTTCCGCCCGGCCGAAGGTCTGCACCGGATTGTCGGTGAGCGAGCGCATCCCGACCACCCGGGGATCGTCGCCGTTCAGGACGGCGGTGCCGCCGGGCGCCATCCCCCGCACCAGCTCGCCCTTGGTCCGGGCGATGGCCGCGCGTGACCCGAACTCGCCGAGGTGGGCCCGGCCGACGTTGAGGACGACGGCGATATCGGGGGTGACCAGGCGGGTGAGCGCGGCGATGTCGCCGATACGGCGTGCTCCCATCTCCAGTACGAGGAACCGGGTGGCCGCGTCGGCGCGCAGCATGGTGAGCGGCACGCCGAGCTCGTTGTTGAGCGAGCCGATCGTGGCGATCGTCGGCGCGGCGTTCGACAGGACAGCCGCCAGCAGGTCCTTGGTCCCGGTCTTGCCCTGGGAACCGGTCAGCCCGACCACGGTCAGCCCGTCGCTCAGTTGGGCCGCGACGTGGGTGGCCAGTGCCCGCAGCGCGGCCCGGGCGTCCTTGACGACGACGGTGGGAAGCGGTGTGGGCCGGGAGCCGAGCGCAGCCACCGCGCCGGCCCGGGCGGCCTGGCCGGCGTAGTCGTGGCCGTCGTTGTGCTCGCCGGTGAAGGCGACGAAGAGGCCGCCCGGCTCGGCCTGTCGGCCGTCGAGCACGGTCGGCGCGGTGACGGTCACGGAGCTGTCGCCCTCGGCCTTTCCGCCGACGATCTCGGCGATCTCGCCGAGGCGGAGGGGGATCATGCTGTTTCCCTGTTGGTCATGCGCCCCATTCAAGGCGCCGCGGTATATCGGCGGCGTATCGAGAACCAGATACGTTCCGGCAACACCACGCCTCTTTGACTGGAGGCATGACCGACAGCGAAACGCGCCGCATCACCGTCTATGGGTGCGGCCCGGATGAGGCCGTACTGTTCCGAGAGTTGGCGCCTCGCTTCGGCGTAACGCTGACTATCACAGAGGCACCGGTATCCGAAGCCGATATTGAACTGGCATCCGGAGGCCGATGTATCAGCGTCGGCCACAAGAGTCCCGTCACAAAGGCCACTCTTCTTGCGCTTCGTCAAGCCGGCGTGACGTATATCTCCACGCGCAGCATCGGGTACGACCATATCGATGTGGAATACGCCGACAGCGTCGGAATTTCAGTTGAAAACGTCACCTACTCGCCGGACGGCGTGGTCGACTACACACTGTTGATGATGGTGCGGGATGCAAAATCCATCATCCGCCGTGCAGAAATGTGCGATTACAGACTGAGTGATACGCGTGGGGGAGAGCTGCGCGATCTGACTGTCGTCGTACAGCCGTTACCCGAGGCCGCCGCCGGGGTGCCGCTCGGTGAAGTGATCGACCGGACGGTCTCGCTGGCATTGACAGGGAAAAGCCGATGAAGGAGGACTTCGTCTTTGTGGACGAGCTGGCACCCGGAATACGCTGGGATGCCAAGTACGCCACGTGGGACAACTTCACCGGCAAGCCGGTGGACGGATATCAGGCCAATCGGATCGTCGGCACAAGGGCTTTGTGCACGGCCCTGGAACGAGCGCGAGAGAAGGCCGAATCCATCGGTTTCGGCTTGCTGCTCTGGGACGGTTATCGCCCACAGCGCGCCGTTGACTGCTTTCTGCGCTGGTCTGAACAACCGGAGGACGGCCGGACAAAACCACGGCACTACCCGAATATCGCCAGGGCCGAGATCTTCGAAATGGGATACGTGGCCGCCAGATCAGGTCACAGCCGGGGCGGCACCGTTGACCTGACGCTCTACGTACTGGCCACCGGTGAGCTCGCTCCCATGGGCGGTGACCATGATCGGATGGATTCCATCTCACATCATGGAGCAAAGGGGATCACGCATGCCGAAGCGAGGAGCCGCCAGTGCCTTCGGTCCATCATGGAGACGTGCGGTTTCAGTGCGTACGATTGCGAGTGGTGGCATTACACACTCAAAGACGAACCTTATCCGGACACCTATTTCGATTTTCCCATCACATAGTGGAGTCTCGGCGGCCCCGGCCAGCCCCGTGTTCAGCCCTGTAGGGAGCCGAGCCAGCCGGTCAGCAGGCGGTTGACTTCCTCGGGGCGTTCCTGCTGGATCCAGTGCCCGCAGCCGTCCAGGATGTGGGAGGCGGCCAGGCCGGGGAGGGTGGCGGGGTACGCGTCGATGGCGTCGGCCATCCAGGTCGTGGACGCGTCCAGGGCGCCGCCGATGAACAGGGACGGCTGCTTGATCGGGGCGCCGCGGTAGGGGGCGAGGTCCTCCCAGTCGCGGTCCATGTTGCGGTACCGGTTGAGGGAGCCGGTCAGGCCGGTGCGCTCGAACTCCCCCGCGTACACATCGAGGTCGTCCTCACCCAGCCAGGCGGGAAGCGGGCCGACGGGGAAGCGGTCGCGCAGCCGGCCGCCGGCCCGGGTCACGAAGTGCGGGTCGAGCTCGCCCGGGGCAGGCATGGTGTCGGCGGACAGGGCCGCGTAGAAGCCCGCGAGCCACCCCCGTACGTCGGGCTCCATCTCCGCCTCGGCACGGCCGGGCTCCTGGAAGTACGAGACGTAGAACTCCTGCTCAGGGCCCCCGATCTGGCTGAAGATGTCGGTGGGGCGGGGGCCGCCGGGCGGCGCGTACGGGACGCTCAGCAGGGCGACGGCGCGGAAGACCTCGGGGTGGAGCAGAGCGGAGGCGGCCGCGATGTTGGAGCCCCAGTCGTGGCCGGCGACCACTGCCATCTCCTCGCCGAGGGCGCGCACGAGGGCGACGTTGTCCTCGACCAGGTCGAGCATCCGGTAGGCATCCGTCGCGACCGGCTTGGAGGAGCGGCCGTAGCCGCGTACGTCGAGCGCCACGGCCCGGTAACCCGCCGCCGCGAGGGCCGGGAGCTGGCGACGCCAGGAGTACCAGGACTCGGGGAAGCCGTGAACGAGCAGGACCAGCGGCCCGCTGCCCTGCTCGACCAGGTGCAGGCGCCCGGCGGGGGCCTCGATGATGCGGTGGCGCAGGTCGGCGGACGGCGCGGGCTGGTGCATGACTTCTCCTCGGTTCACGGGCGGTCTCGGTTACCCACCGATCATGCGGCGCGGCAGCCGCCCGACGCGACAACCCTTGCCACTCTGGCAAACTTGCAGGACAGGGTGGTAGAAGCAGCACGGCCGGAGAGAGCGGAGCCACGGTGACGTACAACGACACAGCCGACACGCTGGCAGCGATGGGCCCCCGGCTGCGGGCCGCGCGCGAGCGGCGCGGCGCCACACTCACCGGCGTCAGCCGTGCCACGGGCATCTCGCCGAGCACGCTGTCGCGGATCGAGACCGGCCGCCGCAAGCCCACCCTGGAGGTCCTGCTGCAACTCGCGAAGGAGTACGAAATCTCCCTGGACGAGCTGGCCGGCACCACACCCGTCACGGCGGCCAAGCCGCGCGCTTCCGCACCGCAGCGTTCCGGCGACGACAAGGCCGTGCTGCCGCTGACCCGGTACGTCGGAGGCCTGCACGCCCACAAACACGTCCTGCCCGCCATCGACACACCGCCGACGCGGCCCCGGCAGGTCTCCCACGACGGATACGAATGGCTGTGCGTCCTGTACGGGCGGCTATGGCTCGCGCTCGGCGACCAGGACCTCATCCTGACCGCCGGAGACACCGCCGAGTTCGACACCCGCACCGCCCACGGAGTCGCGAACGCCGGACCCGGCGAACCCGTCGAATACCTCATCATGTTCGGCCCACAAGGAGAACGTCTACGATCGCGCACCACCCGCCCCACTGTCGGTGTGTCGGTTTCGGGCAGGACACCCGACTCACGACCGAAGGGGACGACGCCGTGACAGCCCGATCCGTATTGCGCCGCCCGCACGGTCGCGCTGATCCCGCAGACCGTTGGCGCCGTCGGTGACGCCCTGACCGGCGGGAAACGTTTGGCCTTCTACGCGGAGGTCCTGGCCACCGGGGAACACATGGCCCCTCATGTGTCAGGCCGAGGCGTCGGCTGACGTACCGTCCGTTGCCCCGGCAGGCGTCGGGCGGAGGCTGTGGAGGATCTCCCGTACCTCCCTAAGCAGGTCGTCGAAAGCTCCGGGGTTCTCCCGTGCGAGGTCGCCGTAGTAGCGTGCCGCCTCCTCGGCGGCGGCCAGGGCCTCCGTCTGCCGCCCCGCCGCTCCCAGGTCCTCGGCGAGGTGGAGCAGTGAGGCGACGAGCCCCGGCAGATGAGCGGTGGGGTTCTCCCGGACGAGGTCCCTGCGGATGCGGATGGCGTCCTCGACCGCGGACAACCCCTCATCCGCCCGCCGTACTTCGCCGAGGTCGACGGAGTAATTGCTGAGCGACCTGGCCAGGAACGGCAGATAGGCGTCGGGCTTGTCGCGGGCGAGAGCACGGTAATGGTCGACGGCCTCCTGCGAGATGGCCAGGCTTTCGTCCCACCGTCCCAGGACGCTGAGCCGGTTGGCGAGATTGTTCAGGGATATCGCGAGGTCGGACAGGTGGCCGGCGAGATCGTCGCGTACGAGGTCCCGCCGGATGCGGACAGCCTCCTCGGCGGCGGCCAGCCCTTCCTCCGGCCGGCCCACCCGGCCCAGACCGACGGAGAGGTTGCTGAGTGCCATGGCGAGATCGCAGCGATGCTCGCCGTGCTGCTTCGTGAGGGCGCGGTAGCGGCGTACCGCGTCCTGCGCCGTGACCACGAACTCCGCCCACCGCCCCAGGTCTCCCTGCCGGTTGGCGAGGATGTTCAGCGCGGAGGCGAGGGCCTGGTCGTGGACGCCATGCTCGTCGCCGTCGAGTGAACGGTAGAGGTCCACCGCCTCAGTGGCGGCGGCCAGCGCCTCTTTCCGACGGCCCATCGCGCCGAGCCGGCCCGCGAGGTTGCTCAGGGCTTTGGCGAGGCCGGGCCGGGCGCGGGGGGTCGTCCCGCACGGCGGACCGGTACCGGTCGGCCAGGACGCGGGAGAGGCCGACGGCCCACAGGGCCAGGCGGCGGCTGAACTCGGGTAGTTGGTCGGCAAGCGCCTGAAGGTCGGCGAGGGCGGTGTCCGGGTCGTCGCTGATTCGGCCGAGCGCCGTGACCAGCGGGTCGGGGTGGCGGGTCTGTGTGGCGGTGGCGACAAGAGGCCCGGCCAGCCGGTGGTGGTACCGCAGGCACAGCTCGACCAGAGGCTGAACCAGCCGGCCCCGGAAGACGGGGTGGGCGGCGGCCCGGCTGTAGACGGTGAGGAGCCGGCCGCCCTGCTGCTCGTCGGCGCCCGCGGCCAGGTGTTCGGCCAGGCCGGGATCGGCATCGAGTAGGCGGCCTGCCATGCGTTCGGCGAGCCGGTCGGGATGGAGCCCGGACCAGAGACGGCCCGGGACGACCGACGGGTAGAGAGAGCCGATCCAGGCCGTGATCACGTCCCGGCGGTCGCGGCCCTGGTCGGCCAACACTGGCAGCCGCCGCCAGACCTCGTCCGCCTGGCCGGGGGAGGCCGCACCGGTCAACTGGGCTGCGACGAGGGCGGCTTCGAGGGTTTCCGGGCTCAGCGCGGGAGTCAGTCCGAGTACCGCGGCACGGCGGTCCCAGTACCCGGTCCTCCACTCCGTCCGGGGGCCGGTCGGGGGGCCCGCCGGGACCGTCACCGGAGTCTTCGCCGACCGCGTCGAGGAGATCGGCGAGCGCGGTCATCTGCAAGGTGAGAGCGTTCTCCAGTCCGGGCACGCCCAGTTGTCCCGGGCGTTCACCGGCGCCGAGTGCCGCGCCGAGGGTCGGGCAGTCGGTGGACGCCAGGCCTCTCACCTGCGGCAGCGCGTCCGTGAGGGCGTCGACCGCTCGTCGGTACGCGTCCGCGCGGTCTGCCGGATCGGGCTGGAGCGGCGGCAGTTCGACGGTCGGTGTGCCGTCGAGCCAGTCCTCGGTGCGCCGCGTCGTGCCCTGGGCCCAAGCCCACCAGGCACCGGCCGTCCGCGCCAGCAGGAGCACCTTGAATGCCGTCGCGCCGTCGTAGGCCGCCGCTGCGTCGACCAGCTCGGCGAGCTGATCGACACGGTTCTCCGCGTAGTCGACCACGACCAGCAGCCGCTTGGCGGCGTCCCGCAGTTCCCGGATCCGTCCCGCCACGCCGTCGGCCCGCAGCCAGAGCACCACCCAGCCGCTCGCCGCCAGCCGGTCCGACAACTGGTACGCCAGCCGGCTTTCCCCTGCCCGCCCGGCCCGTGCAGCAGCCAGGCGCCGAACCCGCCCCGTGCACACCACCTGAACAGCCGGCCGACCAGTTCCTCGCGCCCGGTCGATGCGCCCACCGTAGAACCGGCCGCCCGACGAGCGCAGCGCAACTCCGAATCTCCGACGCCCTTGGGAATCTCCGACGCCCTTGGGCGCCGGTGCCGCCCGCGACCGGCAGCGGCTGAGGGGCCACCGCCCGGCAGCCGCTGATCGAGCCCGGGCGCTGACCGATCCGGGCAACGTCACGGCGGGGGGCCTCCTTCGGGCCTCATGCCGCCGGCTCTGTTCGTACGGCCCGGTTCGTTCTGCTCGGGGCGAGATCCATGGCGCACCCGCTCGTCCCGCTGCCCGTGTTCAGGCCCCGCTTGCCGAACCTCGCCGATCTCGTGCCTCTGACGGCCGGCTCGGGACCTGCTCCGTGGTGGGCGGCCAGACAGTTTCGAGGCCGTGATCGGCTCGCTGAGTCACAGGCCCACGTACAGCGTAAACACCGCTATGACGACGGCGAGTGCACCGAGTACGGTCGGCCAGACGAATCTCTTCGCAGTCTTCCTCGGGCGTTGCCGGACGGACTGGCCGGGCGCTGCGGTGATGGTGCGGGTCTGGATCAGTTGACCGCCGATCTCCACGCCCGCGGCGACATGGTTGTGGACGTCCGCGTCGTCCGGCTCCCGGTTCTCGCCGTCGGCCGCGCCGGTGATGGTGAGACCGTCCGGGCCGGAGGTGATGGATCCGGTGATGTCGCGCGCCTGGATCAGCCGGCCGGTGATCCTTGCTCCTTCTCCCACGTGGTTGTAGGTACCGCCCTGGCCTTCCGGCATGAAGCCCTCCCCAATATTCACGAACTTCCTCAGCACGCTATCGAGGACGGTTGTACCCAGGCCCGACTACTCCTTGACGACGTCCGTACGCCGGAGAGCGGTACGCCCTCCGCCAGACGCCGCGGCCTGTGTCCCCGGCCGCGCGGTGCCTTGCCGTGCCGGGCGGGTGGGGTCTGGAGCTCAGTTCCCCGTCGGTGCCGGGGCGTTCGCCGGTCCGGACAGGTGTTCGGGTTCGAGTACGAAGACCGGGATCAGGCGGTCGGTCTTCTCCTGGTATTCGGCGTACGGCGGATACGCGGCGACCGCGCGCTGCCACCACTGGGTCCTCTCGTCCCCGGTGAGCTCACGGGCCGTCATGCCCTGGCGTTCGGGGCCGTCCTGGAGATCCACGTGTGGGTCGGCCTTGAGGTTGAAGTACCAGACTGGGTGCTGCGGGAAGCCGCCCTTCGAGGCCACCGCCGCGTACCGCCCCTCGTGCTCCACGCGCATCAGCGGAATCTTGCGGATCCTGCCGCTCTTCGCGCCGCGCATGGTGACGATGACGACCGGCAGGCCCGTGTCCCGGAGCGTTGCGCCCTGTGTGCCGCCCGAACTCTCGTACAGCTCGACCTGTTCGCGTACCCACTGCGCCGGACTCGGCTCGTACTCGCCCTCAAGAGGCATCGCATTCACCCACTGTCGTGTACGGATTATGCCGGGACAGTCCAACACAATCCTCGCGCGAAGGGGAGACCGCCGCTCCCGCTCCGCCGACGACTTCACGTGAGACGGCAAGGTTCCGGTGTCGCACCCGGCCTGGTGTCTCCGTAGGTCAGGGCAAGCCCTGGCAGCAGGGTCGAATGAGACAGGACGGTTGCGGTCGGTGTCGGACCAGATGCCGGGGGCGGCGAGGTGGGGCTGGCGGGCTGCGGGACCGCGAAAGGTCCGGACGGCCGCGTCGTTCGCCGCACTGTGGGCAGCCCAGGTCAAGGCCCTTCTCACGGCACCAAGTCACACCGGCGTCCCGCCCCCCCCGTCATCCAATGGTGCGTAAGAGGTTCGAGTGCTCGCAGTACTTCGAGTGCTCGCGGTACATGGTGAAAACATCATCTACGACATGATGGAGAAGGGCATCGGTGAAGCCGCCCGGTCGGCGCGACTGGCTTTTCCCGGAGGGCGGGTTCCAGGACGTGAAGCGGATCTTATTCCGGCCCCGTCGGTCCGGATCCCGTATACGGTATGACGATGGCCCCGTGGCGATTCGCGGCAGGAGGCCTTCCTTCGTCGAAGGCCTCCGAAGACCGTCGAACGCCACCGGAGACCGAATTCTTTCGGCGAGTGCGACAGGGAATCGGAACCGGGGCATCCGGGCCCGGTGAATAAACCGTTCATCCGGTTTCAAATACGTGGTGCTCGGTCGCGCATGGCCCGGATAATCGTATCCTCGCAGGCCAAGGGCTTCTCCAGCAAGGGAAGACCCGCGAATCACCCATGGATTTTGGCATTTTCCACTGTCAAGGTGCACTTGTCAGTCGGACATCAAGCACACTCAGCCATCGTCACCAGTGGGGATTCCTCTGAATGATCCACGTTGGTTGACTGCGTCTTGTTACAGGGATCGACAAACGACACGCCAGGGGATATGGGGAGACGCGGATATGGAAAGGAACGGCGAGTGGAGACAAGACCTGCCGATGGATGTCGACGAGGGTGTAAGACTCGCGGTGATTGCCGCATTCGGCCGGACGAGTTCCGTATCCAGTGGGCTGAAGGAGATCCGTGCGAAGATCTCGGATCTGTCCGTGCGCGAGCTGGAGGTCTTCCGGGCGCTGGGTGAGGGCGAGTCGAACAGGATGATCGCGACCCGGCTCGCCGTCACGGAACGCACGGTCAAGGCCCATGTGGCCCGGATACTGGCGAAGCTGCGCGTCGAGTCCCGGCTCCAGGCGGGGATCGTCGCCTTCGCCTGGGCGCTCTCCCTCGACGACGGAGGTCCGGGCGCGCGGCTGCCGATACGCTCCGCGCCGCCCCCCGGCTCAGGTGGCGAGGGCCACCCGCTACGGAACGCCCAGCAGCCGCAGAACGGCGGTGAAGGCGGCAGCGGTCAGCACCACGACCAGGAAGGGCATTTTGCGCCAGGCGAGGACACCCGCGACCACGACCCCTGCCGGGCGGGCGATTCCGGCCGGACCGTGCCCTTCCATCAGAGCCGTTGTGGCGACGAGTGAGGCGAGCAGGACGATGGCCGACGTCTCCATCAGCCTCTCGGCCTGTGGCGGGAAGTTGATCCGGCTGCGCAGGGCCGGGCCGGCGAGCCGGAAGGCGAAGGTCCCCGCGGCGAGCACCAGCATCGCCACGATCAGGGAGATCTGACTGCTCATCGGCTCGCCTTCTTTCGCACGGTGGTGGTCGTGGTCAGTGCGACCAGCGCCAGCAGAACGGGCAGGCCCGCGGGCAGGAAGGGGGTGGTGGCCAGGGCGATCACGGCGCCGGCCAGAGCCGCCCGGCGCTTCTCCCGTTCACGGAAGGCCGGAAGGATCAGAGCCAGCAGGATGGCCGGGAACATCGCGTCGAGCCCGAAGGCGTCGGTGTCCTCGATGACGGTACCGATCAGGCCCCCCGCCACCGCGCCGAGCGGCCAGCAGATCAGGATGCCGAGGCCGCACGCCCAGTAGGCGGCGCGCTTGCGGGACAGGCCCTCCTGGGCCAGAGCGAAGACGACGGTCTCGTCATTCATCAGATGGGTGCCGAGCAGACGTCGCCAGCCGTGCCCGAGGACGTCGGGCACGGCCAGCCCGAACGGGACATGGCGCGCGTTGACCAGCAGGCCCGCCAGCACCGCGGCGATCGGGCTGCCACCGGCCGCGATGATCCCGATGAACAGGAACTCCGAGGACGCCGCGACCACCAGCAGGCCCAGTAACACCGGTAACCAGAGCGGGAATCCGGACGTGACGGCGATGGCGCCGTACGAGAGGCCGATGACGCCGACGGCCAGGCACACCAGCGCGATGTCCCGCAGCAGCCCTCGGTCGAGCGTTCTCCATATCGAATGCATAGAGAGTAGAATGAACATTCCCTGATGGTTCGTCAAGACGAACATGCGACCGCTGGAGCGAACGAATGGTGCAGGAAGTGCCTCTGCCGGCCAAGCCCCCACTGGCGTCCATCGCCTCCGGTCTCCGCCGGGAGCGCGTCAGGGCCTCGCTGTCACTCAGCGAGGTCGCCCGCCAGGCCGGGATCTCCAAGTCCACCCTGTCCCAACTGGAGTCGGGCAGCGGCAATCCCAGCCTGGAGACCCTGTGGGCGTTGTGCGTGGCCCTGAACGTACCCTTTTCCCGTCTCCTCGACCCGCCCCAGCCGCAGGTCCAGGTCATCAGAGCCGACGAGGGGGCGGCGGTGGCCGCCGCCGGGGCGGACTACCGGGCGACCCTGCTCTCGGCCTGCCCGCCCGGCGCGCGCCGCGACGTCTACCGCATCGACGCGGAACCGGGCACCGTCCGCGCCTCGGACCCGCATATGCCGGGCGTGGTGGAGCACGTCCTGCTGGCGAGCGGCCGGGCCCTGGTCGGAGTGGCCGACGCCCCGGTGGAAATCAACGCGGGCGACTACGTCGCCTACCCGGCGGATCTCGCCCATGTCTTCGAGGCCCTGGCCCCGTCGACCAGGGCCGTGCTCATCTCGGAGCACATCTGACGTCCCTGACCGGCCGTACGGCGGACGGCCCCGTCCCGGACACCCGTCGGCGGAGCCGCCCCCGGCTGCAAGACCCGTGAGGCCCAGCATGACCCGTGGGTTTCAGACCCTGTCCGGTGTCGCGAAGTCGCGGTGTCGCCCACGAAGAAACGCCGGACAGGGCTCGCTCAGTGCCCCATGCCCAGCCCGCCGTCCACGGGAATGACCGCGCCCGTGATGTACGAGGCCTCCTCCGAGGCAAGGAAGCGCACCACGGCGGCGACCTCGTCGGGCCGCGCGTAACGGCCGAGCGGCACCTGCCCCACGATCTTCGCGCGCCGTGTCTCGCCGAGCGCCCTGGTCATATCGGTGTCCACGAAACCGGGGGCGACGACATTGAACGTGATGTCGCGCGAACCGAGTTCCCGGGCCAGCGACCGAGCGAAGCCGACCATCCCCGCCTTGGAAGCGGCGTAGTTGGCCTGCCCGGCCGTGCCGGACAGGCCGACGACCGAGGAGATCAGCACGACCCTCCCCCTTCTGGCCGCCATCATGCCGCCGCAGGAGCGCCTGACGACCCGGAAGGCCCCGGTGAGGTTCGTGTCGATCACGGAGGTGAAGTCCTCCTCGGACATCCGCATCAGCGAACAGTCCTTGGTGATACCGGCGTTCGCCACCAGCACCTCCACCGGACCGTGTTCCTCCTCCACCTTCTTGAACGCCCACTCGACCTGGTCGCCGTCGGTGATGTCGCACCGGACGGGGAGACAGCCCCGGGCGGTGAGGTCCTCGGGCGGTTCACCGGCACGGTGGGTGAAGGCGACCCTGTCGCCGGCGTCGGCGAACGCGTGCGCCACGGCGATGCCGATGCCGCGGTTTCCTCCGGTGACAAGAACCGAGCGGTTCAATGTGAGCCCCCTTCGATGCGGTTGCGGGCCGGGCTGGTCAGGGCCCGGGGAGACCGGTCAGGCGATCTTGTGTACCCAGCCGTGCTGATCGAGGCGCTCGCCGTACTGAATTCCCATCAGTTCCTCGCGCAGCCGCAGGGTCACCGGCCCCGGTTCGCCGTCGCCGATGACCCAGGTCTCGTCACCCCGCTTGAACCGTCCGACCGGGGTGATCATCGAGGAGGTGCCGCACGAGAAGACCTCCGTCAGCTCGCCCGACTCCGTGTCCGCGCACCACTGGTCCGCGCTGATCCGCTCCTCCGACGCCGGATAGCCGAGGTCGCGGGCCAGCGTCAGCAGGGAGTCCCGCGTGATCCCGTCCAGCAGTGTCCCGGTCAGCTCGGGGGTCACCAGCCGGTCCCCGTAGACGAAGAACATATTGCTGGTGCCCATCTCGTCGATCCAGCGGCGCTCCTTGGCGTCGAGCCAGACGACCTGGTCACAGCCCTGTTCCGCGGCCTGCCGCATGGCCACCAGGGTGCCCGCGTAGTTGCCGCCGCACTTGGCGGCTCCCGTACCCCCGTCCGCGGCACGTGTGTACTCCGTCGACAGCCATACGGACACCGGCTTGACGCCGTCCTTGAAGTACGCGCCGGAGGGCGAGGCGATCACGACGAACAGATAGGCGTTGGAAGGGCGGTAGAAACCCAGCGACGGCTGTGTCGCGATCATGAACGGTCGGAGATAGAGGCTGTGTCCCTGCCGCGACGGCACCCAGTCGCGGTCGGCGTCCACCAGTAGCCGCAGCGCGTCGAGGAAGGCCTGCTCGGGGAGTTGGGGCATCGCCATCCGGGCGGACGAGCGGTTCAGCCGCGCCGCGTTGGCGTCGGGCCGGAAGATCGCGATCGACCCGTCGGGGCGCCGGTAGGCCTTCAGCCCCTCGAAGATCTCCTGTCCGTAGTGGAAGACCTGGGTCGAGGGATCGAGGACGAGCGGCCCGTACGGACGCAGCAGGGCGTCGTGCCAGCCGCGCTCCTCCGTCCAGCTGATCGTCACCATGTGATCGGTGAAGGTGTCCCCGAAGGAAGGCGCGGACAGCAGCCGTTCCCGCTCGGCGTCGGGTAAGCGTTCGGCGGTCTGCGTGGTGAATTCCATGGTCATGCGGGTGCCTCCGGGCGGTTCGTTCCGGTCACATGGGTGGGTTGCCGTGCTTGCGTGACGGCGGCTCGGCGTGTTTGGTCCGCAGCATCGCCAGCGCCCGGACGAGCACACCGCGGGTGCCCGCCGGATCGATGACATCGTCGACCAGACCACGTTCGGCAGCGTAATAGGGATGCATCAGCTCCGCCTTGTACTCCTTCACCACTCGGGCCCGCACACCCTCGGGGTCCTCGGCGTCGGCGATCTGCTTGCGGAAGATGACATTGGCGGCACCCTCGGCGCCCATCACGGCGATCTCGTTGGTGGGCCAGGCGTACGACAGGTCGGAGCCGATGGAACGGGAGTCCATCACGATGTACGCGCCGCCGTAGGCCTTGCGCAGGATCAACTGGATACGCGGCACGGTGGCGTTGCAGTACGCGTACAGCAGCTTGGCACCGTGCCGGATGATCCCGCCGTGCTCCTGGTCGACCCCCGGCAGGAAGCCCGGCACGTCCACCAGGGTGAGCAACGGGATGTTGAACGAGTCGCACATCTGCACAAAGGCAGCCGCCTTCTCGCTGGCGCGGGCGTCGAGCACCCCCGCGTACGCGAGCGGCTGGTTGGCGACGATACCCACCGTGCCGCCGCCCACCCGGGCCAGAGCGCACAGCACATTGGTCGCCCAGAGTTCGTGGACCTCCAGATACTCGCCGTCGTCGACGAGTTCCGCGATGACCGAGCGCATGTCGTACGGCAGCCGGCCGTTGGCGGGGACGAGGTCCAGCAGCGCTTCGCTGCGGCGGTCCGCGGGATCCGTGGTCGCCCGCGACGGCGGGTGTTCGAGATGGTTGGCGGGCAGCAGTGACAGCAGATACCGCACATCCGCCAGACAGGCCCGCTCGTCGTCGTAGGCGAAGTGGGCCACCCCCGACTTCTCGGCGTGCACATCCGCCCCGCCGAGTCCGTCCTGGGTGATCTTCTCGCCGGTGACGGCCCTGACGACGTCCGGACCCGTGATGAACATCTGGGAGGTGTCGCGGACCATGAACACGAAGTCCGTCAGCGCCGGAGAGTACGCCGCGCCGCCCGCGCACGGGCCCAGCATCACGCTGATCTGCGGGATCACCCCGGACGCCTTGGTGTTGCGCTGGAAGATGCCGCCGTAGCCGGCCAGCGCCAGGACGCCTTCCTGGATGCGCGCGCCCGCCCCGTCGTTGAGCGAGACCACCGGCGCGCCCGCGGCCAGGGCCATGTCCATGATCTTGTGGATCTTGGTGGCATGGGCCTCGCCCAGCGCGCCGCCGAAGATACGGAAGTCATGCGCGTAGACGAAGACCGTACGTCCCTCGACGGTTCCCCAGCCGGTGACGACACCGTCGGTGTGAGGTCTCCGGTGCTCCAGGCCGAAGCCGCTCGCGCGGTGTCTACGGAGCTGTTCGACCTCGTTGAAGGAACCCTCGTCCAGCAGCAGGTCGATCCGTTCACGAGCGGTCAGTTTGCCCTTGGCGTGCTGGGCCTCGGTGGCGCGCGCACTCGGACCCTCGCTGGCCTGGCTCTTGATCGCGAGCAGCTCCGCCACCCGGCCCCGGCTGTCCGTGCCGAGTGCGTTTCCGTCGGCTGTCCGCTCCGAAACGGTCATGTCCTACTGCCCCCCGTCCTTGGTCGGCACTGCAATTGCGCTGCTGAGTACGGACGGCCCGCCGGGTACGGACGACTCGCCCGGTACGGACGGCTCGGCGTGTCCCGTGCCGGCGGAGCGGCGCGCCGTGAGGCCACGGCGGGCGGCCACACACCTCTGGCGCTGCGCGCCCAGGCCCGCCACCTCGGCCTCGACCACATCACCCTCGCGCAGATAGGGCGTGCCGGGACGGCCGAGGGCGATACCGGCAGGAGAGCCGGTGAGCACGACATCGCCGGGCAGCAGGACGAAGAACTGGCTGAGATACCAGACGAGATACGGGACGTCGAAGACCATGTCGGCGGTGCCGGCGTCCTGCATGAGACGGCCGTTGACCCGGCACGTCAGCCGCATGTCGCGCGTGTCCCCGGCTTCGTCGGGGGTCACCAGAAGGGGACCGAGCGGGCCGAACGACTCGAATGACTTTCCCTTGACCCACTGGCCGCCCCGCTCCAGCAGCGCGCTCCGCTCGGAGATGTCGTTGGCCGTGCAGTAACCCGCCACGTACGAGAGGGAGTCGGCCGGACCGGACAGATACTGGGCCCGGCGGCCGATCACCACCGCCAGTTCGACCTCCCAGTCCGTCCGGTCACCGCCCGGCGGCAGGATCAGGTCGTCGTACGGACCGGCCGTCGCCGAGGGCGCCTTGGTGGCCACGATCGGCTCGGCCGGCAGTTCCATACCGGCCTCGGCCGCGTGCCGGCGGTAGTTGAGCCCGATGGTCATCAGATGTCCGCCCGGACGGACGGGAGGACCGACCCGCTCCGCCGTCAGATCCACGGCGGGCAGGGTCGCGGCCTTCCGGGCGAGCCGGCGGGCGGTCCCGGACAGCGCTTCCGGATCGAGCTGTTCCCCGGCCCAGTCCGGTACCCACGCCGACAGGTCGCGTACGACCTCGTCGGGGCCGACGGCGCACGGGCGTTCCTCACCGGCCGGCCCGATCCGAAGCAGCCTCATGCCGCGTACTTCCCGAAGAAGGCCGTCTCCTCGGGGGTGAGCCGCCGGGGCCGGCCCCGCCGGTAGTCGAACGGAGCCATCACCGTGGAGGCCACGGCGTAGATCCTGTCGCCGTCCTTGACCTCGTAGTCGATGGTCACCGTGGCCGACTCCAGTCCGCTGACCCACATCTCGATGTCCACCGGTTCGTGGCGGTGGACAAGCTGCCTGCGGTAGCTGATCTCGTGCCGGACGACGACCGAACCGTCCTTGAAGAAGGCGTCACCCTCGGTGGGACCCATACGGAACACGAAGTCGACCCGTGCCTCTTCGAGATAGCGCAGGAAGACCACGTTGTTGACGATCCCGTAGACATCCATGTCCGCCCAGCGGAGCGGGCAGCGGTAGAGATGGCGTGCCATGGCGGCTCAGCTCCTCGCCGGTGTCAGGGGTTCGGCGGGCCCGCGCCGGCCGGCGGGCACCGCGTCGGCGACCGCCTGGAAGGAGGCCACGTAGTCGTCGGCCGCGATCGGCGCCCGCAGCAGCTCCGGGGAGAGCTGGAAACCGTCGATCAGGGTCTCCGCGTGGGGGAGCACCCCGGCGCACAGCGCGTCGATCTCCGCGGGGATCGCCTCCACCTGCGGGGCCGTCAGGGCGCCGCGGGCCAGATACCAGCCGGAGTCCCGCTGGATCTCGGTGAGGCCGTAGAGGGCGATGAGAAGTTCCAGAGCCTCCCGCACCTCGGAGGTCCTGGCGCGCGCCGCAGCGGCCCGGAAGCTCTCCACCGCCACCCGGACCCCGCGCGTACGGGCCATCGCCAGGGCGCTGTTCATGCTGCCGTTCCACGCTTCGAGATAGGTGCGCTCGCCGGACTCGTCGGTCATCGCCTCGCGCGCGGTGTGCAGCAGACTCTCCTCCCGGTACCGCAGGAGGTCGGTGTGCAGCGCCGAGTGCCGCAGTCCGCGCCCGTCCCGGGCCGGCGGCTCGGGGGCCGGCCGGTCGTCGCGCTGGGCGAGCATCTGGCCGGCCGTGGTCGCGAGCAGGACCTGGTTGTCGCCCTCGGCCGTCACGAGCCCCTGGAGCAGCGAGCCGTAGTCCGCGATCCGGTTCACACTGAAGATGCCCTGGGCCCCGCAGCGCTCCCGGCAGGTGGCTATCACGTCGGTCATCTCCCAGGTGGAGAGCGCCTTGGTGATCGAGATCAGGTTGTTCAGCTCGGCCGGGATGCTCTCCGGGGACACCAGGAACGTCCGCTTGACGTGGTTGAGCAGGAACGTCATCGCGTAGACCTTCGCCAGCGCGGTGAACAGCGCGAGCTGGTGGCTGCGGTACTCGATGACCGGCAGGTCGTTGCGGCCGGGGGCGTTGGTCAGCCGCCGGGAGGCGTAGCGGAGCGCGATGTAGACGCTCGCCCGTCCGGCGCCGACCGCGGAGCTGGAGACACAGAGCCGGCCGGGCTGTATCCGGCTCATCGCCCTCAGGAACCGCTTGCGCTGATTGCCCCCGGAGGGCCGGAAGGTGCCGTCCTCGGCGAACGCTCCCATGTCCCCCAGCAGCAGGTTGCGGCGCGGGACACGGACGTGATCGAACCAGGTGACGCCGTTGTCCAGCCCCTGCACCGGCTTCTCCGGGCAGGCGGCGGCGTGCACCCCGGCGCACAGACCGTCGCGGTCACTGATCCGCACGATGAAGGGAAACACCCCGTGGTCCTTGCCGTCCGCCTTCAGCCGTGCCATCACCACGGCGATCTTCGGGATGTCCTGGAAGCCGCTGTACGACATGAACTTCTGGGCGAGCGGGTCCGGCGTGTTCAGTACGAAGGTCTCGCTCGCGCGGTCGTAGACCGCCTCGGTGCGCATCGCCGCGACATTGTTGCCGTACCCCAGCTCGGTCGCCATGTAAGGCCCGAACGACTCCAGGTTGTCCAGCTCGTCGAAGTAGTCCTTCAGATCCGGCCGGTCGGCGCCGTGATCGACGACCGTGCCGAAACAAAGGTTGTAATGGACCATCAGAAGGGAGAACGTCGACACGTCGAGCAGCGAGGGCCATTCCGCCAGGGCGAACAGCCGACGCGGGTTGCGTACGATCTCCACCGGCCGCTCCAGCCGGCTGTGCAGGTACCGGGACCGCTCATAGGCGAGCCGGCCCGACTCGGCCAGGGTCAGTCCCTCGCGGGCGTCGAAGACCGGGTCGAGCAGCGCCGCCCGGATGTCCTCGTGCACCTGCTCGTACGTACCGTCGAAGACCAAGTCGGCCAGATCGGCGCGGTGGACGTCGTTGCTGGTCATCGGGGCTAGCCCTCCATGGGTTCGGGGCGTACGGAGTGTCAGGCGGCTATCAGCAGGGCCGTGTTCTGGCCCCCGAATCCGAAGGAGTTGCTGAGGGCCACCTCCACGGGGCCGTGCCGCGCGGCCTTGTGGACGAGATCGATGTCCATCGCCGGGTCGGGGGCGGTGAGATTCGCCGTGGGGGGAATCACCCCGTGGTGGACGGTGAGCGCGGCGGCGGCCGCCTCGATGGCGCCCGCGGCCCCGAGCGGATGTCCGGTCACGCCCTTGGTCGAACTCACCGGTGTTCCGCTGCCGATCAGTTCACGGATGACTCCCGACTCGACGGAGTCGTTGAGCGGGGTCGAGGTGCCGTGCGCGTTGACGTACCGCACATCGCCGCCACTCAGCCCCGCGTCGGCCAGTGCCGCGCGTACGGCCAGTTTGGCGCCGCGGCCCTCGGGGTGGGGAGAGGTGACATGGTGGGCGTCGGCGGAGGCGCCGTAACCGATGACACGGGCGACCGGCCGGGCCCCGCGGGCCCTGGCGTGCTCCTCGGACTCAAGCACGAAGACCCCCGCCCCCTCGCCGAGTACGAACCCGTCCCGGGTGGAGTCGAAGGGCCGGGAGGCCGTGCCGGGGTCGTCCGTCCGCCTCGACAGGGCCCGCATCCTGGCGAAGGCGGACACGTACAGCGGGGTGATGGGAGCCTCGGCTCCGCCGGCGATCACGATGTCCGCCGCGCCCGAACGGATCATGTCCCGGCCGATCCCGATCGCCGAGGCGCCAGAGGCGCAGGCCGTGCAGGGCGCCAGACACGGGCCGTTGGCCCCGACCTCGATGGCCACCTGCCCCGCGGCCATGTTGAGCAGCCCCATCGGCAGGGTCATCGGGGAGACGTCCGAGGGACCGTCCGTGAGCAGTGCGGCGTGCTGGGCCTCCAGAGTCGCGGTACCGCCCGCGCCCGAGCCCATGACCACGGCGACCCGGGAGCTGTCCGGCCAGTTGCCGGCCGTGAGTCCGGCGCCGCTCAGTGCCTCCAGGGTGGCGACCACGGCGAACTGGGTGTAGCGGTCCCACTGCCAGGCACCGCGCAGCCCGAGGCGCGTGGCGGAGAAGTCCGGCACCCGGCAGGCCATGTTCACCGGCAGGGCGTCGAGATCCGGGTGGTGCGCCGCGGTGGAGGTGCCCTCGACGAAGCGGGCCCAGTTGGCCGGTACGCCGATGCCTGCGGGAGTCACCAGTCCGATGCCGGTGATTGCCGCCGCGAATCCACCCATCAGACCTTCACTCCGATTTCCTCGAGCTTGGCGACAACCTCGGAGACCTGTGAGAACTCCGCCATCTGCTCGTCGTCGATATCGGCGCCGAGCCGCTTGCGCAGCGCGGTCACGAGTTCGATCTGTGAAAGGGAGTCGAGCCCCAGATCGTCGAACGTGGATTCCGGGGCGATGGCCTCACGGTCGACACCGAAACGGCTCGCGATGACATCGGCGACGGATTCGAAGAGAGAATTCATTGCGTGTTCTCCTGACAGTGAAAGGGCGGGTGAATCGTTCACTGCACTTCCTCGACCGCGATTTCCGGCCAGGTGAGTGTGGTCGAGCCCCAGGACAGACCCGCGCCGAAGGCCGACAGCAGGACACGGTCGCCCGGCTTGAGGTCACCGCGTACGGCGGCGTGGTTCATCAACAGCGGAATCGACGCGGCCAAGGTATTGCCGACCCGGTCGATGTTGACCGGCGCGCGTCCCTCGGGAAGCTCCAGCTCCTCCGCGACCGCCTGCACGATACGGACATTGGCCTGGTGGCTGATGAAGCTGTCGACGTCTCCGACGGACCAGCCGACGCGGTCGAGCGCGGCACGGGCCGAGACGGACATCCGCTCGACGGCCTGGGTGTAGAGCGGCCTGCCCTCCATCCGGAGGAACCAGTCCTCCTCCGGCACAGCACCGTGGCCCGGACCGGCCGAGGCGGAGCGTTGCCGGGATCCGCCGGCCGGAATGGCCAGCAGATCGGCCAGGGCGCCGTCGCTGCCGAGATCGAACGGTCCCACCGCGCCGGGTTCGTCCGCCGCGCCCCTGCGCAGCACCACGGCGCCCGACCCGTCGCCGAAGATCGGTGCGGTGGTGCGGTCCACCGGATTGACCATGGTGGTGAAGGCCTCGGCGCCGATGAACAGCACGCTGCCCGCCACATCGGAGGCGATCAGCCCGGCGGCCGTCGCGAGACCGTAGACGAAGCCGCTGCACGCCGAGGTCAGATCGAAGGCGGGCACCGTGCCCAGACCGAGCAGGGCGGCCACCTCGGGTGCCACGGCGGGACAGAGCCGGTCGGGGGAGGTGGTGGCCACCACAACGGCGTCCACCGCCGACCCGCCCGCTGACTTCAGCGCCCGCGCGCCCGCCTCCACGGCCAGATCCCGGGTCGACAGACCTCCGGTGACCATGCGCCGTTCACTGATTCCCGTGCGCGTCCTGATCCACTCGTCGGTCGAATCCAGAACCGTGCACAGGTCGTCGTTCGACACCGCATTCGGAGGGATCCACCCCCCGATACCCGCGATTACTGCGGCCATCAGTAATCCCCTTTGATCATTTCCTCATGACTTCTGCGAGCAAGACAGAACGACGTTCCTTCACTGCGCAGCCGCTACTCTCGCACCCTTGTTCCGGGCATCTCAATTGGCCTTTGGTACGTGTACCAAAGGCCAGTCTTGAGCGGCTCGGCAGGCCGTGAATACAGTGCAGGAATGAGTCTGTCTCTCGCGGAACTCGCAGGTGTCCTGCCGAGCGGCCGGGTGATTTCCGACCCCGGCCTGCTGGCCTCGTACGCGCACGACGAGGCGGAGCGGGCGCCGTTCGCCCTGCCCGCGGCGGTCGTACGGCCGCGCACCACCGCCGAGGTGGCGGCGGTCGTCGCCCACTGTGCCGCCCACCGCGTCCCCGTCGTCGCGCGCGGAGCGGGCACCGGGCTGTCCGGCGGCGCCAACGCCGTCGAGGGCTGTGTCGTGGTGTCCTTCGAAGCGATGGACGAGATCGTGCGCATCGATCCCGATGAGCGGCTGGCCGTGGTGCAGCCCGGCGTCGTCAACGAGGATCTGCGGCAGGCGTGTGCGAAGCGGGATCTGTGGTATCCGCCGGACCCGGCGAGCGCCCCGTGGTCCACCATCGGCGGGAACGTCGCCACCAACGCGGGCGGCGTGTGCTGCGTGAAGTACGGGGTCACGCGGGACTACGTCCTCGGCGTGGAGGCGGTCGTCGGAACCGGCGAGGTGGTACGGCTCGGCCGCCGCACCGCCAAGGGCGTCGCCGGATACGACCTGACCGGGCTGATGGTGGGCTCGGAGGGCACCCTGGGCCTGGTCACCGAGGTCACTCTGCGGCTGCGCGGCGCCCGGCCCAGGGAACACACGGTCGTCGGCTACTTCGACGGTCTGCCCGGCGCGGGCCGGGCGGTCGCGGCGGTCATGGCCTCCGGTGTCGTACCCAGCGCGCTGGAACTGGTGGACCGGTTCTGTCTCCGCGCGGTCGACGACTGGAAACGGATGGGCCTCACCGACGCGGGTGACGTCCTGCTGCTCGCCCGGTGCGACGCCCCGGGCGCGGCGGGCGTCGAGGAGGCGGAGACGGTGCTGGCTGCCTTCCAGGAAACCGGTGCCACCTGGAGCGCCCGCTCCAGCGACGAGGCCGAGGCGGACGCCCTGTTCACCGCGCGCCGACTGGTGTATCCGGCGCTGGAACGCCTGGGGTCCGTCCTCACCGAGGACGTCTGTGTGCCGCGCACACTGGTGCCCGAGATGCTGGGACGCGTCGAGCGCATCGCCGCCGAGCACGACATCCGTATCGCGAGTCTGGCGCACGCCGGGGACGGCAATCTACACCCGATGGTGCTCGTCCCGCGTGGCGACGAGCGGGCCGGCGCGCGAGGGAACGAGGCGCTCGAACGTGTCGTGGCCGAGGCCATAGCCCTGGGCGGCACGGTGACCGGCGAACACGGGGTGGGGCTGCTCAAGATGCGCGGGCTGGCAGCGGAGTTCAGCCCCGAGGTGATCGCAATGCACCGTGCCGTCAAGGGCGCGTTGGACACGGCAGGCATCTTCAACCCGGGCAAGGTCTTCGTCTAGGCCACGTCCAGGCCTTGTCCGGCGGGTCTTCGCGGGGCCGCGACGTCCGGCACGGCACCTCGCCGCGGTGTCGGGTGTCGGTGTCGCCCGAGTACGGCCGGGCCATCCACGCCGGCGAGCCTCCGCCTTGCGACCGCACGCACCATTCGCCTTGCGACCGCACGCGCCAGACGCCGCCCCGCCCGGCCCGGCCTCCGGCCGAACGATGCCACTGCGAAGGCACGCTCTAGCGGAAGTCCACGGGGCGGATCCGGAGTTTCTCGGCTATACGGGTCAGCGCCTTCTGGTCGGCCACGCTGAGCTGGTCGAGAACCATGCTGCGTACGGCACGGAGATGGGTGGGCGCCGCACGCCGCACGACGGAAAACCCCTCCTCGGTGAGCGCTGCGAGAATGTAGCGGCCGTTGTCGGGGTCGGGGGAACGCTCCACCCAGGCCCGCTGCTCGAAGCGTTTCATCACGTTGGACAGCCGGGAAGGAGAGCCACCGGCGAGATACGCGAGGTCGCCCATCCGCAGCCGCTGCTGCGGAGCCTCGGACATGTGGCTGAGCACGAGGTACTCGAACAGCGTGATGCCGTGCTCCCGGCGCAGTGGTGACTCCAGCTTGCCCGGCAGCAGCATGGCCAGCGAGACCACGCCGGTCCACGCCTCCTTCTCATCCGGGTCGAGCCACCGGAGGTCCTCGCCCTCGTCGTGAGCGTCCCCGCTGTCCGCGCCTCTACCGACCGTCATTCCCACCTCGCGTTCATATGACGCACACCACAGTACTTCACCGTTGAACTCATGTAGCCTGGCTCCAAGGTTGAAATCAAGCATGAAATCACTATTCGCAAGGAGCGTGCCACTATGAGTAACGCTACCTTCCGTGCCACTCCGGGGTACGGCGAGACCCTGCGCAAGGCGCTCGGCTACAGCCAGGCCGTCCGTGTCGACCAGCGTGTCGAGACGTCCGGGCAGGGCGGCTGGGACGACGACCTCAACATCCCCGACAGCATTGAGGAGGAGATCGTCCGGGCCTTCGACAACGTCGAGCGGACGCTCGCGACCTGCGGAGCCACCTGGAAGGACGTCATCCACGTCAACTCGTACCACAAGGTGCCTCAGGGCCAGGACGCCATCGGGCAGGACCACAACGACGTGATGGCCGAACAGTTCCGCGCGCGCCTGGACGGCCGCGCCCCCGTATGGACGCAGACGGGCGTGACCGTCCTCGGGCTGCCCACCATGCGGATCGAGATCCGCGTTACCGCCTTCATCGATGACGGGCGCTGATTCACCGCGTGCCGGATTCTGTTGCCGGCGGTAGCCACTCTCGTAGCCGTAGCGCAGGTCGAGTTCAGCGACGATCGGGTGGTTTAGCCGCGTGAGGCCGGTGTCGCGGCGGCGGACTTCGCGGCGGGTCCGCAGAGTGGCGAACCGCTGGCTGGCGACGGTGAGTTCACCGATGGTTTCGAGCGGTTCAGGTTCGGCGTCGGCGGTGTAGAGCATGGTGCGCAGGCCGGAGACGGCCTTGGCGGTCATGCCGTCCCACTGCAGGTAGAGGCTGCGCATCTCGGGTTCGAGGAAGGCGGCCCGTAGCGGGTTGTGGCCCACCGCGAAGAAGGGGCGCAGCAGCACGGCCAGACGGTTCGCCGGGAAGACGCGTCCGCCGGGCCCCTGGGCGTAGGCGGGGTTGTGCGGCCGGCTATCCAGGAGCGGCTGGAGATCGCCCTGGTTCGTCCGGGTGTGGGTGTGGATGCGCGGTCTCCGGGGCATTTCACAAACCGGCCAGCACCCGGCGACCAGGCACAGGGGCCTGGCGAGGCCGCGTCCGATGCTGCGGCAACTGCCCGACCGCAGCGAGGAGGCCGCGCGGGGGCGGGTGCGTTTCTCCCTGACGCGCTGGGTGCTCACTGCGCGTACGACGTGGCAGGCACGCCGCCGCGCGGCCGCGTACGGGCCCGGCATGGACGCCCGTACCGCCAGGGCCACGGTACGCCTCTCCTCACATCCGGAGGACTACGCCTACCTCCTGCGCCACCTCGACGGTCAGGGCACCGTCGTCCGCGCCGTCTGCCTCTGAATTCGTGATCCGTCCTCCGGGGGCTCCTGATTCCAGGGCGTGCGCGAGGTCGTTTTCGCAAGGTCGACGTCGGCAGTCATGAGACGCGCCGGGCCTTCCGCACAGACGTCAAGGACGCCTCAGGCGTCAGGGGATGGCCGGTCGGTCCCCGTCGGTCGCATCAAGGTGGGGCACAGACAAGGGCGAGTGCCATTCGTATTCGAGGATGCTGAACAACTCGGAGTCTCGCCATCCGTCCCGGATCAGGGCGACGTGTCGGAGCCGGCCCTCCAGTGTCATACCGAGCTTGCGCAGTACGCGGGCCGACGCAACGTTCCGTGGATCGCAGGTCGCATAGATGCGGTGAAGTCCCAACGTCTCGAACCCGTGCCGAAGCAACCCCGTCCCGATCGCTGTCCCCACGCCTGCTCCCCACATCTTCGGATGGACGATGTAGGCGATTTCGCCCTGGCACTGTTCAGTGTTCCGAATGCGCAGCTCTCCCATGCCCACCACAGCCTCCGCGAGACGGGCTGTGAAGGCGAACCTGCTCTGAGGCCCACGGGTCCACGCTTCAACCGCGGAGACCACGAACGCGTGCGTCTGCTCCTCGGTGTTCGGCCCCCAGAGCTGGAAGCGGCAGGCTTCCGGTAAGCAGGCCCAGGCATGCACATCCCGCCAGTCGGTGAGCTCGATCCTGCGCAACGACACCGAATCCCGATCCATGAGCTGATCGTGCCAGCCGCCATCAGACTTTCATCACTCATGCACGCCACCATCCGGCTCCGCCCCTCTCCGCCCGCAACGCATTCTTCGCCGCGGGCATCGCCGTCGCGTACATGAACGCCGCGGGCGAAGGCATCAACGCCCCCTACGGCGCGCTCATTGAGGGTCCAGGCAGGCCAGGCTGATCGTATTGAACCGGTCGATCACATCGCGGACCGTGTCCTCGTCGGCCTGGACCAGCCGGACGATCACCGGAACGCGGTTCCCGCCGGCGGATGTCAGATGCGTCATCGCCCGCCGGTAGCCCACCGAGCCGGTACTGCCCCGACGCACGATCCGCTGCAGCTTCTGCCCCTCCTGGTCAGCTCTGTGCCTGGTGGCGTCTGGGACCGTCGGCAGCGTCCTCCCTGCCGGACGGGGGTTCGGAGCAGCCGTTCGGGCGGCTTGTTCCGAACCCCCGGCTGGTCAGTTGACGGCCAGGACTGCCTTGTTGTTCGTGAGGTCCGGGTCGAAGTCGAAGGGGTACTCGCCGAACTCGCCGAACGAGGGGTGGATGCTCACGGCACCGGTCGCGCCGGGCACAACGGTGTCGACGCGCACGGAGAACGCGAACGTGCGCTGGGTGTCCTCCAGTACCCAGTACCGCAGGTTGCAGTCGTAGCGCGGGGCGCCCGTCTTCTTCGGGTAGTAGCCGCCGTCGAGGGTGTGCGGGGAGCAGCCGGACGGTACGCCGGTGATCGTGGTGCCCTCGGGCACGATCAGCCGGACCTCGGCGGCCGGGTCACCGGAGCCGAGGTTACCCAACCAGGCCGGGCCGTTGTTCTTGAACGTGAGCTCGGCCGTGGCCGTCTGGCCCGCCGCGCCGGAGATGGCGTCACCGGTCACGGAGAAGTCCGCGGTGTTTTCCGCGTCGATCTGGAGGACCGCGTAGTCGTTCCGGGAGTCGAGGTCCTGGGCGTCGTCGCCCGGCTCGACGTCGATGTCGAGCCGCTCGTTCAGCGCGTGCGGGGCGAGTCGCACCGTCAGGGGTTCGGGCAGCTCGAAGGAGTCACCCGGTGCCAGCACCTGGTCGAACGTACAGATGCCGTGTTCGACGGCACGTAGTCGTTGCCGTCCGTCGTGGTGTAGGTGCAGGCGTCGTACCGGGTCAGATCCGTCAGGCCGTACGAGGCGCACAGCTTCACGGTGAACCCGTTCGCGTTCTCGTTGCCGTTGTTGGTGACCTTGAACGGGATCGTCCGCCCGTCGCCGGGCCGGCCGTCCTCGATGTCTGCGACGCGGTCGATGGCGAGGTCGGGCCCAGCGCCGACGGTGAGGGTGGTGTCGAAGCTCTCGCGCGGCGCGGCGGTGGCCGTCGCCTCGTAGGTGATCCTGCCCTGTGCGCCGGCTTCGGCGCCGTCGGCCGCGCGCACCGTCAGGAACACCTGGTCCTCGTAGTCGCCCCCGATCACGGGCACCACGGGGATGCTGCACACCGCGCGCGTGCCACTCGGCGTGCAGTTGCCGGGCCAGGTCACCTCGGCGACCCCGGCGAGGCCGGAGACGTCGACGGTGAGCCTGCCGTCGGTCACCGTGACGTTCTCGTTGTCGTGGTAGATGCCGACGCCGAGAGTGCGGGACTGCGGCTGGCCGCCGTCGGCGCTGAGCGGCAGCGTCTCGTCGTACGGCGCGTTGATCCACAACTGGTCGGTCTGCGGCGGGTCGTCGTCAGCGAACGCGGGCGCGGCGAGGCCGGCAGTCAGCAGACCGGCCGCCACTGCCACGGCGGCGCCGGATCTGAGACGTACCGGGTGTCCCGCAGATAACAGACTCATTGCTACCCCCCCAAGGGTGTCGTAACGCGACTGATGCGCCGGCAGCCCCGGCGCACCGGAAGGGTCATCACATGGCAGGGGATCCCGCCGTGCCCCGGTTTTCCGGCCCTGTTGGAGAACACCCGGCTGGCCAACCCGCCTCGCCTCTCCCGAGGACATCGAGGATCCGGACGGCTGGACCCGTCACCGGCCGAGGCCCTCCGCGCTCACACACGACGCGGAGGGCGGCACCTCCGCCCATGCTCTGCCAGCCCGCCCCCGGCAGGTGCCGAGGCGCGATCCAGCCGCTCGTCGCCCGTGGATGGTTCAGACACTCAGGACTTTGAGACCAGTCCTGTGGTCGGCGTATCGGCCCGACTGCCACTGCCTGACGGCTCTCGCCTTCAGGGAATCGCCACGGGGCACGTGGCCTGGTGCGGACTGCTCTGCTTCTGCGGGCGGTGAAACGCTGTGGCGCGCGCCGCGCCCGCGAGGTCAGAATGGCCGGATGCGCCGCATCGTCGTCATTGACGCCCCGTCCAACCTCGGTCTCCGGCCGCCTGCCGAAGGCACTGTGCCCGGGTGCTACAAGCTGGCGGGCGCGCTGCGTGAACAGCGGCTGGTGCAGCGGATCGGGGCGTACGAGGGCGGGGTCGTCGTGCCGCCCCGCTACGACCGCGGCGGCTGGCGGGAAGGCGACGGCGTGTTCAACGCCGAGGCGATCGCCGCGTACACCCGCAGGCTCGCCGACCGCATCGAGCACCATGTCCGGGCAGGGGACTTCCCGGTCGTCCTGGGCGGGGACTGCTCCATCCAGCTCGGCGCCTCGCTCGCCCTGCGCCGTATCGGGCGGTACGGACTCGCTGTCGTCGACGGATCCGCGGACTTCCGGCACCCCGGGAACTCCGGCCGTATCGGTGCCGCGGCCGGCGAAGAGCTCGCCATCGCGACCGGTCGCGGCCAGGCGGATCTGACGGACCTCGAAGGGCTGCGGCCGTATGTCAGGGACGAGGACGTACGGGTCTTCGGTATCCGGGACTACGACGCGCAACGGGCCGAGCTCACTGAGTTGAAGATCACGAACGCGACGGTCGGGGAGATCAGGAAGTGGGGTGCTGAGGAGCTGGCGGGCGCGGTTGTGCAGACGCTTGAAGTGCCCGTGACCCAAGGGTTCTGGGTGCATCTGGACGCGGATGTGCTGGACCCGTCCGTCATGCCCGCCGTCGACAGCCCCGACCCCGGAGGGCTCATGCCCGACGAACTCGCCCCGCTGCTACGGACCTTGGTGCGATCGGAGCGCTGCGTGGGCTTCAACCTCACCATCTATGACCCCGATCTCGACCCCGACGGGTCCTGCGCGGCTCTCCTCACCGGCCTCCTCCAGGCAGTCTTTGCCCGGCCCTGACCGGGAGCGCGGGCCTGCCCGGCCGGAGAGGGCCGGGCACTGCCATCGTCTGCGAGCTCGGCGCCGTTGTCAGGTGACAGCGGACCTGGACCGTTTCCGGTGGAGTTGGACCGGTGGAGGAGCCGTACCTGACGGCTGTGCTGTTCTCAGCGGGCGAATTGCTCCTCGCCGGCCCAGGTGGCGGACACCCTGGTGGCGCGCTCGTAGAAGCCGACAAGGCGGGCGACGTCGCGCGTGATGATGCGGCTGGACACGAAGTGCATGGATCTTCTCCCTGGGGGATCGGCGCTTGTGACCGCACGCTACGACCATTACCGGGCGGAACCCGCCCGGTACATACAGGAGACTTCCGGGTATGCCCCGCCCTCTTGCGCGTGTCCTGACCCTGCTGGAGCTTCTTCAGTCGGGTGGCGTCCGGACCGTGTCCGAACTCGCCGGCCGAGTGAACGTCGACGAACGCACCGTACGGCGCTACGCACAACAGCTCGTCGACCTCGACGTGCCCGTCGAGTCGGTGCGCGGCCGCTACGGTGGCTACCGGGTCGCTCCCGGTTACCGCATGCCTCCACTCATGCTGAGCGACGACGAAGCGCTGGCCGTGCTCCTCGGTCTGGTCGCCGGTCGGCAATCGGGCCTGACGGCGGCCGCGGATACGGCGAGTGAGACGGCGTCGGCCAAGATCCGGCGAGTGCTGCCCGAGCGGCTGCGCCGCAGGCTCGATGCTGTGCTCGGCTCGCTCGCCTTCACGGATCCGCCGGACGGGGCAAGCGTTGCCCCTGAACCCGTGGTCCTCCTCCCGATTGCCGATGCGGTGCGCCATCACCGGCCCGTCTCGATCCGGTACACCGCCGCGACGGCCGGTGCAGTGAGCGCACTGTGCACCCGTACGGGGTCGTCGCGCACTCGGGCAGGTGGTACGTGACGGCTGTGGATCTGCCGGCGGGTGAGGACCGGATCTTCAGACTGGATCGCATCACCGGTGTGAGGACTCTGTCCGGGTCGTTCGAACCACCTCTGGGAATTGATCCGGCGGAGCGAGTCCTGACAGGGCTTGCCACGGTTCCCTACCGGTATGAGGTGATCCTGCGGATCCAGGGGACGGTCGAGCAGATCCGAGCCCGGCTGCCCGCGAGCGTCGCGATTGTGACGGAACTGCCTGCCGCGGGCGGCGCAGACCCGGTGACGGAGCGCTGGTGGCGTGTGGAACTGCGTGTGGACCGGCTCGACTGGCTGCCTGCCGCACTTGCCTCCCTGGACTGCCCCTTCGCCATCGAACGCCCGGATGAACTCGGCAGCCTCGTCGAAGTATTCGCCGAACGGCTCGCGGACTCGGCCCGGCGAAGGCTGCCTCCATATGCCGAAGAGCCAGTCCACCGCCGAGCGGACCGCCCGTCTGGCGATCCGGAGCGGGCCAAGTGCACGGGGGCCCTACGCCGTGCTGTGAGCCGCGACACGCAGGGTGCTCCGCGTGTCCTGCGGTTCCTGGCTGAGCGCTCGGGGAACCTCTGCCACCTGGTCGGCGGGATCGTGGCTGCCTGCGCGCACAGTGGGCAGCGGACCTTGCTGCTGGAGGAAGCCGAGGACTACTGGCGGTGGACCATGAGCGGCGTGTTCGGCTGCCGCGGCCGGGGCCGTCACAGGCAGACCGGGCCGGCCGCGCCGCCGGAGCCGACGGCCAGGGCTTTGTGGGTCTCGGCAGACGGTTCCGGCCTTCTGATATGCGGCACCTGTACGGGAGATCCCCCCGGCACAGGAGAATGGCGCGGCTGGCCCCGCACGGTTCGCAGTCCGCTCACGCCAGCGGTGGCCGACGGCCTCCGTAGGCATTCCGTCACGAGGAGCACTCACACCATGGCCGCAAGAAGGGGCCGGTGTCGTGCGCGTTCGGTAACCCCCGCGGCAGGCACAGGAGAGCCCCGGCTGGACGGGGGAGGCCAGCCGGGGCCGTTTGGTGGTGGCGTGCGGAGGGCGGTCGCCTCTCGGCGGAGGGCTCCATGGGGCTTCAGCCGGACGATCGTCCCCATGGGCTGTAGGTGAGGCCCGGGGACACTGTCCCCTCCGCAGCCACGTACAGTAGAACGGCGAACTGCATGTGTCTGTTCCCCTGTTGGCGCCCGCGGGCGTGTGAACTGCGACACGCTGCCCCGGCCCCGACCCTGGCACGGGGACGGAAGCGGGGGAGTCTCTGCTCGGCCGGGTGATGCTGCCGGATCAGCGGAACCCTGTCCTCGACCGTCTGCCGCATCCCGGGCATGGGCGTACTACCCCCATGCATGGAGGGCGCCGCCGAGCTGCGCCGGGCTCTGCTCGTCGGTGGCCGTCGCTTTGAAGGGCGCCCTGTCGCCTGCCGTGTTGGTCGGCGCAATGCATGTGCAGAGGATTGCTAGGGATGCTCGCGGGTCTGCGACCAGAGAGGCGGCGTCGCGCCGTTCTGTTCGTGAGGGATCTGTGGGCAGCCCCAGTCGGGGACGTGGAGGCCTGTGCTGTGGATGAGGCTGGCGTCGAGTTGGAGGAGCTGGATGGGGGAGCGTCCGTGTCTGCGTAGCCATCTGAGGCGGCGTTGCTGTTCGGCTTGGCTCAGTGTGGGCCAGTGGTCGTAGTGGATGCCGGGGGCGGTGTTGGGGTTCTCGCGGGTCCAGGCGCGCACGAGGGCGGTTTCGTCCGGTGCGTTGTGCAGGGTGATCAGGGCCCAGGCGGTGTGGTAGGCGAGCGTCGGGCCGTGCTGGGCCATGAGTCGGCGGGTGCGCAGCTGACGCACGGGGGCTAGGAGCCAGCGTGCGGTGTGGAGGTTCATGCCGGTGTGCTCCCGGGATCATGAGGGCGGTGCCGGAGGGCGGCGGCGGTGGCCAGGCGCTGGTGACCGAGGGCCGTGAGAGTCTGGACGAGGGCCTGGATGAAGACCTCGCGCTGCTGCGGGGTGTGCAGGGTGTTGACGAGGTCGTCGGTGAAGCGCCGGATGTCACCGCGCAGGTCGTCGTCCTGGGTCGCCTGCGGCGCGGGCAGTCCCTCCAGCGCCTGGGCAAGGCCTGCGAGGTCGTTGAAGCGGTCGGGGAACTGGGCCATCCACCACACGCGGCGTAGGTCCGGGTCGGCAAGCACCCGCTGCAGCTGGGCCAGGCGGTGCAGCTCCTTACCGTGTTCGAGGTCTGCGGCCTGCTGCTGGCGGGCATGTTCCTCGGCCAGGGCACGGTCCGCGGCCGCGACGCTCAGCTCGGCCGTGCCGCTGGTCTCCAGGCCGGGCATAGGGCAACCACGCTGTGTCAGGGATGAGTTGGCGGCGTCCTGAGCCACTCCGAGATCCAGGACGGAGTGCTGGCACAGGATTCCTGTGGCCTGCCGGCGCAGGTGCTCGCGCGCTGGTACCGCCATGTCGCCCCGGCCCGTGTCACTGGGATGCGTCCACCGCCAGCTCCCGGTGATGCGGACGGTGAAGCACACACTGCTGATGCGGCTGGCCATCCGCTCGTCGCTCAGCACGAGCGGATAAGCCGTACCCGCGCCTGCCGCATCCGGTGCGGGCTGGGCGGGTCTGCCGCGCCGGCGCAGCATGCTCACGCCGTCACGGCGGCGCCGTTACCGCCGGACGGTGCCACGGCGCTGGGGTCGGCAGGGGAGGCCGCCTCCGAGATGAGCTGGGTGAGGAGCTGTGCGCGCCGGGCCCGTCCCAGCTCGGAGCTGTCGGGCGAGCCCACTAGCAGGCCGGACGGGCCTTCCTGGCCCACGTATCCGCGCATCACCTGTGCCGCCAGAGGTAGGACCTGGGGGTCCTCGAGTTTGGGCGAGTCCAGCCAGGCCGCCAGATGCCGGTACGCCGCCTGCGCTGCCGTGGGCTCCTGCAAGGCCGCGCGCCAGCCGCGGACGAACAGCTGACCGGCCAGCACATCGGGAGCGTCGACGGCCTCGCCGGTGCTCTCCTGGTCTGCTGGCAGCGGCAGGAGAACGTCGCTGGTGATGTCGGTCAGGGCCAAAAAGGTGCTTGCTCCGGCCTTTCGAATGGTGCTGTCAGTGGATTCGGCCCACTCCACGATCTCCGACAGCACCAGGACGCGTTGCTCGGGAGTGCTTGCCAGGGTGCGTACCGCGTCGGCGACGGCGTCGCGGGCTTGGTCGTCATCGCGGGAGGCCAGCAGCCGCAGCCGGGTCAGGGCGACCCGGGGATACCGCTGGCCCAACTCGCCCGCACAGATCGCGGCCACTGCGGCGATCAGCTGTTCGCCGGTTGTCTTCTGCTGGGCCCAGTCGTACAGCTGCTTGCGGACGGCGACCCCGGCCACCGGGTGGAGTGCCATGGTCTCCAGAATGTGGATGGCAAGCTGACGGTGCGCTACCCGATCGGTCTCGATCCACCGCCTGGCCACCGACAGCACGGTGGATCCGCCGGGCAGCAGGGACAGCGGCACCAGGCAGTCGGCGATGCGCTGCAGATGACGAACGGCGATCTTGTTGGGTGCGCTGATCTGGGAGGCCCACTCCAGCAGCACGGGCCGCAGCTGTGGCCGCTGCCGCCACACGTACTTCAGCGCGGCCCCGGACAGCCCACGTTGCTTCTGCTCCAGGGAGATTCCCTCGTCATCCGTGTACGAGGCGTCGATCTCGTCCAGCCGCTTGTCCAGGTCACGGCCGGACAGCGCACCACCACGCGGCAGCTCACCACCGACTTCCGTGAACAGCTGGTCCGCGGCCCCCAGTACGACGGCGGCCGGAGCTCCGTCCAGTAGGGCGGCCGCGATCAGCAGTGCGCGCTCCTGCAGGTCTCCCGGCGCGGAGTGTCGCTCGAACCAGGTTTCCAGATGCTTCTGCCAGTCGGTGAACTGCTTGCCGACTGCGGACTGGTCGTCGTCCTTGGCCTCGGCGATGAGCCGGGCCAGCCGGGCGCCGTCGGATGCCGGCGCCGCCGGGGCGAGCAGGTCGTTGAGCGGATCGTGCGTCAGCCAGTCCATCCGACCGGCAGCGAGGTGGCGCAGATGGGCCTCGGCGACCTCTGCGGCCGAGGGGCGTGCGAGGTGCACGGTGGGCACGGTCGACAGGGTCCTTGGGTTCCAGCCGTTCGAATCAGCCAGGATGACCAGAACGGCATCGGCGGCCTGTGCCTGCTTCTGGTAGTCGGCAAGTCCGGTGTAGAAGTCCTCCGGCAACACCTGATAGCCAGTCAGGTCCAGGATGAATGCGCGTCCCCCGGTGTGGGGGATCTGCTCGGTGCGAGGCTGGTCCCAGTCCAGGATCAGCCAGCTGATTTGCTTCCTGGGCACCCCCGCCTTGCGTAGTGCGTGCAGCGCGGCAGTGCGCCGTCCCGTGCCTGCCTCCCCGCACAGCACCAGGACGTGGCTCTTGCGGTAGGGGCGGCTGAGCATACTGACGGCCTGTGCCACCTGGCCGGATCCCTGCGGGCCGGGGGGATCGACGAACGCGTGCCCCGCGAGGTCCAGTTCACTGTCGTCCACACTGGCGCTGCGCAGGTACTGCCAGCCCCGGACGTACTGGTGGTGGTGCTCTTCGTAGTCGCCAGCGACCTGAGTTACCTGTGCCTGGCCGGACGCTTCGATCTGCTGCTGCACCGTCCCGGTGCCCTCGGCGTCGGTCATGACTGCTCCTGACCGGGAATGTAGTCGCGGCCGACCTGGATCAGCCGGGCCCTGCCGCTGGCCTTGCCCTTCTGGCGTACGGTATCGCCGCGCTTGTCGGCGATGGTGTTCTTCGTGCTGCGCTGAGCGGCGTGGCTGGGTCGGCCGTCGGGCACGGCGTCGCTGTCGTGGGTGAGGTAGGGGGTGAGCACCGAAGGCACCAGCCCGGGGACGAAGAGCCAGCAGGTCTGCTCGAAGCCCGGCTTGCCCTCGACGTGGGCGGTGGCCCGGTGGAAGTGCTGCTCCTTGAGAGCCGAGGTGCGGCCTGCGGCGACCGCGCGGCCATAGGCGGTGTCCGAGATCACGGCAGCCAGCAGCACTCCGTGGTCCACCGCTGCGGTCATGGCCCGGCGGGCCGCGTCGCTGTCGACCAGCCGACAGGCGTCGTTGGCCGCATCCCCCCGGTGGTCCGGCGGCGCCAGTGGACCGACGTGCACGCTGGCCCGCAGCCGGATCGTTGGCGCGCTGGCCAGCCGGGTCTGCTCGCGCCGCTCGAGTGCCTGACCGAGGAGGACGAGGAGCGGGTCGATCAGGCGTGCCGCGTGCCGGGCCGGCAGCACGAAGATGGCGCCGTCTCCGCGGTCCTTGACGGCGCCGAGCGGCGTCGCGTCGCCGATCCCGCACTGAGCGAACACCGTCGTCAGCATGCTGTCCAGATCGGCCCGCGCGGGCGCCATCTTCGCTTCGGGGAGCTGGCTGTACTCCTTCATGTCGACGGTCAACAGAGCATGTTCCGGCGGCACATCGGCGACATCGGACGGGATGAGAGAGGGCATGGGGCAGCAGCCTTTCCATCGAGTTGGGGAACTACCCGAGTGGGTGTCCTGCCTCATGCTGGACGCGCCCGGGCGTCGGCGGTGCCCAGTGCTGGGCACCGGGCCGGTGCGGTCGGTCACGTCTGGGCGTGGGCGTGTGACTGGATCGATGTGATGTCGCGGATGATGAGTCCGCCGGCGGCCTCCGTGGCGAGCCATCCCTGCTCGCGCCACGGTTTCAGGGCCGCTCCCACGGCGTTGCGGGACGCGCCGATCAGCTGTGACAGGTCCAGCTGCGTCAGCCGCACGAGGTATTCCGCACCGCCCGCCGACGCGGCCTGGAGCAGCCGTGCGAGCGCCGAGGCCAGGCGCACGGGCACGGCCGAAGTGGCCATCTCCAGGCGTACGGTCTCCGCTTCACGTACGCGCGCGATGGCGTGACGCAGCAGCGCGGCCTGCAGATCGTGGCGGTCGACAAAGGCCAGGAAGTCAGGAGTGGGAACGATGTGCACCCGGCAGTCCTCCGCGGCGATGACCGACGCGGTCCGTGGCTGATTGTCCAACACCGCCAGCTCGCCCAGCAGTTCACCTGCCCCGCGTACCGCCAGCAGCGTCCGTTCGCCATGCGATCCGGTGAGCGTGATCAAGGTGGATCCGGAGACCAGCAAGATGACGTGGGTACCCGGATCCCCCTGCCGTAACAGCACGCTCCTGGCCGGACGCACACGAACCGGAGCCAGCTGACACAACTGCGACCAAAGATCGTCACCGATGACCGAGACATGCGGCTGATACATACACCCCCCGAATGTGATGCCCATCCACCACGATATTCTCAAGAAGTGATGTATACGCTCAATAAGCCAATTCCGGCCATCCCCAGGGCAGTTGCCGTGAGATCGACTGCCCACTTCACCGCACGGAATTTCCGCTGAGCCAAGCCGGCGAACAACACCAGCCGCTCTGCCTCCACCAGCACACACTGGCCAGAACCCATCGCCGAGAAGATCGCTACGACCTCCTCAGCCCCGTCCTGCTCCGGGACAGACCCTGCGAATGTTCTGAACCCACCGCGGCGCGGTAGCACAGGGCGGATCGCAGACAGGGCAACGACGAGCGCCACGCCAAGAAGGACCGCAGCAGACGCCAGAGCAGCCACCGGCAGCCAACAGGACCTCGGCACGGTCGACAACGCCGCAGCGTCCACCGCCAGCAGACCGCCCGTCACACCGCACAACGTCGTTGCCTTCGTATCCGACCGCTGCACCTCCACGAACATCTCCGCCGCTGCATCACCGAGCCGCTGGCAACCCGGGCGGTCAGCCGGAGTGGAGCCCTCACCCGCCTCAGGCACGTTGCTCCTTCATTGGGTCCTCGTTTCTGCACCGCCGTGTCCGTGCACCTCACCGTGCAGGAACCACGTCGAGGCCTGGGCACAGTGCAGGGCACCACACATGCCGAACACGTCACAGTGCGACCGCTTCCGGCGCAGCCCCGGCGCCTGGCGGGTCGCGGACGACGGGAGGGCGAGCCTGATGGCAGGCAAGAGGGGAACAGGGCGGGGGAGGCCAACGGCCTGCGCGGCGACGTGCTGTGGGTGCTCGGAGTGCTCAGGGTCGCCACGGCCGACCAGATCCGGCGGCTGTACACCGCACCTGACCTACCGGCACACAGCCAACGGAGACACCGGCCAAGCGGAACGAAGCCCGTTCCGCCTCTCACCGTGGCGCGGCCAACAACCTGCCTGGCGTGAGATTCGACGGCCATCGACCGGGGCTGAAGTGGTGCGTCGGCCAGCCGCGCAGTCGAGTGACGCCTTATCGGCGGTGCTCCCGGCCGCGACTGCTGACGTCGGCGGCGTAGGCGGCGAGGTCGTTGTAGCCCTCGGTGGTCGCGACAGCGATGTGCTTGAAATGGATCTTGGTCGCGAGGACGCCGCCGGGGCGGTAGGCCATCTCCAGCGCGAGGGTGTGACGTAGCTGGTGCAGTGTCCAGCCGTCGCCCGAGCCGAACAGCAGGCAGTCGGCTGACGAACAGGCCGAGTAGCACTGCACAGGATGGTCAGCCAGAGAACAACTGCCGCACCTCCCCAAGACGCGCACGCTGATCATCGATCCAGCCAGTCGCCGGAAAGAGAGGCACGCTGACCGTCACCTGTGACGACGGACCGTCATGGGCTGACTCCGCGATCACACCAGGGCTCACCGGTTTGATCTTGAACTGCACCGTCCGTCCCAAGTTCAGCCACGACACGAACCGATTCCCCGCGAGCGCCCCCCAGAGCCTGTTCCCAGTCATCGAGGTCATCGGACGTCACATGGACGGGGAAGCTGCCTTTGACTGTCTCGGTCTCCGCAACGAACTCGCAGTCCAAGAAGTCCCTGCCGGGGGACGGCACCTCCAGCACCCGCAGCGAGACAACGTGACCGCTCGTCCCTGGCGGATCGGCCAGATAAATCAGCTCGCCCAGCTCGTCTTCCACCGCAGCCCTCTCCACCGGCCTCGAAAGTTCTCCGTTGCCATCTACGAAGCCACCCAATACTCCAGCAGCGTTTGTCCATTTGTGCTGGTCGGAGAGCCTGTTCGGAGTGTAGTGGCCTGATGGCTCGTCAGGACGGCGGTGGTTCGTGACTCAACCGGTCGGGGCACGTGCGGCGTGGGTAGTGGCAGGTGCGGGCGATGGCTTGATGGTGTCGTCGCCAGTTCGACCATTGGAGTCTCTGCTCTGAGCGTGAGGGTCGCGTTGGTCGTGCCTTGGGGGCGCGGCCTCCCCGGGGCGATCGAGGAGGTGACCGCGTTCGAAGCGGGCTCCGGTGCGGACGAGGGCAACGAGGTGGGTTGCGTTCACGGCTCGCCAGGAAACCTGGGCGGATTCGACGGGCTTGAACACCATCGCGCGGGCGGGCGGTGCAGGCCCAGGCGCCGCAGGGCATGACCAAGCCATTCGACGTCCTGGTCAACGGGCTACCGGGCGCGGGCAAAGCAACCCCGGCCCGCGCCCTGTCGCGTCGCCTTGGACTGCCGCTGTTCAGCGAGACGCCACCAAGGGGGTCCACGCCGACGTGCTGGGCATCGAACCGCCCGGTTGGCCACGGCCCGCTGGAACGCGGCACTTGGCGCAGCGGCCAGCGAGGCCATGTGGACACTGCTGGCAGAAGCGCCGGAAAGCGTCCTCCGTGTGTCTAGGGCGGCGGTGGTGGTCTGAGGGGCTCGCTGGTGGAAGCCTCGCGCAGGAGCCGCTGGAGGGTGCTGAAGGTTCGCTCATTGCTCAGGATAGTGAAGTGGTTGCCTGGTAGGGCGGCTGCATCGGGGAAGCTGCTTCGGGCGGAAGCGGCCGAGACCACCCCGTCCTCCTCGCCTGCATAGACAGAGAAGGGGATGGGGCAGCTGCTCTCGGTGACGGCATGGGCATTGATGATGTGCTGGAGTACGACTGAGCGAGTGTCGTTCACCGGCTCGTCGAAGGGGCGGAGCGCAATCTCCTGCCGATTGCCGAGGGAGAGTTTTTTGCGCAGGACGAGAGCAAGGTCGGAACCCTGGTTGGGGCAGGCAAGCAGGACGACCCTGCGGATGCGGGCCAAGTCGGTCCCGCGCCTGCGGGCTAGCATGCGGGCGAGGAAGCGCTGGATGACGAGGCCCCCCATGCTGTGGCCCACCAGGACCAAGCGCTGGAAGTCCGCAGCCTCGGTCTCCAGGTAGGACATGAGGCTGTCGGCGATGGTGTCCAGGGACGGCAGCACGCGCAGGGCGCCGCTCAGGCTCAGGGGCTTCTTCAGGCTCAACGGCTTGTTGCCGAACAGACCGGTCGCGTACTCGAAAGGGGGTTGCGGCTCCAGATCGGCCAAGTCCTCGGTCCGGGCCAGAGAGGCACGCACGTCCTTCCATGTGGCGGCCGACGAAGTGATCCCGTGGACGAACACCACTCCCAACGGCTCAGCGTTTTCTGCGTTGACCGAACTTCCGTAGGCCGTAGTGGGCGAGGTGCTGTGCGGTGTGGCGTGGACCAGCGGCTTCGATGGCGTCGTCAGCGCCGAGGGTGAAGCTGACGTGATATCGGTGTCTTCCGCATCGTCAGCGGGGGCAAGGTAGTCGAGCATGGCGCTCAGCAGGTGCGGCAATTCGTCGTGTACCTGTACGGCTGCGAACAGCCGGGCGTCCGGATCGGCGGTCCAGTGCCACTCGCGCAGATAGCCCCGCATGGGATCGTCCGCCCCGAGTTCGGAGGCACAGTCGAACATCAACTGCGCCGCGGCGGGCCAGTTGGCGGGGGCGGTGGCCACCAATCGGCCTGGCTCGCCGAGGGGTTCGGCACCCAGGAGGCAGGTCATGACGGCCACACCGGACTGCCTCAGCTCCCGGCACCTCTTCCTGAGTCTGGCCGCGCCGTCCGGTTCGGACGGCTCCCCATCGGTGATGATGCAGAGCATGGACTGCCCGCCTCGGCCGGCGGCCGAGGCCAGCGTCGGCACGGCGATGTCCAGGGCCTCTGCCATCGGGGTGGTGGGGCCGAGCATCTGCCACCGCCTCGCCGACAGCCGGGTCTTGACCTGCGGCCATTCCCGCACCAGCGCGTCCATTCCTATGACCGCGTCCGATGGGTCCTCGGAGGCGGTGAGCATGCTGCGGATCCGTCCGTCGCCGGCCGCCGGGGTGGCCGCCCCACGAAACGGTCGGAAGCCGAACCCGAGTGTCAGCACCTTCAGTTGGTCCTGCCGAGGAGCGTGGGGATTTGCCTGCAGCGCGCTGGCCCTGCCGACGGCCTCGTCCAATGCGGTCCGTACCGTTTCCAGCCGGGATCTCCGCTTTCCGCCGCCGGTGTCGAGCACCGGGTGCATCATGGAAAAGGAGACATCAACCAGCAACCCCAAGAACGAGGCCCCCAGGCCCTCGCCTTCGGCGAGATCGGAACTGTTCCCTGCCATCGGCTCCGTCCTGAAGCGATCGGTTCATCCGGCGTGGCCGGGTGCAGCCGCACTGCCGGAAAGGTCGTTCATCGGATGAGACTGTGGCACAGGCGAAAGCCAGGCGAAACCGTACCAGCAACGCTGGCTGCGCAGCCTGAGCCGTCGGTATCGCCTCCGGCGTTGCCCGAGCCAGCATCCCCTTCCCCTGTGCTGCTCGGGGTGGTACTCGACGTCTCCGGCTCTATGCAGCTGAGTGCGAACGCGCCGGGGACGGACGGGACGTCACGTCTCCATCAACTCCACAAGAGCCTCCAGGAACTGCTGTTGGAGGACTGGTCCTCGCAGGCCGCCGGATATCAGCGCGAGAGTGCCACCAGAGTCGACGTGTTCGTGTACGCCTTCGGACTCCGCCACGGCGGCGGAGGCGGAGCACTGAGCTCCCTCTTCCACAACGTGATCGACGGGGCGGCCTCCGGCGCTCTCACCCGATTGCTGCAGCACGGCGTCGTGGACGGCGCCACCAGGGGCTGGCACAGCCGGTCCGGAAACTCGGTCGCGCCTGCGGCCTGCGACGTACTCTCACTACTCACCCTGCTGAACGCAACGTCCGAAGAGCGGCCAGCGGGCCCGGACCGCCCCGCTACCCCGGCCGCTACGCGGGTTCCCTCCGGGAGCGACCCGGACCTGGCGGAACTACGCCAACTGGCCGCCGAGTACGGTCGTGAGGGCTGGGAGCAGGTTGCCTCCGTCTACCTCACCCAACCCGGCCAAGTAGCCACCATCGTCCACCGCCTGCGCCGGCACCCCGACCTCGCCGCCACACTGGCCAGGCTGACACCCGCCCTGACACCGGACCAACTCCAACTGGTCCTCACGCACTTACAAGCCGACAACCCCATGGAGTCAGTGAAGGCACTGCACGGGGCCGCCGGGGACATCGGCATGGTCTCCGCTCTCGGGCAGGCCGGCCAGATGATGAGGCACGTCGCACACCTTCGACTGGTCCGCGAAGCACTGCTCCAGTTGGCAGCGCCGGGCAAGGTGGCCCCCGAGGAGATCCTCACCACGTTGCGGACGACCGTGATGCCGCTGCTCTTCGAGGCGGTGGTCGAAGTCGGAGACACGACACTTCCGTTGGATCACGCCCTGCGCCTGGCGGAGGGCGCCGGGCGCGGCAACGCCACGTTGCTGGAGGACCTCATCTACGGCGGCACGCCGATGCGGCAGGCACTCTACACCGCCGCAGAACGCTTCCACCGCGAACTCTCCCATGCGTCCGAGGGAACCCGTCCCGTACTGCTGATGGTCACCGACGGCTGGAGCTCGGACGGCGACCCGGCCCTCGGATTCAGGTGGTTGGACATCCCCGGTCTCACCACGGTGATCTGTTACCTGTCGGACGACGATCTCGACAGCGGTCTCGCGCTGCACGCGCAGGCTGACGACTCCTGGTCCACCGCGGCCCGCTCCCTCTTCGCCCACGCGTCCCTGGTGGAACCGGACGCGCCCCTTGCTCACGCTCTCCGGGAGGCCGGATGGACCGTCGAGACAGACGCCCGCTACTTCTTCCAAGGCAACCACCCCGAACTGGTGGCCAAGCTGGTCAAAGCGGTTGCCCGCTGACCTCGAAGGCCCCGGCTCTTACCCTGCCGATGCGGAAATGGCGGGGCGTCCGACCTGCTGAATGGTGTTCAAGCCGCAAAGTCCGCCCATGCCCGGTGGCGCGCGGGGCGGACAGCGGCTGTTTGCGTGCATGATCTCCGTGACTGGCGAGTAGTTTTCCCGCTCAAGGTGGAAGGCAGGATTGGAGATCCGGCCAGTGTGAGGGCTGTCCGTAATCAGTGGCGGATTAGCGTCCGCAGTCAGACACTGTGCATTGTGAAGTGGAGGGACGTCCTCGTACTGGGCGTATTTGGGCGTTCCGGTAACGCTGCGAGGAGTGCCGGGGCAAAGCCAGCGGTCCGTGCCCGCCCCGGGTCGTCAACGCTCGCCTTTGAGACTGTGCTGCCGCGATTGGCGATCGTGGCGAAGCCGTAGCGCTCGATGATGGCTGGCTGGGCGCATGCCGTGGAGTTGCCGACGAAGGCGTCGATCAGGTCGGCGTCGGGGGTGGCGCCACCGGTCAGCCTGGCGGTTGGGACGACGTTGTAGACGTCACGGTTGAAGGGGAAGGCAGCGTTTAGCCTGCCGGCGATGCGCGGCGCGACGCCGTTCACACGGGTGAGGGCCGTGACACCATGCCGGTCTGTGGTGACGCCAGCTGTCTGGGCGATGGGGTACGGGGCAATGTGGCCGGGGTCGGTCAAGGCGGTGCCGTCGTTCGGCTGCGCCGTGCCCGTTGACGCAGGCACCGACTTGGGCCTCGGTGACACCGATCTTCTCCAGGAAGAAGGTCCGGGTGCCGGAGGTGGCCTGCGGCAGCAGCGGCTTCAGCGTGATGAGCACGGGACCGCTCGACGTCTGGTAGGTGCGCGTGAGCGCCGAGGGAACGCAGTGGTAGATGTGGGTGAGCTGGGCGGTGGTGAGGCCCACGCCGTCGTTGAGGGCGCTGCTCGACCGGACGACGGTGGTCACCGCGTCCTTGGCGAACGGTTCCAGGTCAGCCGGGTCGCGGAGGTGTCGGCCGGGCCCCGGGAGGAGCGGGCGGAGTCGATGCAGCCTGTGCTGTTGGGATGGCGTTCCAAAGCGCGTCGACACCGGCCGAGGAGCCGTTGGGCCGCGGGATCACGCAGCCGACCGCGCGCGACTTGACGACCGAGGCGCCCGTCGCGTCGCACGACGCGATGAGCTGATTGTCCGGGGTGTTGTTCGGGGCTGGGATGACCTCGCCCAGGCCGATAAGCACGTCCTGGGCGGTGTCGGAGCCCACGCCGACGATCTGGCGGAACTCAGGCGTTTCGGCCGACGCCGGGGCCGTGCACAGGCTCAGACCGAGAGTGGCGACGCCGGCAGCGGCGGCCATGCGCATACGAAGCTTGACATTCACTTCTGTTCTCTTCCGTGAACACGGATGGCGAGGAATAGACGGTCAAGCGGAATCCGAACTACGTTGCAGACGAGCCGTCGGCCGACACCGTCAACATTTACTTGTGCTCCTGCCGGAGAGCCCCCAACTCCGTTGGGTGAAAGGGTTACGGAGGGCGGAAGGCCGCTTGCGGCGAGGGTCCCTCGGAAGTCCTCGCCGCCGTACAGCGACTCGCAACGCATCTCGCCGGGACGGGCGCGAGCTGATAGATCTCGGTGCCGCGATCGGCGCGCTGGTCACCGCCTTCACGAGACCCTCTTCCGGGTCGGCAGTCACTTCGACGACTGGGAGAGGCTCCAGAACCGGGTGCTCAAGACAGCCGTGCGCAGCGGCGACCGGCACAGCACCGCGAAGATCCACCGTTGCCTCGGCGAACTCACCGCCATCCTCGACCGCTATCCGGAAGCATTGATCCACTTCGAGCAGACCCTGTCCCTCGCCGAGGGCCAGGGGCCCAACAGCGCGCGCGTTCGGGCATCGGGAACAGCAGGCCGGAAGAGGCGATGCTGCGCGGGACGTGAGGGGAAGGGAGACAGGCATAACCCGCCCGATGCCTGTGGGTGCCCTGCTTCAGGTACCCCCGCTCCCGCCCGGCCCTTGCGGGTGGCCGGACGGGAGGACGGTTCAGCCCGCTGCCCTTTCTACCTGGCACGGGAGCGGGCTTCGGATGGAAGGCCGACACCAAGGTGGTTAAAGGACAAGACAAGAAGCTGTGCCTGAACTCTCTATTTCGGGTGGTTCGCCGTCCTGGCGCGGAGAGGAGGCAAACGGAGCGGGCGTTCGCGTGGGCGGCGTTGTCCGGTTGCGGGGTACTCGAGGTAGGCAGCGACGCGCGGTTCTGGAATGCTGTGCCTATGCCTGAGGGGGGATCTGAGCCAGGTCGTGGGGGCAATCACGAGGCCCGTCGTAGGTACACAGCCTTGGCAATTACCGTGGTCGCGGTCTTGGCCGCGGTTGTACATTTGCTGTGGCCGGACGTCGGTCTTGACGCGGTCACGTTGACGTTGCTGGTGATCGCGGTCGTTCCGTGGTTGGGAGGGATCTTCGACAGCATTACCCTGCCTGGCGGCGCAGGCGTACAGTTCCGGCAGCTCACCGCGCGGGTGGAGGAGGCCGAGACGGCCACGGCCCGCGTGGAACGGGCGGTGGAGGCAGTCGCCGACACCTCGCAGGTTGCTTTGACCGCCGCACAGGAACGCACCTCGGGTGAGCTAGGTGAGGATCCGGGGAAGACGGTGAACCGGCTCGCCGGCGACTATTTGGACCTGCGGCGGTCTATGCCCTCAGGCCGGGAGCGCACTCGTCTGATGCAGCAGGTATTCGGGGAACTCGTCCGGGAGACGACGCGCATCCCCGACCCGCCGCTGACCGTCTGGCTGGAGTCGGAGAACGGTGGGCTGCGGCTGGCGGCCTACACGCGCCTTTTCCTGAATCCGGATCCCCGCTATCTGGACGCGCTGCTCGACGCCGTCCTCATGGATGACCTCGCTTTCAACGTGAGCCGGGGGATCCGGGCGCTGGAGAACGTCGTCGACGTTGTCGGTCCAGCGCAGATCAGCGTGGGAACAGTCCACCGACTCCGTACCTACCTCGGAGAACTGCCGGAAGGGAATCGAAAGGGGCATCTACTGCGCCTCCTGGACCGCTTTTCCGGGCTGACCTGAGCCGTCGGGCCGCCGACGCCAGCGTCGGGGTTGCTGCTTGTGCCGAGCGTCTGCGGGCGAGGCGGCGGGTCATGAGGGTGATCGCGGCCCGAACGGCGGCGCCTGGCAGGCCCGGGCGGTGCGTCGGTGGCTGGGCAGGCGGCCACGGCAGGTCAGCCATGCTGAGACGCTTGCGGAGTAGCCCTGATGTCGGGCAAGTTCCGTGCCATAGCTCTGAGCGGCAGCGCGTACTTTCCGGCCCGAAGCGCGCCGACGGATCTCCATGTCTCCATGACGGTGGGGATGGTCTCGCCGGCTCGTGGGACAGAGTGGTGCCGGAGGGTTGGGTGGTCTCCGCCCGTCGTCGCTTCGGCCGTCAGGGCGCCAGTCTTCTCCGAGGGGCGGGCCGTCGCATTCTCACTCTGGTTGAAACGCGACGGCTGTTGTGCCGCTTCGGGGGCGTCGGGGAAGGTGCCTGCACGTTCCAGAGGCATCACTGGTGCTCTGGATGTTATGGGTTTGCCGGGTTGGGGGATACACCTTATTCCTTGCCCGGCAGGCGCTGATGGTGCGTATAGATCGGCGCAGGGCGGCACCTACGTGATTCATACTGTGCGTTTGCAGCTTCGGGGAGAGCATGGTCATGCAGTACTGCGCTGGGAGTGCCCGAGCGGTTGGGCGGGCAGCGGCCGGTGTCGTTGTCGCTGTCCTGTTGAGCAGTTGTTCGTCGGGCGATCCGGCGCAGGCCAAGGAGCTGCAACGGGATTACTGCGCCAAGCTGGGGGTTTGGCAAAATGCCACGAGAACCAGTGTTGTGGACGCCGATGCCGATGAGGGACAGGGTGTTCAGTCGCCCGGGTTCGACAACGCCGAATCAGCAGGGCAGGAGGTCATTGACGCTTCGGAAAGGCTTGACCGGGCAGGCCTTGAACATGCTGACACTCGCATCCTCGATGACACCGCCAACGCGGTCCGTGGTGACGGCGAGGCTGTGGGCAGAGCGGTGTCCTACTGCGATAGCGCGGGCTTCGAGACTTTGGTTGGCTAGGCTCTGACCGGGATGTTCGCCGGGTTGGTGGCTGTGGGTTCAATGATGAGTCGACGCCGAGCCGCGTCGCTCCCTGGCCCGCATGTACGCGGCCCTGATCGGAGAGGTCGACGGCGTACGCCTCCTCAGCGGGGTGACCGTCGAGCAGGCTCGCGCCCCGCAGACCGACGACCTCACCGCCCCGGCACCACTCGACCAACTGCCCGCGCCCCACCCGCTGCGCTTCGGACTAGGCTACGAACTCCACCGCAACGCCGAGCCATGCTCGGCCCCGGCTCGTTCGGCCACTCGGGCGCTGGTGGACGCCTTGCTTTCGCCCACTCCGAACGCCAGACCGCCGTCGGCTACCTCTGCACACGCATGGCCTGGGACTACCAGGCCGGTCCCGACATACGCTGGCTGTCCTGGACAAGCGCCCTGGAAAACTCCCTCGCCTGTCTCGAACATTGGTGAACCCACCCTGCAATCGGAGTTGACGGAATGTCTCCCTCCGCCGCCCCACGACGACCACCGCTCCTCTCGCCGAGATCGACCGGATCTTCCACCTGCAGAAGAACGCCTACCCGCCGGGACACGCACCGTCCTTCGCCGACCGCGTGGACAGCCTTGACCGCGTAGAGCGACTGCTCAAGACCCACTGGGTCGCGCTTGTCGACATGCTGGTGGAGGACTTCGGCCACCGCAGCCGCGATCAGATCCTCTCCTCAGCGCCGACATCATGCCGCCGCTGCTCCATCCGCGGCACGTCAAACGCCCTCTCAAGCGCTGGATGCGGCCCCGGCGCCGCTTCTCTGGCGCCCTCGTCCTGATCGGGGTGCGCAACTGCCTCGTCTACGAGCCCCTCGGCGTGGTCGGCATCATGTCACCGTTCAACGCGCCGGTCAGCCTCGCCTTCGACCCAGCGATCGAGGCTCTCGCCGCCGGCAACAGTGTGATCATCAAGCCGTCCGAGTCGACGCCACGTCTCACGGCCCTGTTCAAGGAACTCGTCGCCGAGAGCTTCGACGAGAGGGGCCCGGCGGTTGTCGAGGGCGACGCCCAGGTCTCTGCGCACGTCGCCGCGCTGCCCTGGGACAAGTTCCTCTTCACTGGTGGCACCGAGATCGGTCGCAAGGTTCTCGCCGCCGCGGCGCCTCATCTCACGCCGGTCATCCTCGAACTCGGCGGCGAAGGCCCCGCGTTCATCCTGCTGGATTCCGACATCGACGCCATGGGCTCCAAGATCGCCCAAGGCCGGCTCGGCAACGGCGGACAGGTCTGTCTCGCCGTCGACTGCGCCCTGGTGCCGGAGGAAGCGCTGGAGCCTCGACGCCGTACTGCGCAAGAACAACGAGGATTTCCCCATCCTGCACGGCAATCCCGAGGCCTGCGCCATGATCGACCAGCGGGCCTACGACCGGGGCAGCGCCCTCATCGACGGGGCGCGTGCACAGGGCTTCCGTGTCATCCAGCCCGACATCTACGCCGATGAGCCCCCACCAGCACCACCCGCCAGCTGCCGCTGACCATCGTCGTCAACCCCGACGAGAGCCTGTGGCTGCACCAGACGGAAGTCTTCGGCCACGTGCTGTCCGTCGACACCTACCGGACCCTCGACGAGGCCATCAACATCGTCAACACCAAGGACAAACCGCTCGGCCTCTACATCTTCGGACACGACCGGCGCGCGGTGGACACCATTGTCCGGCGCACGTCCAGCGGGGGCGTCTCTGTGAACGAACTCGCCCTGCACGCCCTGTCCAACAGCATGGGCTTCGGTGGCGTGGGCCCCAGCGGCATGGGCCGTTACAAGGGCGGCGAGATCGGCTTCGAGGCCTTTAGCAACCCCCAGTCGGTGCTCTACCAGAGCCGCCTCATGGCCCGTCTCGGCGCCAACGCCGTTCCGCAGTGGAAGAACGACCGCTCGCGCAAGGCGGTGCTGCGGATGATCGGTCTGCGTGACCCGCAGCACTGACCAGGGCCCGCGTGTCCGGGCGGGATGCGAGAGGGGGCCGAATACGGTCGGAAACCACACCGGGTGAGAGGGCCGAACGTCCTGCCCCTGAACCGGATGCTCGGCCAACTCTATTGCTGCCTACAGGAGCATTGGGCGCGAGAGCGACGAGCCAGGCCCGCCTAAGCATAGGAGTCGCCGGTGAGCGTGAGGACCTCTGCGTGGTGGACCAGGCGGTCGATCATCGCGGCCGCGACGACGTCGTCCGAGAAGGTCTCTCCCCAGAGCCCGAAGGACAGGTTCGAGGCCACCATCGCGGAGCCCTGCTCGTAGCGCGAGGCTATGAGCTGGAAGAACAGGTTCGCAGCGTTCTGGTCGAACGGGATGTAGCCCACCTCGTCGACGATGATCAACTTATAGCGGCGGATCTTTTCAGCTCCGCCTCCAGCCGGCCGGAGTGGTGGGCCTCGGCGAGGCGGGAGATCCAGTTGCTGGCGGTGTTGAACATGACCGAGCAGCCCATGTGGGCGGCCTTGCCCCCAGCCATGGCCAGGTATGTCTTCTCGCTGATCCAAACGAAACCGCCTAGTACTCCAGTGTGACTTTGCGATCTTGTTGGTCTGCGGTGGGGCTACGGGGGCGACGGCGAGCTGGGAGTCTCACGGTGCAGCGGTCGGTAGGGTCAGGTCATGGACACCGACGAGAGTGGCTCTGCCAACGTGGCACCTGCTCTGAACTGGCAGGATGCGTCGACGTTGCGATGGGTCGAGCGGCCTGACGACGTCGACGCGGCCTTCAACCGGGGTGAGCCCCCCGTCGGTGTGGCTGTGATCGCTCTGGCGTTGAACCACGACGAAGCAGATGTGATCTTGCCGCAGGTTGCTCGGGCGATGGCGGCTGATGATCCGGAGATCCGCCGCCAGGGCGTTGTCGCCCTGGCCCACGTAGCCCGGCTGCACCGTTGCGTGGATCAGCGATGTCTCAATCTGCTGCGTGGCTTCCCTCGCGGTAACGAAGCCGACGATGACCTGTGGTCTTTCGTGGACCATCGGCTGCTGCCGTGGTGGCTTTGGCGCCATCACGCCAGTCGGCGATTGCTCTGGCTGCTCCGTGACAGATGGCGGGGCTGAGATGCGGTCCGATGGCGGAAACGGAACGGCCACCGCGTGATCATCAAGGGTTGTGTGGACTCATGATGATCGTGCGGTGGCCGCGAGCCACAGCATAGACGCCGCCCGATGGCGGGCGATGTTCGACCAGGCGATGGCGAGAATCGCGGGCAGGTTCCGCCGGGTCGAGCCCCGGGTGACGGCCCGTGCCTACCTGTTCGGGCTGCTCTCCGCCGTCGAGCGGAAGAACTGCTGGCAGCTGGCCGAACAGGCCGGCCACACCCGTCCCGGGCCGATGCAGCGGCTGCTGCGAACCGCACGCTGGAACGCTGATGACGTCCGCGACGACGTCCGTGCCTACGTCGTCGAGCACCTGGGCGCCGACGACGGCGTGCTGATCGTCGATGAGACCGGGTTCTTGAAGAAGGGCCACGGTTCGGCGGGCGTCCAGCGGCAGTACACCGGCACGGCCGGACGGATCGAAAACAGCCAGGTCGGCGTGTTCCTCGCCTACGCCTCCCACCACGGGCGGGCCCTGATCGATCGCCGGCTCTACCTTCCCGAGCAGGCCTGGTGCGAGGACGCCGAGCGTCGCACCCGCGCGGGCGTCCCCGACCAGGCGGAGTTCGCGACCAAGCCCACTCTGGCCGGGCAGATGATCGCGGCAGCACTGGATGCGGGGGTCACCGCCTCGTGGGCGACCGGCGACGAGGCCTACGGCCAAGACCCGGTTCTACGAGCCCTGTTGGAGTCCCGCGGGATCGGCTACGTCCTGGCCGTCGCCTGCAGCACCCGGGTGCGGATCAACCACGGGCGCACTCCCGTCCGAGCGGACAACGTCGCTGACCACCTGCCCGATGCCGCCTGGCACCGGCAAAGCGCCGGAACCGGGGCGAAGGGGCCCCGCTACTACGACTGGGCCTGGATCGAGACCGACACGGACGGCCACCGGCACCTGCTGATCCGCCGGAACCCCACCAGCGGCGAACTCGCCTTCTACCTCTGCTGGTCCCCGCAACGGGTGCCGCTATCGGAGCTGGTTCGAGTCGCAGGCACGAGGTGGTGCATCGAAGAGTGCTTCCAGGCGGCGAAGGGCCAGGTCGGCCTGGACCACTACCAGGTCCGCCACTGGACCGCCTGGCACAGGCACATCACCCTGGCCATGCTCGCGCTGGCCTTCCTCACCGTTCTGGCCGCCGACGCGACACCATCAAGACCCGCCCAGCCGAACCGTCCCGCACGCAGCGGCGACCCCATCGACCTGACCGTCCCTGAGATCCGCCACCTGCTCGGGGCCCTGCTCAACCCGCCCAGAACCACCCCGAGCATGTTGCTGGCCTGGTCAGCCTGGCGTCGGCAGCACCAGGCCACAGCCCGTCGCAGCCACTACCAGCGCCGACTTTCCGCTCCCTCCACCGCATAGATCACGAAGACGCACTGGAGTA
>NZ_LATD01000072.1 GCF_000981895.1 Streptomyces odonnellii | reverse complement strand
GTCCAGATACGGGCGCCGGGGGTGGGAACGGGATCCGGCGGGTCGATCTTGGAGAGAAGGGCCTTGAGACCGTCGATGCGTTCCTCGTCCTCGTGGAGTACGTACGAGAGGTACGGGTCGGAGGACTGGTCGGCGATGGTGTAGACGGCGCACCAGGTGGCGAGGGTGGGGACGGTCATCTGCGCCATGAGGGCCAGGGTCTGGTCGCGGTCGAGCGTTCCGGCGAGCAGATCGGAGGCCTCGACGAGGAACGAGAGCGAGCCGCGCCGGAGGCGTTCGAGTTCGCCGAGGCGGGCGGACTCGACGGCCAGGGCAATACGGTCCGCGGCGAACTGGAGGCGCAGCGCCTCTTCGTTGGAGTAGCGGCCCGGGCCTTCCGCGGCGACCCCGAGGGAGCCGGTGAGCCGGCCCTCCACCTTGAGGGGGACGGTGACGACGGAGCGCATACCGGTGTCGTTGAGGAGCGGGACGGCGCCGGGGACGGCCGTGAGGTCGTCGTGGACGGCGGGCATCCTGGCGGAGCCGTACCGTCCGGTTCCGGCCTCCACGGGGACGCGTGCGAAGCGCTGGCGGGCGGAGGGGAGGCCGGTGGAGGCCCGTACCTCCAGCTCCGTCTCGTCGTCCGTGGCGAGCAGCAGGAAGGCCGAGTCCCCGTCGAGCATGTCGCGGGCGCGTTCGACCGTGCGCTGGAGGAGTCCGTCGAGATCGTCGGGGGCGGGGGAGCCGATGAAGACCTCGAAGGGGTCCATGGCGCGGTTCTCGGCGCCCGTGTCGCTCACGGAGCCGCGCAGTGCGGTCTGGATGACGGCGCGCTCGTGGTTGCGCACGAGGAGACAGACGGTGGACGGCTCGCCATGGGTGTCGCGGACCCGGAGGTGGGACGCGTAGACGGGGACGACCCGGCCGTCGGCGCTGCGGATCCCGTAGCTGCCCTCCCAGCGGGAGAGCTGGAGTGCTTCCGCGATGCCGCTGCCGAGGCCGGGGGTGTGCGGCCAGGCGGCGATGTCGGGCAGCGGCTTGCCGATTACCTGATCGGCCGCGTACCCGAAAATATGTTCTGCGTCTTCGTTCCAGCTCACGATGGCGGCGCCACGGTCGATCTGGACGACGGCGACCCGTACGCGTTCGTCGGCGACCGGAAGCAGGCTGGTCGGGAGGACCGGTCCGGCCAGGCGGGTGCCGACGGGGCGCTCGGGAAGGTCGAGCTGGAACCAGACCTGCTTGTACGTCGGCGTGTATTCGACACCCCAGCGTGAGGCGAGGGCGGCACAGAGCAGCAGCCCCCTGCCGTTCTCGCGGTCGGCGTTGGCGAAGGACCGCCGGGTGCCCTGGATGGGAATCTCGCGCTCGGGGTAGCGGTCGGCCACCTCGACGCGGACGCCGTCCTCCATGCGCAGGCACAGCACCTCCGCCGAGGTGCCGGCGTGGATGACCGCATTGGTGACGAGTTCGCTGGTCAGGACGACGGCGTCATCGACGACATCGGAGTGGCCCCAGCCCTGGAGCGTGTCGCGTACGAAAGCGCGCGCGGTCGCCACGGACCGTCCGACGGGGTCGAAGCTGGCCGCCGCCCGCGCGGTGATCACGGAACTCCTCGTACGCGTTTCGACGCCCGGCTCTGCCATGATCGGCCCGCCCCTCCAGGTGCCCGGTGGTAGTACCTTCGCCGCACCGCCCCTGCCGGGCGGACCGGGGCGGTTGGACAGCCGGATGCCAGGTTACTTACCTTCGCAGTCCGAGCGGATGCCGGTCGCCGCTGTTTCCGCCCCGAGAAGGCGGGGACGCTATGCGAAGCTGCCGAACTGTTATGGCCTGGTTCGGCCGTGGTGAAACACTGGGCAGGCTTCCGGAGACAGCCCGGCGGTACGGTCAACCCCTACGGGAGGGACACGGTGGAGTCTGGCACGGCGTCGCGTGGCGCGAGTACGCGCGCGAAAGGCGGACGGTCCCGGAGCAATGGGACCACCGAGGTGGACACGGCAGAGCTGCAGAGACTGCTGGTCGCCCTGGTGTCCATGCGCGACGGCAACTTCCGCAAACGGCTGACCGTCTCCGGCGACGACGTGATGGCGGAGATCGCCGCCGTCTTCAACGAGGTCGCGGACCGTAATCTCCATCTCACGGGTGAGCTGGCCCGGGTACGGCGCATGGTAGGGCGTGAGGGAAAGCTCACCGAGCGGCTGGAGACCGGCGCCTGCGAGGGTTCCTGGGCCGCGGCCATCGACGCGTCGAACGCGCTGGTGGACGACCTGGCCCGGCCCGTCTCCGAGGTCGGGCGGGTGCTCTCCGCGGTCGCCGAGGGCGATCTTGAGCAGCGGATGGAATTGCGCTCGCACTCCCCGGACGGTACGGAGCGGCCGCTGCGGGGCGAGTTCCTGAAGGTGGCCCGTACCGTCAACAATCTGGTCGACCAGCTCTCCGCGTTCACCGACGAGGTGACGCGGGTGGCGCTGGAGGTCGGTACGGAGGGCAAGCTCGGCGGCCAGGCCAAGGTGCGCGGTATGTCCGGATCGTGGAAGGACCTCACGGACTCCGTCAACACGATGGCGTACCGGTTGACCGCTCAGGTACGTGACATTGCTCTCGTTACGACGGCCGTCGCCAAGGGCGATCTGTCACGCAAGGTCACGGTCCATGTGGCCGGCGAGATGCTTCAGCTCAAGAACACCGTGAACACCATGGTGGACCAGCTCTCGTCGTTCTCCTCCGAGGTCACCCGGGTGGCCCGGGAAGTGGGCACCGAGGGCGAGCTGGGCGGTCAGGCGACCGTGCCCGGGGTGGCCGGGGTGTGGAAGGACCTCACCGACTCGGTCAACACCATGGCGGGCAATCTGACCAGCCAGGTGCGCGGTATCGCGGAGGTCACGACGGCCGTCGCCAATGGCGACCTCTCGCAGAAGGTCACGGTCAGCGCGCGCGGCGAGGTCGCGCAGCTCGCCGAGACGATCAACCAGATGACCGAGACGCTCCGTACCTTCGCGGACGAAGTGACCCGCGTGGCGAGCGAGGTCGGCGCGGAGGGGCTGCTCGGCGGTCAGGCACAGGTGCCGGGAGCCGCCGGGACGTGGAAGGACCTGACGGACTCGGTCAACACGGTCTTCCGCAATCTGACGACTCAGGTGCGGGACATCGCGCAGGTGACGACGGCGGTCGCGAACGGCGATCTCTCCCAGAAGGTCACCGTTGACGTCGCGGGCGAGATGCTGGAGCTGAAGAACACCGTCAACACGATGGTGGACCAGCTTCAGTCGTTCGGTTCCGAGGTGACACGGGTCGCGCGGGAGGTCGGTGTCGAGGGCCGGCTCGGCGGCCAGGCGCAGGTGCCGGGCGCCGCGGGCACCTGGAAGGATCTCACCGACTCGGTGAACACGGCTTTCCGCAACCTCACCGGCCAGGTGCGGGACATCGCGCAGGTGACGACCGCCGTCGCCAACGGTGATCTGACCCAGAAGGTCACGGTCGATGTGGCCGGGGAGATGCTGGAGCTGAAGAACACCGTCAACACGATGGTGGCGCAGCTCTCCTCCTTCGCCGATCAGGTCACCGTGATGGCCAGGGACGTGGGTACGGAGGGCCGGCTCGGCGGTCAGGCGCGGGTCGACGGCGTCAGCGGTACGTGGAAGGAACTCACCGACTCCGTCAACTTCATGGCCGGGAATCTGACCGATCAGGTGCGCCAGATCGCTCAGGTGACCACGGCGGTGGCGCGTGGCGATCTGTCGCAGAAGATCGACGTGGACGCCCGGGGCGAGATCCTCGAACTGAAGAACACCATCAATACGATGGTCGACCAGCTCTCGGCCTTCGCCGACCAGGTGACCAGGGTCGCGCGCGAGGTGGGTACGGACGGCCGGCTCGGCGGTCAGGCGAAGGTGCCGGGGGTGGCCGGGGTCTGGCGGGATCTGACCGATTCCGTCAACGGTATGGCCGGGAACCTCACGGATCAGGTCCGTAACATCGCGGGTGTCGCCACGGCGGTGGCGCGCGGTGACCTGTCGCAGAAGATCGACGTGGACGCGCGCGGCGAGATCCTCGAGCTGAAGAACACCCTCAACACGATGGTGGACCAGCTCTCCAACTTCGCCGAGCAGGTGACCCGGGTGGCCCGCGAAGTGGGCACCGAGGGCATTCTCGGCGGCCAGGCCGAGGTCCAGGGTGTCTCCGGCACCTGGAAGGACCTCACACAGTCCGTCAACTTCATGGCGAACAACCTGACCTCGCAGGTCCGCAATATCGCCGAGGTCACCACGGCGGTCGCCAAGGGTGATCTGTCGAAGAAGATCACCGTCGACGCGAAGGGCGAGATCCTTGACCTGGTCACGACCGTCAACACGATGGTCGACCAGCTCCTCAACTTCGCGGACGAGGTGACACGAGTCGCCCGTGAGGTGGGTACGGAGGGCATCCTCGGCGGCCAGGCCAGGGTCCGGGGTGTCACCGGCATCTGGAAGGACCTCAGCGACAACGTCAACACCATGGCCAACAATCTGACCAGCCAGGTGCGGAACATCGCGCGGGTCTCGGCCGCGGTCGCCAACGGCGACCTCACCAAGAAGGTCACGGTCGAGGCGCGCGGCGAGGTCGCCGAACTCGCGGACACCGTCAACACGATGGTGACGACACTGTCGTCCTTCGCGGACGAGGTGACACGAGTCGCCCGCGAGGTGGGTACGGAGGGCGAACTGGGCGGCCAGGCCCGGGTGCCGGGCGTGTCGGGTACGTGGAAGGACCTCACCGAGTCCGTGAACTCGATGGCGTCCAACCTGACCGGTCAGGTGCGCCAGATCGCCACGGTCACCACCGCCATCGCGAAGGGCGATCTCACCAAGAAGATCGACATCGACGCGCGCGGTGAGATCCAGGAGCTCAAGAACACCATCAACACCATGGTCGACCAGCTCTCCTCGTTCGCCGAGGAGGTGACCCGGGTGGCCCGTGAGGTGGGTACGGACGGTCAGCTCGGCGGACAGGCGCGGGTGCGGGACGTCGACGGCACCTGGCGCGATCTCACCGAGTCGGTGAATGAGATGGCCGGGAATCTGACCCGCCAGGTGCGGGCGATCGCCGCCGTCGCCACCGCGGTGACCCGCGGCGATCTCAATCTGAAGATCGATGTCGACGCGGCGGGCGAGATCCAGGTCCTCCAGGACAACATCAATACGATGATCGCCAATCTGCGGGACACCACCCTCGCCAACGAGGAGCAGGACTGGCTCAAGGGCAACCTCGCCCGGATCTCCGGTCTGATGCAGGGCCGCCGCGATCTCGACGACGTCGCCTCGCTGATCATGAGCGAGCTGACCCCGGTGGTGTCGGCCCAGCACGGCGCGTTCTTCCTGGCGATGCGGACCGGCGCGGTGGCCCAGGTCGGTACGGACGGCGGCAAGGACGGTTCGTACGAGCTGTGCATGCGCGGCAGTTACGGCTACTCGGCCGGTTCGATGCCGACGGTCTTCCGGCCCGGCGAGACTCTCATCGGCACGGCCGCCCAGGAGAAGCGCACCATTCAGGTCAATGTGCCGCCGGGCTATCTGAAGATCGCGTCCGGGCTCGGGGAGGCGGCGCCGGCCCATGTGATCGTGCTGCCGGTGCTGTTCGAGGGGAAGGTCCTCGGAGTGATCGAGCTGGCCTCGTTCCAGCCGTTCACGCACATCCAGAAGGACTTCCTCAACCAGATCGCCGAGATGATCGCGACGAGCGTCAACACCATCAGCGTCAACTCCAAGACGGAAGTGCTGCTGAAGCAGTCGCAGGAGTTGACGGAGCAGCTCCGTGAGCGCTCGGCGGAGCTGGAGAACCGGCAGAAGGCCCTCCAGGAGTCCAACGCGGAACTGGAGGAGAAGGCCGAGCTGCTGGCCCGGCAGAACCGTGACATCGAGGTGAAGAACACCGAGATCGAAGAGGCCAGGCAGGTGCTGGAGGAGCGGGCCGAGCAGCTCGCCGTCTCGATGCGCTACAAGTCGGAGTTCCTGGCGAACATGTCGCACGAGCTGCGCACCCCGCTCAACTCGCTGCTCATCCTCGCCAAACTGCTCGCCGACAATGCCGAATCGAATCTCTCGCCCAAACAGGTCGAGTTCGCCGAAACGATCCACGGCGCGGGCTCGGATCTGCTCCAGCTCATCAACGACATCCTCGATCTGTCGAAGGTCGAGGCGGGCAAGATGGATGTCAGCCCGACCCGGATCGCGCTGGTCCAGCTCGTCGACTATGTGGAGGCGACCTTCCGGCCGCTCACCGCGGAGAAGGGGCTCGACTTCTCCGTACGGGTCTCGCCGGAGCTGCCCGCGACCCTGCACACCGATGAACAGCGCCTGTTGCAGGTGCTGCGTAATCTGCTCTCCAACGCGGTGAAGTTCACCGACAGCGGCGCGGTGGAACTGGTGATCCGCCCGGCGGGCGCGGATGTGCCGCACGCCATCAGGGAGCAGCTCCTGGAGGCGGGTTCGCTGCGCGACGCCGACGGCGATCTGATCGCCTTCTCGGTCACCGACACCGGGATCGGCATCGCGGCCAGCAAGATGCGGGTCATCTTCGAGGCGTTCAAGCAGGCGGACGGCACGACCAGCCGCAAGTACGGCGGTACGGGCCTCGGTCTCTCCATCAGCCGCGAGATCGCCCGGCTGCTGGGTGGTGAGATCCACGCGGCGAGCGAGCCGAGGCGCGGCTCGACGTTCACGCTCTATCTGCCGCTCCACCCCAGCGAGCTGCCGCCGCAGGGCTATCCGCAGTTGACGCCCGGGGGTGTCCGGCAGGGGCGCGCGGTCGACGACAGTACGGGTCCGGGTTCGGGCTCGGGCGAGCCGACGGGCCAGCAGGTGGAGGTGGCCTCCCTGGTCGGGGAGGAGCCGGGCCCCGCCGCGCTGTTCCGGCGCCGCCGCAGGGGCCCCGTCGGCGGGGCGCAGCGCCCGGTTCCGCAGGGGCTGGGCACCCAGAGCACGCCGCGGGGAAGTACGGCCGTCCAGGGCCGTCAGGAGGCCAGTACGTCCCGACCGGGCGGTACGGGCCGTCAGGACGCGCTCCGCGAGAGCCGTACGTTCGGCTTCGCCGGCGAGAAGGTGCTGATCGTGGACGACGACATCCGCAATGTCTTCGCCCTCACCAGCGTGCTGGAGCAGCACGGACTGTCGGTGCTGTACGCGGAGAACGGCCGCGAGGGCATCGAAGTCCTTGAGCAGCACGACGATGTGACGGTCGTTCTGATGGACATCATGATGCCCGAGATGGACGGTTACGCCACGACGACGGCGATCCGCAGGATGCCGCAGTTCGCCGGGCTGCCCATCATCGCGCTCACCGCGAAGGCGATGAAGGGCGACCGGGAGAAGGCCCTCGAATCGGGTGCTTCCGACTATGTGACCAAACCGGTTGATCCGGATCATCTCCTGACGGTCATGGAGCAATGGATGCGGGACGCGTGACCGGCGGGCAGGAGAAACGTCACAATGTCCTGACGGAGCGCGCCCGACGCCGTGTGAGGCGGGCATATTCGGGGAACCTTCTGATCTCGCGCTACGTTTCTGCTTTGTGCACAGTGACATCACGGTGACAGGGTGTGGCGACAGGCGGGGTGCGGCTACCATGACCGGCACAAGGACGGACGGCGTAAGGGAGTCGTCCCCTGGGGCGGCGCCCGCTGTGACGCGGGGCGCCGTGAGCGGGGGGCATCCCATGCCGGGGCGAGGAGGACGGGCGGCCATGGTGCAGAAGGCCAAGATCCTCCTGGTCGATGACCGGCCGGAGAATCTGCTGGCGCTGGAGGCCATTCTCTCCGCGCTCGATCAGACACTGGTGCGGGCATCGTCCGGGGAGGAAGCGCTCAAAGCGCTGCTGACGGACGACTTCGCGGTCATCCTGCTTGATGTCCAGATGCCCGGGATGGATGGCTTCGAGACGGCCGCGCACATCAAGCGCCGTGAGCGGACGCGCGACATCCCGATCATCTTCCTCACGGCCATCAACCACGGCCCGCACCACACCTTCCGGGGATACGCGGCGGGCGCGGTGGACTACATCTCGAAGCCGTTCGACCCCTGGGTGCTGCGCGCCAAGGTCTCGGTGTTCGTCGAGCTGTACATGAAGAACTGCAAACTCAAGGAACAGGCCGAGCTGCTCAGACTTCAGTTGGCCGGAGCGGGCGAGGCCAAGGAACCGGCCGGTCTGCTGGCCGAACTCTCCGCGCGGCTCGCGGCTGTCGAAGAGCAGGCGGAAGCACTCTCCAAGCAGCTCGACGACGATTCGGCGGACGCCTCCGCCGTGGCGACCGCCGCTCATCTCGAACGTAAACTCACCGGACTGCGGCGGGCGCTGGACGCGCTGGAGCCCGGCACCGGAAGCGGTACGCCCACCCTTCCCTCACAGAGCTGAAGCCTCCGGGGGAGCCGAAGTCCCTTGCGGAAGTGAAGCGCAGGAGCGGCCGGCGGACAGGAGCGGCTGAATCGGCGTCACTTTCCTGCTGACTTGCGGACGACACCTACGGGTGAAGCAGTAGGCACACGTGTCGACGGCCGTGCGCACCGGTAACCTCACCACCATGGCCTCACGTACGTCCGGCAAGGGTTCCCAGGGCACGGCGGGCGCCGCGAAGCCGCGGGCCAGCCGTACGACCGGTGCCGCGAAGGCGGCACCCGCCAAGAAGAGCGCGGCGCAGAAATCGGCGCCCTCGAAGAAAGCACCGGCCAAGAAGGCGCCTGCGAAGAAGGCCGCCGCCAAGCCGGCACCCAAGCCCGCGCCGTCCCCCACCGGCGGTGTGTACCGGCTGGTACGGGCCGTATGGCTCGGCATGGCGCACGGTGTCGGCGCGATGTTCCGCGGCATAGGGCGGGGCGCGAAGGGCCTCGATCCGGCGCACCGCAAGGACGGGCTGGCACTGCTGCTGCTCGGTGTCGCACTGGTCGTCGCGGCCGGTACCTGGTCGAATCTGCGCGGCCCGGTGGGCGATCTGGTCGAGATGCTGATCACCGGAGCCTTCGGCCGGCTCGATCTGCTGGTGCCGGTCCTGCTGGGTGCGATCGCCGTACGGCTGATCCTCTACCCGGAGCGGCCCGAGGCCAACGGGCGGATCGCGATCGGGCTCTCCGCGCTGGTCGTCGGGGTGCTCGGGCTGGTGCACATCGCCTGTGGCGCCCCCGGGCGCGACGCGGGCACCGACGCGATGCAGGACGCGGGCGGGCTGATCGGCTGGGCCGCATCCATGCCGCTGATCGTTGCCATGGGCGAGGTTCTCGCCGTACCGCTGCTTCTGCTGCTCACGTTCTTCGGTCTGCTGGTCGTCACCGCCACCCCCGTCAACGCCATTCCGCAGCGGCTGCGGCTGCTCGCCACCAGACTCGGCGTCCTCGCGCCCGCGGACGCGCCGGAGCGTACGGACGACGAGCGCTACGACGAGGAACGGTACGAGGACGACGACGAGCGGTACGACGACCAGTGGCGCCAAGGGCTGCCGGCCGTGGCGGGCCGCCCGTCCGCGCGCCGGAGCGGAGCCGGACCGTACGACCACGACCGGGCCGAGGCCGAAGCGCTCAAAAAGCGGCGCAGGCCGCGCCGCCCCTCCGTGCAGCCCGCCATGGACCGGCCGATGGACGCGGTGGACGTGGCCGCGGCAGCGGCGGCCGCGCTGGACGGCGCCGTCCTCAACGGAATGCCCCCCTCGCCGATCGTCGCGGACCTCACCCAGGGCGTCTCCGTCGACCGGACGCGCACGGGCGACGGGCTTTCCGGCGAACCCCCGGAGCGCGTAAGGGGCTTGGCAGGGGCGCAGGGGCCGCAGGGCGCCGACGAGGGCGCCGGGGAGCGCTCCGTACCCCTGCCGGCCGCCCGCGAGCCCGGGAAGCGGGGAGCGGGCGCCGTCGCGGATCTCACCAAGCCCCCGCCCCCGATCGACAAGCCGCTGCCCCCGCGCGCTGAACAGCTACAGCTCCGCGGGGACATCACCTACGCGCTGCCCGCGCTGGACCTGCTGGAACGCGGCGGGCCCGGCAAGACGCGCAGCGCCGCCAATGACGCCATCGTCGCCTCGCTCACCAATGTGTTCATGGAGTTCAAGGTCGACGCGGCCGTCACCGGCTTCACCCGTGGCCCGACGGTCACCCGGTACGAGGTGGAGCTGGGCCCGGCCGTCAAGGTCGAGCGGATCACCGCGCTCACCAAGAACATCGCCTACGCCGTGGCCAGCCCCGACGTACGGATCATCTCCCCGATCCCCGGCAAGTCCGCGGTCGGCATCGAGATCCCCAACACCGACCGCGAGATGGTCAATCTCGGTGATGTGCTGCGGCTCGCGGACGCCGCCGAGGACGACCACCCGATGCTGGTCGCGCTCGGCAAGGACGTCGAGGGCGGCTATGTGATGGCCAACCTGGCGAAGATGCCGCACATGCTGGTCGCGGGCGCCACCGGCTCCGGCAAGTCGTCCTGCATCAACTGCCTGATCACTTCGGTGATGGTCCGGGCGACCCCGGAGGACGTACGGATGGTCCTCGTCGACCCCAAGCGGGTCGAGCTGACCGCGTACGAAGGCATCCCGCATCTGATCACGCCGATCATCACCAACCCCAAGCGGGCCGCGGAGGCGCTCCAGTGGGTCGTACGGGAGATGGATCTGCGCTACGACGACCTCGCCGCCTACGGCTACCGGCACATCGACGACTTCAACCGGGCCGTGCGCGACGGCAAGGTGAAGCCGCCGGAGGGCAGTGAGCGCGAGCTGTCGCCGTACCCGTATCTGCTGGTGATCGTGGACGAGCTGGCCGATCTGATGATGGTCGCGCCGCGTGATGTCGAGGACGCCATCGTCCGTATCACCCAGTTGGCCCGCGCCGCCGGGATCCATCTCGTACTCGCCACCCAGCGGCCCTCGGTGGACGTGGTGACCGGCCTGATCAAGGCGAATGTCCCCTCACGGCTCGCCTTCGCGACATCGTCGCTGGCGGACAGCCGGGTCATTCTCGACCAGCCCGGTGCGGAGAAGCTGATCGGCAAGGGCGACGGGCTGTTCCTGCCCATGGGTGCGAACAAGCCGACGCGTATGCAGGGCGCGTTCGTCACCGAGGAAGAAGTCGCGGCGGTCGTCCAGCACTGCAAGGATCAGATGGCGCCGGTGTTCCGCGACGACGTGGTGGTCGGGACGGCCAGGAAGAAGGACGTCGACGAGGACATCGGCGACGATCTGGATCTGCTGTGCCAGGCCGTCGAGCTGGTCGTCACCACGCAGTTCGGCTCGACCTCGATGCTCCAGCGGAAGCTGCGCGTCGGCTTCGCCAAGGCGGGCCGGCTGATGGACCTGATGGAGTCGAGGAACATCGTCGGACCCAGCGAGGGGTCCAAGGCACGCGACGTCCTGGTGAAGGCGGACGAAGTGGATGGAGTGCTCGCCGTGATCCGTGGGGAGTCTCAACCGTAGGAAGCGGAATCTCCCAGCGAGTCCGAAGCGCGCCTGTACGAGTCCCGGAAGACCGGCCGGATCCGGCCTTGTCCCGACGCCTCCGAGCGAGTCCTGGAAGATCCGGCAGAACCCGAGGGAAACCGAAGGCAACCGTTTCCCTTGGCCAAACGTCAAGTTGGAGGGGAACAGCTCCATGTCCCCTCGCCACGCCGTCCGGTCATTCCGATGGCGTACAAAGTGCATCCGCCCGGTTGCCCCACCCTTTCGTACCACCCATAGACTGAACGTCCAGCAGGTGGCTACACGCTCGAAAGGCGCCCCCGTGTCCATCGGCAACTCCCCCGACGGCAGTGCCCCCGACGGCAACTCCCCGGAAGACGACCGGAATCCTCCCGACGAAGACCGGTCCGGCCTTGAGAACTCCCTTGAGGACGACTGGAATTCATCTGAAGATGATCAGCCTCTGATCGAAGATGACCGCCCTTCGGTCGGCCAGACCCTTCAGCAAGCACGTGTGGCCGCCGGTCTGACCGTCGACGACGTCAGCGGCTCCACACGTGTGCGCGTCCCCATCGTGCAGGGGATCGAGCAGGACGACTTCTCGCGCTGCGGCGGCGATGTCTACGCCCGTGGCCATATCCGAGTGCTCGCCCGCGCGGTCGGGATCGATCCCGAGCCGCTCGTCGAGCAGTTCGACGCGGAGCACGGCGGGCCGCCGGTCCCCACTCCCGCGGCGCCGATGTTCGAGGCGGAGCGGATCCGGCCGGAGCGGCGCCACGCCAACTGGACGGCGGCCATGGTCGCGGCGATCGTCGCCGTGGTCGGCTTCGCCGGCTTCACGCTGATCGGCGGCGAGGAGGACACCGGCAAGACCAAGCAGGCCGCCGAGGGCCCCAAGCCGCAGAAGAGCGACCTCAAGCCCAGCCCCACCAAGACGGTCAACCCCAAGCCCGAGCCGTCGGACAGCGCCATCGCGGCGGCGCCGCTCGACAAGGTCACGGTGCGGCTGTCCGCCATAGACGACAAGAGCTGGATCTCGGCCAAGGCGCACGACGGCAAGCTGCTCTTCGACGGACTTCTGAACAAGGGCGACTCCAAGACCTTCCAGGACGACGAGCAGATCGATCTGATTCTCGGGAACGCCGGTGCGATCGAGCTGTTCGTGAACGGCAAGAAGGTCGAGGACGAGTTCGAGCCGGGACAGGTCGAGCGACTCTCGTACACCCAGGGCGACCCCGAGGCCGGCTGAGCAACCCTGCACGCCAGGGGCGGGTCCGGGACAAAGTAGTCTTGAGCCCATGCCCGAACGCCGTACCGTCGCCCTTGTCACACTTGGCTGCGCCCGTAACGAGGTGGACTCGGAGGAGCTCGCAGGCCGCTTGGCAGCGGACGGCTGGGAGCTCGTCGAGGACGCCTCGGACGCGGACGTCGCCGTGGTCAACACCTGTGGCTTCGTCGAAGCCGCGAAGAAGGACTCCGTCGACGCCCTGCTGGAGGCCAACGACCTCAAGGACCAGGGCAGGACGCAGGCCGTCGTCGCCGTCGGCTGCATGGCCGAGCGGTACGGCAAGGAGCTGGCAGAAGCCCTGCCGGAGGCGGACGGTGTTCTCGGCTTCGACGACTACGCCGATATCTCCGACCGCCTCCGGACCATCCTGAGCGGTGGCGTGCACGCTTCGCACACACCCCGTGACCGGCGCAAGCTGCTGCCGCTCAGCCCCGTCGAGCGGCAGAGCACCGGAACGGCCGTCGCACTGCCCGGTCATGGGCAGGAGCGGGCCGAAGTGGCTTCTGTCCCCGAGGATCTGCCGGAGGGACTCGCCCCGGCCTCCGGGCCCAGAGCGCCGCTGCGGCGGCGGCTCGACCACAGCCCCGTCGCCTCCGTGAAGCTCGCCTCCGGCTGCGACCGGCGCTGCTCCTTCTGCGCCATCCCGTCGTTCCGCGGCTCCTTCATCTCCCGCCGCCCCTCCGACGTTCTGGGCGAGACCCGCTGGCTCGCCGAGCAGGGCGTCAAGGAGGTCATGCTCGTCTCCGAGAACAACACCTCGTACGGCAAGGACCTCGGCGACATCCGGCTGCTGGAGACCCTGCTGCCCGAGCTGGCGGCGGTCGACGGGATCGAGCGGGTACGGGTGAGCTATCTCCAGCCCGCCGAGATGCGGCCGGGGCTGATCGACGTCCTCACGTCGACCCCCAAGGTCGCGCCGTACTTCGATCTCTCCTTCCAGCACTCGGCGCCCGGTGTGCTGCGCGCGATGCGGCGGTTCGGGGACACCGAACGGTTCCTGGAGCTGCTGGAGACCATCCGCGGCAAGGCGCCGCAGGCCGGAGTGCGCTCCAACTTCATCGTCGGCTTCCCCGGTGAGACCGAGGCCGACTTCGCCGAGCTGGAGCGCTTCCTCACGGACGCGCGGCTCGACGCCGTCGGCGTTTTCGGTTACTCGGACGAGGACGGGACCGAGGCGGCGACCTACGACGGCAAGCTGCCCGCGGACACCGTCGCCGAGCGGCTGGCGCACCTGTCGCGGCTGGCCGAGGAACTGACCGCGCAGCGCGCCGAGGAGCGGCTCGGCGAGAGCCTCCGGGTGCTGGTGGAGTCGGTCGGTACGGAAACGGGCGCCGAGGGCGGGCTCGGGGACTCGGCGGGCGACGGGGAACCGGCGACCGGGCGTGCGGCGCACCAGGCGCCCGAGACCGACGGCCAGGTGATTTTCACATCGCGTGCCGGGCTGCGTCCCGGCCGTATGGTCGAGGCCAAGGTGGTCGGCACCGAGGGCGTGGATCTGCTGGCAGAGTGCTACGAGCTTTCCGGGGACGACTCCAGGATCCCGGGCGAGGAGGCGGCCAGATGACCGGAGTCCCGGCATCCGCGGCAGGCGGCGCCGGCGCGAAGCCGGCGCCCGGCAGGAAGCGGGTGGCTGTGGCGGTTCATCAGGTCAGCGTGTGGAACATCGCCAATATCCTCACCATGGTGCGGCTGGTCCTGGTGCCCGCTTTTGTGCTGCTGCTGCTCCAGGAGGGCGGGTACGACCCCGTCTGGCGCGCCTGGGCCTGGGCGGCCTTCGCCGTCGCCATGATCACGGACATCTTCGACGGGCATCTCGCCCGGACGTACAACCTGGTCACGGACTTCGGGAAGATCGCCGACCCGATCGCGGACAAGGCGATCATGGGGTCCGCGCTGATCTGTCTCTCCGCGCTGGGCGATCTGCCGTGGTGGGTGACGGGGGTCATTCTCTTCCGTGAACTCGGCATCACGCTGATGCGGTTCTGGGTGATCAGGCACGGGGTCATCCCGGCCAGCCGCGGCGGCAAGATGAAGACCCTGGCGCAGGGGACGGCGGCGGGGATGTACGTCCTGGCGCTGACCGGACCGCTGGCGACCCTCCGCTTCTGGGTGATGGCGGTGGCCGTCGTGCTGACGGTGGTCACGGGGCTGGATTACGTACGACAGGCGGTCGTGCTGCGGCGGCAGGGGCTCGCGGCGGAGCGGGCGGCCGCGGCCGGTGGCGGAACCGGTGGCGGGTCTGTGTCCGGGGCTGGTGCGGCGGCCGGGGCCGACGGGTCCGGTGCGGTCGGCTCCGGCACGGTCGGTGAGGCGTCCGGTTCCGGAGAGTCCGGTGAGTCCGGCGCGGGGGAGTCCGCGCGGTGACCGAAAGGCCGGCCGGGCCTGACGCGGCGCCCGCGCGGGAGTACGCGACGCGGGTGCTCGTGGCCCTGGAGGCGCTCGGCGGGACGCTGGCCGTCGCGGAGTCCCTCACCGGCGGTCTGGTGGCCGCGGAGCTGACTTCCGTCCCCGGCGCCTCCCGGACCTTCCGCGGGTCCGTCACGGCGTACGCGACGGCCCTCAAACGGGACGTACTGGATGTCGACGGGACCCTGCTGGCGGAGCGCGGCGCGGTGGACCCCGAGGTCGCGCGCCAGATGGCGGCCGGGGTACGGCGGGTGCTGGGCGCCGAGTGGGGCGTGGCCACGACCGGGGTCGCGGGCCCGGAGCCGCAGGACGGACAGCCCGTCGGAACGGTCTATGTGGCCGTAGTGGGACCGGACGGCGTGGGGAAAGTGACCGCTTTGCGGTTGAACGGCGATCGGGCGGACATCCGTAAAGAGAGTGTACGCAGCGTGCTCGCGCTGCTCCTCAGCGAACTATCAAGGAACGGGCGGGCACAGGATACGGAACAGAACGGGGGGAATTGATGTTTGCAGCCCTGAGTGAACACGACATCGCTCCCCGCACGGCCGCAGCGCGAGGCGGTACGGTGGGGCGTGAAGGATGCGGCTACGCGGTCCGAGGAGGGAGCCACCGATGATTCTGCTCCGTCGCCTGCTTGGTGACGTGCTGCGTCGGCAGCGCCAGCGCCAGGGCCGTACTCTGCGCGAAGTCTCCTCGTCCGCCCGAGTCTCGCTCGGCTATCTCTCCGAGGTGGAGCGGGGGCAGAAGGAGGCATCCTCCGAACTGCTCTCCGCGATCTGCGACGCGCTTGACGTACGGATGTCAGAACTCATGAGGGAAGTGAGCGACGAGCTGTCGCTGGCCGAGCTGGCTGCGTCGGCGGCTGCCAGCGAGCCGGTGCCTGCGCCGGTACGCCCAATGCTCAATTCCGTCTCTGTGACGTCGGTGGCGGGAGTACCGACGGAGCGGGTGACGATCAAAGCGCCGACCGAGGCGGTGGACGTCGTCGCCGCCTGACGGTGAGTTTTTCGAAGCTTTGACTGAAGCCCCGATCGGTCGTGTTGACCGGTCGGGGCTTCTGTCGTCCACGAAATGACCGTTTTGCGTCATATGTGCCATGGTGGAAAGTGCCTTTGCCCCCAGGCGGGGGCGAAGAACACCATGAACGGAACTGGAGGCCAGGCATGGCTATCGTGAAAGGCTCCCTGCCCGAGGAAGACCTGAAGCTTGTCGCCGAGACGCTTCAGGGCGCGCTCGTGGATCTGGTGGATGTCGCACTGGTGTCGAAGCAGATCCACTGGAACATCGTCGGGCCGCGCTTCCGGTCCATACATCTCCAGCTCGACAAGGTCGTGACCATGGCCCGCAAGCACTCGGACACGGTCGCCGAGAGGGCCGCCGCGATCGGGGTGACACCGGACGGACGGGCCGCGACGGTCGCCGCGACGAGCGCGTTCGGCGCGGTTCCCAACGGGTGGATCAAGGACACGGACGCCGTACGGATCATGGTGGACGGGCTTGCCTCGGTGATCCGGCAGATGCGTGAGCGCGTCGAGGTGACGGCCGCACCGGACCCGGTCACCCAGGACGTACTGATCAAGGTGACGGCGGGTCTTGAGAAGCACTCGTGGATGTTCCAGGCGGAGAACGCGTAAGCCGGAGAACGCGTCAGTCGGAAAGCGCCTTCTCCGCGCGAGATGCGGGAAGTCTCCGTGCGCCGCGGTGTGCATCCGATGCGCCCTCGCGGCGGTTGATCGTTCGGGTCTAGGGTCGTTCGTTTGGATCCGGCTGGATCAGGGAGCGGTGCCAGGGGCCGCGAGCCCAGCAAGATCCAAACGAGAGGCCCTGGTGTCGTCGGCCGGAGGAGGCACAGCCATGGTGAGGCGATGGGTCCTTCTGCCGGCGCTCGTTCTCGGCGGGCTGTGGTGGTGGGCCGTACTGCGGCTCGCGTTTGTGCCGGAGCGCAGCGGTCTGGTCGAGGGCGCGGTGGCGGCAGGCGGTTGGGGGCTCAGTCTGCTGCCGGTGCATGTCGCGGCGGCGCGGCGCCGTGGGCCGCAGAGCTGAGGGCTGAGGGCCGGAGTGCTGACGGATCGTCAACTTGTCGGTCCTGGCTGGCAGCGCGGGCACCAGTAGGCGGGGCGGTCGTCCTGGTCGGCCGTACGGATCGGAGTGCCGCAGCGGGGACAGGGTCGGCCGGCCCGCCCGTAAACCGAGATCGTCCGATTGCCGCCCGGGCGTGTCCGGTTGGCTTCGAGCAGCCGCTTCGCGGCCGTCACCACGCGCTCCGGTGAGGGGAGTTCACCGATGGGGAGCCATGGGGTCGCGCGGACCAGGAAGCAGGTCTCGGACTTGAAGATATTGCCGACCCCGGCGAGATTCCGCTGATCGATCAGGGCCTCCCCGAGGGGGCGGGCGGGATCGGCGAGGAGATTACGCAGCGCCGTGGCGGGATCCCAGTCGGGCCCGAGCAGATCGGGGCCGAGATGGCCGACCACCCGCTCCTCCTCGCTGGTACGGAGCAGTGCCAGGACCTGGAGGCGATAGCCGACCGCGGTCCGCTCCGAGGTGCCGAGGATCGCCCGGATCTGATGCCCTGCGCCGCCGCGCCAGCGCTCGCCCGGGGCGTACACCTTCCAGGCGCCGTCCATGCGCAGATGTGAGTGGAGCGTGAGACCTCCCTCGATGCGGGCGAGGAGATGCTTTCCGCGTGGGGTGACATCCAGGACGGTCCGCCCGGTGAGATCGGCGGTCGCGAACCGGGGCACCCGCAGGTCGGACCGGACCAGCGTCCGGCCGGCCAGCGCGGTGTGCAGGAGTCGGGCGGTCTGCCAGACAGTGTCTCCTTCGGGCATGTCCTCCATGATGCGCGCCGGGACGGGCGAGCGGCGGGTGCGGGTGGACCGGTGGCGGTCGTACGGATACGAGTACGGGACCCGGGGGTGTCAGGCGCGCAGCCGCAGGCCCCTGGGGGTGGCGTGGAACCCGGCCGACTCCAGCGCGCGGCCCAAGGGGGACGTCAGCGCCGCGGCGCCATTGGTCCGCTCCACGGTGACCGAGCCGAGCGCCCCCGAGCGTGCCGCGCCCGCCAGGGCCTCGGCCGCGGTCCGGAGCGCGGGGTCCTCCGGGTCTGTCGGCCAGGCCAGCAGCGTCTTGCCGCCGCGCTCCATGTACAGCGTCAGCTCACCGTCGACGAGGACGACCAGGGATCCGGCCTTGCGGCCCGGCTTGTGGCCCGCGCCGTCCGGGGGCTCAGGCCAGGGCAGCGCGGCCCCATAGGCGTTGGCGGGGTCGGCCGCGGCCAGGACCACCGCGCGGGGCGTCGGATGCGCCTCGGCCCGGTCCCGGGCGGTCGCTGCCGCGCGCAGCCGGTCGACCGCGCCGTCCATCGCGAACTGGGCCGCGCCCAGCCCCTCGACAACATAGCCGCGGCGGGCCTGTCCGCTGTCCTCGAAGGCGGACAGCACGCGATAGACGGCGGAGAATCCGCCCTCTACCCCCTCGGCCGCTACAGCACCTCTGGTGACCACGCCGTGGCGGTCGAGGAGCGTACGGGCCAGGGCGTGGGCGCGATGCGTGAGGTCCGGCTCCCTGGCGGGGAGCAGTGACCAGCGGCCGCTCACCGTCGGCGGGCCCGAACGGGACACCGGTCTGGCCGCGGCCGTGAGGCTTCCGTACCGCCCTCGGGGTATGGGGCGCCGCGCCCGGTGTGCCGTGGAGCCGGCGGTCCGTCCCGAGCCCAGCAGGGAGCGCAGCGGGGCGAGGGTGTCATTGGTGAGCCGGCCCGACCAGGCCAGATCCCAGACGGCGTCGGCCAGTTGGGGATCGGTCGCCTCCGGGTGGGTGGTGGCGCGGATCTGGTCGGCCATCTGCCGGAAGAACAGGCCGTAGCCCCCCGACAGGGTGGTCAGGACCGATTCATGGAGGGCGGTCAGCTCCAGTGGGTGGGGTGGAGGGAGGAGCAGTGGCGCGGAGTCGGCGGGATAGAGCGCGACCCAGCCGTCCTTGCCGGGCAGTGCGCCCGCCCCGGCCCACAACACCTCGCCGGTGGTGGTCAGTTCGTCCAGCAGCGCCGGTGTGTAGCCGGAGATGCGGGACGGGAGGACCAGCTTCTCCAGTGCGGACGCGGGGACGGCCGCGCCCTGCAACTGCTCGACGGCTCGGGCGAGTCCGTCGATACCGTGCAGGCTCTGGGCGTGCAGATGCTGCCACTGCGGCAGGAACGTGGCGAGCGTGGCGGGCGCCACCGGCTCCAGCTCCTGGCGCAACGCGGCCAGGGAGCGGCGGCGCAGCCGGCGCAGCACCGTGGCGTCACACCACTCCTGGCCGATGCCGGAGGGATGGAACTCGCCCTGGACGACCCGGGAACTCGCGGCGAGGCGCTGGAGGGCACCGTCCGTGACCGCGGTGCCGAGACCGAAGCGCTCGGCGGCCGTGTGCGAGGTGAACGGGCCGTGCGTACGGGCATAGCGGGCCAGGAGATCGCCGAGCGGGTCCTTGACGGGCTCGGTGAACGCTTCGGGCACGCCGACCGGCAACGCCGTGCCCAGCGCGTCCCGCAGCCGTCCCGCGTCCTCGATGACCGCCCAGTGGCCGGCTCCGCCGATCCTGACCTTGATGGCGCGTCGACTCGCGGCCAGCTCGCCGGCCCAGCCGGGTTCAGCCCCGCGTGCGGCCAGCTCCTCGTCGGTGAGCGGCCCAAGGACCCGCAGCAGATCGGCGACACCCTCGACATCCTTGACGCGCCGGTCCTCCGTGAGCCACTGGAGCTCACGCTCCAACTCCGTGAGCACCTCCGGGTCGAGCAGTTCGCGCAGCTCCGCCTGGCCCAGCAGCTCGGCGAGCAGCCGCGAGTCGAGCGACAGCGCGGCGGCCCGCCGCTCCGCGAGGGGCGAGTCCCCCTCGTACAGGAACTGGGCCACATAACCGAACAGCAGGGACCGCGCGAAGGGGGAGGGCTCCGGGGTGGTGACCTCGATCAGCCGGACCCGACGGGACTCGATGTCGCCCATCAGTTCCGAGAGCCCCGGGACGTCGAAGACATCCTGGAGGCACTCCCGCACCGCCTCCAGCACGATCGGGAACGAGCCGAATTCGCTTGCCACTTGGAGGAGCTGAGCGGCGCGCTGGCGCTGCTGCCACAGCGGGGTGCGCTTGCCGGGGCTGCGGCGCGGCAGCAGCAGAGCCCGCGCCGCGCACTCCCGGAACCGGGAGGCGAAGAGCGCGGAGCCGCCCACCTGATCGGTGACGATCCCACGGATCTCGCCCCCGTCGAAGGCGACATCGGCGGCTCCGACGGGGGCCTGCTCGCTGTCGAAGGCCGTGCCGAGGCGATCCGGTTCGGTGTCGAGCAGATCCATGCCCATCAGATCGGCGTCGGGCAGGCGCAGCACGATGCCGTCGTCGGCATGCATGACCTGTGCGTCCATTCCGTACCGCTCGGAGAGCCTGGCACCCAGCGCCAGCGCCCAGGGTGCGTGCACCTGCGCCCCGAAGGGGGAGTGGATCACCACCCGCCAGTCGCCCAGCTCGTCCCGGAACCGCTCCACCAGGATCGTCCGGTCGTCCGGGATGTGCCCGCAGGCCCGGCGCTGTTCTTCGAGATACGAGAGCACATTGCCGGCCGCCCACGCGTCCAGCCCCGCCGCCAGCAGCCGCAGCCGGGCGTCCTCCTCGGAGAGGGAGCCGACCTCCCGCAGAAACGCGCCCACCGCGCGGCCCAGCTCCAGAGGACGCCCGAGCTGGTCGCCCTTCCAGAAGGGCAGTCGGCCGGGGGTGCCGGGGGCAGGGGTGACCAGGACCCGGTCACGGGTGATGTCCTCGATCCGCCAGGAGGTCGTGCCCAGCGTGAAGACATCGCCCACCCGCGACTCGTACACCATCTCCTCGTCCAGCTCCCCGACCCGGCCGCCGCCCTTCTTCGGGTCGGCCCCGGCGAGGAAGACACCGAACAGCCCGCGGTCCGGGATCGTGCCCCCCGAGGTGACGGCGAGGCGCTGGGCACCCGGGCGGCCCGTGACCGTACCGGTGACGCGGTCCCACACCACCCGGGGCCTCAGCTCCGCGAAGGCGTCGGAGGGATAGCGCCCGGCGAGCATGTCGAGGACGGCGGTGAAGGCGGACTCCGGCAGCGAGGCGAACGGCGCGGCCCGGCGGGCGAGGGCCAGCAGATCATCGGCCTGCCGGGTGTCCAGGGCGACCATGGCCACAAGTTGCTGGGCCAGCACGTCCAGCGGATTGGCCGGGATGCGCAGCGCCTCGATGAGCCCGCCCCGCATCCGCTCCGTGACCACGGCCGCCTGCACCAGATCGCCCCGGTACTTGGGGAAGACGACCCCGGTGGAGACCGCGCCCACTTGGTGGCCGGCTCGGCCCACCCGCTGGAGCCCGGAGGCGACCGAGGGCGGCGATTCGACCTGGACGACCAGATCCACCGCGCCCATGTCGATGCCCAGCTCCAGGCTGGATGTCGCGACCACGGCGGGCAGCCGGCCCGCCTTGAGGTCCTCCTCGACCTGGGCGCGCTGTTCCTTGGACACCGAGCCGTGATGGGCGCGGGCGAGCAGGGCAGGCGCGCCCCTGGCCGCGCCCGACTGGGCCATGACCTGGGCCGGGGAGTGCGCCTCGGGCAGCGGAGCGGCGGGCTCCTCCCCGTCGGCCACGGTCCCTGTGGCCCGTTCGTACGCGATCTCGTTGAGACGGTTGCACAGACGCTCGGCCAGCCGGCGGGAGTTGGCGAACACGATCGTGGAGCGGTGCGCCTGGATGAGATCGGCGATCCGCTCCTCCACATGCGGCCAGATCGACGGCCTGTCCGCGCCCTCCGTCTCCGACGCCGGAGAACCGCCCAGCTCGCCGAGATCCTCGACCGGGACGACGACCGAGAGGTCGAACTCCTTGCCGGAGGGCGGCTGGACGATCTCCACCTTCCGCTGCGGCGACAGATAGCGGGCGACCTCCTCCACCGGACGCACCGTCGCCGACAGTCCGATCCTGCGCGCCGGGCGGGGCAGCAACTCGTCGAGCCGCTCCAGGGACAAGGCGAGATGGGCGCCGCGCTTCGTCCCGGCGACCGCGTGCACCTCGTCCACGATCACCGTCTCGACCCCGGCGAGCGCGTCCCGCGCCGAGGACGTGAGCATCAGGAACAGCGACTCGGGGGTGGTGATCAGGATGTCCGGCGGCTTCGTGGCCATCGAGCGCCGCTCGGCCGCAGGAGTGTCGCCCGAGCGGATTCCGACCCGCACCTCCGGCTCCGGCAGCCCGCGCCGTACGGACTCCTGCCGGATCCCGGTGAGCGGGCTGCGCAGATTGCGCTCCACATCGACGGCGAGCGCCTTCAGCGGCGATACGTACAGCACGCGGCAGCGCTTGTGCGCCTCGGCGGGCGGTGGGACGGACGCCAGCCGGTCCAGGGCGGCGAGAAAGGCGGCCAGCGTCTTGCCCGAGCCGGTCGGGGCCACGACCAGCACGTCCGAGCCACGACCGATGGCGCGCCAGGCCCCCTCCTGCGCCGCGGTGGGCGCGGAGAAGGCCCCCGTGAACCAGCCGCGGGTCGCGGGGGAAAAGGAGTCGAGAGCTGTCGTTGCCATGCCCCCCATCGTGCACCCGGCCACCGACAATCGCCCGGGCCTGTGGATAACGCCCACGGACCCGTGCCGGAAGGCGGACCGGCCGCGGAACCGGGGCGGGCGGCGAGCGCGGAGCGGCGGCAGAATGGGCGCATGGCGATACGGGAGCAGGCGCGGCACTGGCACTACCCCGACCTGCCCGGTGTCGATCTCCTGCGGGCCAACTACATCGACAAGACCTTCGCGCGTCACACGCACGAGAACTTCGTCATCGCCGCGATCACGGACGGTGTCGAGGTCTTCCACCACGGTGGCGCCAACCAGTACGCGGGCCCGGGCGCGCTCGCGCTGGTCAACCCGGAGACGGCGCACACCGGCCGTGCCCAGGGCCCGGAGGGCTGGCGGTACGGAGCTGTCTACCCGGCGGCCGGGGTGGTCGCCTCGATCGCCGCGGAGACCACCGCGATCCGCGGCACCCCCGGCTTCGTCGCGCCCGTGGTGGACGACCCGCACACTGTCCGTCTCGTCCACCAGGTGCTGCGCGCCGCCGATGAGGGGAACGCGCTGGCCGCCGACTCCCTGCTGAGGATCGTGGTGACCCGGCTGCTGCGGGTGAACGGCGGCCCCCTCCGGCAGCGCCCGGCGCGCGGGGCCGGGGCGAGAGCCGCCGCACGCGCGCGGGACGTACTGGAGGAGCGGATGGCCGACCCGCCTTCACTGGAACGGCTCGCCGTCGACCTCGGCACCAGCCCCTTCGCACTGCTGCGGGCCTTCAAGGCGGCATATGGCCTGCCCCCGCACGCCTGGCTCACCGACGCGCGGGTGCGGCGCGCCTGTCGGCTGCTGGACGCCGGTACGGCACCGGCGGAGGCGGCCGTGGCCGTCGGTTTCACGGATCAGCCGCACCTCCACCGGCACTTCACCCGGATCGTCGGTGTGCCGCCGGGCGCCTACCGCAGAGAGCGCGTGGGCGCCGCCGCGGGGCCGATGCCCACCGGGCCGGGCTGACGAGATACGTCCGGACTCCGCCTACGGCCACCAGGGGCTGCGTTTCCGCAGTGCTTCTTGTGCTGTCGAGACAACTCCGGGATAGCTCTTGCCCGGATACCACGGCATCGAGCCGATCCGGTGGAACGCCGGAACCGTCTCCATATGGCGAACCATCCGCTCCCGGGTGTCGGGGTCGGGCAGCGGACCTCGCATGGCCGCCACATTTTCCAGTACGTGTTCAGGACGCGAGGTGGCCGGTAGCGCCACGCTGACGGCGGGGTGCGAGATGACCCACTTCAGGAAGAACGCCGACCAGGTCTCGATGCCGAAGTCGGCCGCGAACGCCGGAAGACGCAGACCCTCGACCACCTTGTGCAGCCGCGCCTTCTCCAGAGGCATGTTCACCAGGACGGCAACTCCCCGGTCCGCCGCGGCCCTCAGCACGGTGTCCTCGGCCGCCCGGGTGTGGATCGAGTAGTGAACCTGTACGAAGTCCGGATCGCCCCGCTCCACCCAGCCCGCCAGCAGCGGGAAGTACGCCGGGTCATGGTGCGAGACGCCGATATGACCCAACCCCCGCTGAGCCGTCAGATCGCCGCGCTGGAACGTGAGTTGGGCGTCCCGCTCTTCCACCGGAGACCCACCAGACCGACCGAATCGGGCCTGGTGTTCATCGAGTCGGCCCGCCGCATCCTTGAGGACACGGACCGGGCGGTACGGCAGGTACGGCTCGTCGGCGGGGCCGGGACCGGCACCCTTCGTATCGGTTACACCGTCACCACGGCGTTCGACGAGATGCCCAAGCTCTTCGCGGCGATGCGCGCGGAACACCCCGGCATCCGCATTGACGCGCGCGAGGCCTGGGACGTCGAACTCAGTGCCGCCCTGCGCGACCGCGAGATCGACGTGCTGCTCGGCAGGCTCGTACGCATACCGTCCGACCATCGCACGGCGACCCTGCGGCGTGATCCCCTGACCGCCGTGCTCGACACCGGGCACCCGCTGGCGGGACGGGACGCGCTGGCCCTGCGTGAACTGCGTGGCCACACCCTGCGGTTCTTCCCGAGGGCCGTCGCACCGCGCTATCACGACGGGGTGCTCGCCGCGCTGAGTGTCTCCGGCGAGACTTTCGACGTCTGGGAGAACCGGCTCCCCGGACTCCGCAACCTCGGGTCGGCCCCGAGCGGAGGGGACTTCATGATCCTTCCGGCCTCGCTCCGGCCGCACCTTCCCCCGACCACGGTCGGCGTGGCGTTGCTGGACGAGTTGCCGACCATCGATCTCCACCTCGCCTGCGCACGCGACGCGCCGCCGACCGTGGCCGCTCTTGTGCGTACGGCGCGGCGTCTGGCCCGTACGGAGGGCTGGCAGCCGGCCAGGGCCAAGGGACCCCGGAGCGCAAGAACGTACAAGACCGGTCAGGATCAGGCCCCGTAGCGTCCAGGACGTGTCAGATCAGACAACATCCGCATCCGCGCCCATGCCCGGATACCTGGAACCCGGGCCCCTGGACGCGCCACAAGAAACCGGCACCGGTCCGGGCCCCGAGCCCAAGCCTGACGCCGCCGTCGTACGTGACGCCCTCGGTGTCGGCATCGCCGTCGGGCTCTCCGGCTTCGCCTTCGGTGTCACCTCGGCCGGCGCGGGCCTCTCCGTACTCCAGACCTGTGCGCTCAGCCTGCTGGTTTTTACCGGTGCCTCACAGTTCGCTCTCGTCGGCGCGCTCGCCGCGGGTGGCAATCCGTTCACCGCCGCCGCCGGCGCCTTCTTCCTGGGCGTACGGAACGCCTTCTACGGCCTCAGACTGTCCCAGTTGCTGCGACTGCCCGGGCCCGTACGCCCGCTGGCCGCGCAGTGGGTGATCGACGAGACCACGGCCGTGGCCCTCGCCCAGCCGACGCGCCGCGCCGCCAGGATCGGATTCACGGTCACCGGACTCAGCCTCTACGCGCTGTGGAACCTCACCACCCTGGCCGGGGCCCTGGGCGCGGAGGCGCTCGGCGACACCGGGGCCTGGGGGCTGGACGCGGCCGGACCGGCCGTCTTTCTCGCGCTGCTCGCGCCCATGCTCCGTACCGCCACCGAACGGATGACCGCGGGCCTCGCGGTCGTGCTGGGACTGGGCTTCCTGCCGGTGCTGCCCGCCGGGGTCCCGGTACTGGTCGCGGCTCTCACCGCCCCTGCCGTCCTCTGGCTCGAAGGACGCCGCAGGACTGCTGACCGTACGACCGCTGCCCACAAGACCGTTGCCGGGAAGGCCGCTGCCGCGAAAGCCACTGGGGCGGATGCCGCTGAGGCGGAAGTCGCTGCCCGGAAGGCCGCTGCCCGTCGGAAGGGATCCGACCGTTGAACATCTGGATCGCGATCGGCGTGACCGCCGTCGGCTGCTATCTCGTCAAACTGCTGGGACTGCTGGTGCCCGCAGGCGTTCTGGAACGCCCCCTCGTCCAGCGGCTGGCGGCCCTGCTGCCCGTCGGCCTGCTCGCCGCGCTGACCGCGCAGCAGACCTTCAGCGCGAACGGCGCGCTCGTCCTGGACCCCCGGGGCGCGGGGCTCGCGGCGGCGGCGCTCGCGCTGGTTCTGCGCGCCCCCTTCCTGGTGGTCGTCGCGGCCGCCGTGGCCGTCACGGCGGGGGTACGGGCGATCGGCGGCTGACGGCCGGCCGGTGGCCGTACGCCGGGACGGTCAGCCGATGTCCCGGCCATGGGCGCGCAGGGTCCGCAGCGCCTCGATGGTCACGATCGGCCGCCATTCCAGCGCGGTCCCCGGCGCCCACTGACGCCAGGTGACCGGCCAGCCGCCGTCCTCCCGCTGTCGCGCCGCGAGGAAGTCGAGCGACCTGGCCATCTCCTCGTCCGTGAACCAGTGGCGGGCCAGCGACTCCGGCACGCGCGCGTAGTCGTGCGGAAAGTGGTGCTCGCCCGGCGCGTACCCCGGTGGTACGGGGTGGTGCGCGCGGCGCTCCGGATCGAGCACCGCCAGCCGCCGCTCGCGTACCAGCCGCCCGAGCCGGTCCGCCGCCGCCTCGGCCCGCGCCCGGTCGGGAACGCCGTCCAGAAAGGCGACCGCGGCCTCGATCTCGTACGGATGCGAGTCCTCCATCCCCTCGACGGCCGCCCAGCAGAAGTCGGTGGCCCGGAAGAGCCAGGCGTGCCACACCTCGTTCCGGTGCAGCAGTCCCGCGACCGGGCCCGTCGTCAGCAGCTCGCCCGGCGGGTCGTCGACGAGCGGGAGGAAGGGTGCGAACGCATAGCCCCGCAAGGACGGGTGGAGCGCGGGCAACGCGCCCTCCGGTGTCGAAACCGCCGTCAGATAGCGGCAGATCAGCTCCACCCGCGGTCCGTCGCAACGGCCGATGGAATCGAGGACGCGCAGCGCGTGCGCCGTGTGGAGGGGCTGGCTGACGGGCCCGCGCAGGTCGGGTTCGAGCCCATGGGCATAGCCGCCGTCCTGTCCGCGATACGCCATGAGGGCCGTCTCGACCGCCTCCTGGCCGCGGTCCCGGCCCGTCCTGCCCAGGCCGCCGTCCAGGAAGTGATAGGCGAACCGGCGCTGTTCGAGCACCCGGGCCGTGAGCCAGACGAAACGCTCGGCGCGGGCGAGGGGAGACGCGGTCGTCACCGCTGTGCCAGCCATGCTCCGACCGTAGACCGAAACCGCCGGAGGCCGGGCGGACCGGCCCCGCGGCACTCTCAGGGGCGCGATAATGGTGTCATGCGGTTGACGATTTTCTGGGAGCGGATGGTGGAGCACTTCGGCGCTGTCTACGCCGACTCCTTCGCCCGTGACCATGTGATGGCCGAGCTCGGCGGCCGTACGGTGCATGAGGCGCTCGACGCGGGCTGGGAGGCGAAGGATGTCTGGCGGGCGGTCTGCGTCGCCATGGGCATTCCGGCCGAGAAGCGATGACGCCCACGCCGGAGGCCGGGGGCGGCCGCGCGGGAGGACGGGACGCGGCTGCGATGAGCGACACTGGCTCGGTGGCACCGACTGACGACACCGCCGACACCGCACCAGACATATCGGACTCGGACCGGGAGCCGTCGCCCCCGCTGCGAAGTCCCGAGCCGGGCGCGCCCGCTGATCCGTCGAGGAATACGGTGCCGGCGGCCGGGGCCGAGCCCGGGACCGGCGCGGACGCGGATGCTCGTACGGATACGGGCGCGGGCTCGCAGGCCGGAGGCCGTCGGACCGGCGCCCACGCCCGTATGCCGCGCTGGCTGCCGCGGGCGATGGTCCTCGCACTGGCGCTCATCGCCTGTTTCCAGCTCGGTAGCTGGGCTTTCCATCAGCTCATCGGACTGCTGGTCAATGTGCTGATCGCCTTCTTCCTGGCCCTGGCGATCGAGCCGGTGGTGAGCTGGATGGCGGCGCGCGGCATACGGCGTGGACTCGCCACATTCCTGGTTTTCCTGGTGGTGGTGGGCGCGGTCGCCGGCTTTGTGGCGATGCTCGGCTCGATCCTCGCCAGCCAGATCATCGACATGGTCGAGTCCTTCCCCGAGTACCTCGACTCGGTGATCAACTGGAGCAACGCGACCTTCCACACCGAACTGTCGCGGGTCGCCGTCCAGGACAGCCTGCTGCACTCCGACTGGCTCCAGCGATACGTCCAGAACAGTGCGACCGGGGTCCTGGACATCTCCACCACCGTGCTGGGCGGGCTGTTCCGGCTGCTCACGATCTTCCTGTTCTCGTTCTACTTCGCGGCCGACGGCCCGCGACTGCGGCGCGCGCTCTGCTCCGTGCTCCCGCCGGCCAAACAGGCCGAGGTGCTGCGCGCCTGGGAGATCGCGGTCGACAAGACCGGCGGCTACATTTACTCCCGCGGCCTGATGGCACTGATCTCCGGGGTCGCGCACTACATCCTGCTGGAGATCCTGGGCGTGCCGTACGCGCCGGCGCTGGCGATCTGGGTGGGACTCGTCTCCCAGTTCATCCCGACCATCGGCACCTATCTGGCGGGTGCGCTGCCGATGCTGATCGCCTTCACCATCGACCCCTGGTACGCGGTCTGGGTGCTCGGATTCGCGGTGATCTACCAGCAGTTCGAGAACTACATGCTCCAGCCGAAACTCACGGCCAGGACCGTGGACATCCACCCCGCGGTGGCGTTCGGATCGGTCATCGCGGGTACGGCCCTGCTGGGCGCGGTCGGCGCGCTGATCGCGATCCCGGCCGTCGCCACGTTGCAGGCGTTCCTCGGCGCCTATGTGCGGCGGTACGACGTGATGGACGACGCCCGGGTGCAGGGCGGCCGGCGGAGCGCCGGTCCAGGGGGCGGACGGCCTGTCGCGCGGCAGTTCTGGCGCGCGCTGCGCACCGGCGGCGACCCGCGGCCCTAGGGCACGTCCTGGGCGCGTCGGCGTTGTGACGCATCGAGTTGGACGCTTGACATGAAAATCGAACATCCATTCTTATGGGGGTCCTGCCGGTGTTTCCCGTGACCGGCCCGGGGCGGTCTGTCACGCGGGTTTGAGCGGAGTTGTCCACAGGCCGGGACGACGTCGGGACGCGTTGTCAGTGGCAGGGGATAGCGTCTTTGACGTGAAGCGATCGACACAAGCAAATCGGGTGGAACCCATGGCAGGAACCGACCGCGAGAAGGCGCTCGACGCCGCCCTCGCACAGATTGAACGGCAATTCGGCAAGGGCGCGGTGATGCGCCTCGGCGAGCGGCCGAACGAACCGATCGAGGTCATCCCCACCGGGTCGACCGCGCTCGACGTCGCGCTGGGCGTCGGCGGCCTGCCACGCGGACGCGTGGTGGAGGTGTACGGGCCGGAGTCCTCCGGCAAGACGACCCTGACGCTGCACGCGGTGGCCAACGCGCAGCGGGCGGGCGGCGCGGTGGCCTTCGTGGACGCGGAGCACGCCCTCGACCCCGAGTACGCGAAGAAGCTCGGCGTCGACATCGACAATCTCATCCTGTCCCAGCCGGACAACGGTGAGCAGGCGCTCGAAATCGTGGACATGCTGGTCCGATCCGGGGCGCTCGACCTCATCGTCATCGACTCCGTCGCCGCGCTGGTGCCGCGCGCGGAGATCGAGGGCGAGATGGGCGACTCGCATGTCGGTCTCCAGGCGCGGCTGATGAGCCAGGCGCTCCGGAAGATCACCAGCGCGCTCAACCAGTCCAAGACCACCGCCATCTTCATCAACCAGCTCCGCGAGAAGATCGGCGTGATGTTCGGCTCGCCGGAGACCACGACCGGTGGCCGGGCGCTCAAGTTCTATGCCTCGGTGCGCCTCGACATCCGCCGTATCGAGACGCTGAAGGACGGCACCGAGGCCGTCGGCAACCGCACCCGCGTCAAGGTCGTCAAGAACAAGGTCTCGCCGCCCTTCAAGCAGGCCGAGTTCGACATCCTCTACGGCCAGGGCATCAGCCGCGAGGGCGGTCTGATCGACATGGGCGTGGAGCACGGCTTCGTACGGAAGGCCGGCGCCTGGTACACGTACGAGGGCGACCAGCTCGGTCAGGGCAAGGAGAACGCCCGTAACTTCCTCAAGGACAACCCCGATCTCGCCAATGAGATCGAGAAGAAGATCCTGGAGAAGCTGGGCGTCGGGGTCAGGCAGGAGGCGAAGGCCGAGCCCGGCGCGGATGCCGCGGCCGCGCCCGCCAAGTCCGCTGCCCCCGCCGAGGATCCGGCGAAGCCGGCGCCCGCCACTGCCTCCAAGGCCAAGTCGGCCAAGGCGGCAGCGGCCAAGAGCTAGTCCGTACGGTGCCGTGGGAGAAGAGGCGGCGGACGGAAGAGCCGGGCGACAGCTCCGACTCGTCGAGGGCCGAGCGGGAGCTGTCGCCCCAGGACCCGGCGGAGCGGGCGCGGGCGATCTGTCTGCGCCTGCTCACCGGGACCCCCCGGACCCGCAAGCAACTGGCGGACGCGCTGGAGAAGCGGGACATCCCCGAGGACATCGCCGAGGAGGTCCTCTCCCGCTTCGAGGACGTGGGGCTGATCGACGACGCGGCGTTCGCGGACGCCTGGGTGGAGTCGCGGCACCACGGCAGGGGGCTCGCCCGACGCGCCCTCGCGCGGGAGCTGCGGACGAAGGGGGTCGACTCCGCGCTGATCGACGAGGCAGTCGGGCATCTGGACGCCGATCAGGAGGAGGCCACCGCCCGCGAACTGGTGGCCCGCAAGCTCCGGGCCACCCGCGGCCTGGACCGGGACAGACGGCTGCGCAGACTCGCGGGCATGCTGGCCCGCAAGGGGTACGGCGAGGGGATGGCGCTGCGGGTGGTCAGACAGGCCCTGGAAGAGGAGGGCGAGGACACTGAGGGACTGGACGAGAGCTTCGACTAGAACCTCGCGTTCAGGGCCTCGCGTTTGGATCTTGCTGGGCTCGCGGGCCAGATCCAAGCGGAAGACCCCAGGCCCTGTCCTGGATCCTGTCCGGCCGGGCTCCTCGGTCCCGATTCGCGCGCGGATCGGTTCGGCTTGCCCGTCGGCCCCGGAACTCGCCCGTCCCGTACGGCCGTTGACGGGTGGAACGGCCGACCGGGACACGGCCAAGCCCCGGTGGTCGGAGCAGGGGCCGGAATGTGCGGGCGAATGCCACCCGCATGGCGGTGGTCATGAACCCGCCCGTCCTGCATGTAGGCGGTGTGGGCAGCGGCCCGTCCAGCAGTGCCGGTCAGCCGCTCGGCCTCAGTGCGTGACCGGAAGGCCCTCGGCCTTCCAGGCCTGGAAGCCGCCGACGAGGTCGGTCGCGCGATGCAGTCCCAGTTGCCGCAGGGACACGGCGGCCAGGCTCGACGCGTATCCCTCGTTGCAGACCACGACCACACGCAGGTCATGGCTTGTGGCCTCGGCCGCCCGGTGACTGCCCTGTGGGTCGAGCCGCCACTCCAGCTCATTGCGCTCGACGACCAGCGCCCCCGGTATCAGCCCGTCCCGCTCCCGCAGCGCCGCGTACCGGATGTCCACCAGCAGCGCGCCCTCCGCTGCGGCCTCGAAGGCCTCCCGGGGACCCACCCGGTCCAGGCCCTCCCGGACCCGTTCCAGCAGTTCGTCTATCCCCACCCGTTCAGCCACCACCTGCTCGGTCCCCACCTGCTCGGTCCCCACCGGCTCCGTCCCTGTCCGCTCGGTCACTGCCACTCCTCGGGGCGCTCGACATGTTCGAGACGGAGCACGGCGCCCGTGCGGCTGTAGCGACGCATCAGCGGCAGCGGCGGAAAGTACGCGTGGACGGAGATGGCGTGCTCGGCCGGGGACTCGTTGCGCACCTCGTGCACATGGTGCCTGCCGAACGCCCGGCCCTCGCCCGCCGTCAGCGTCCGCTCACGGTCGACCCCCTCGGCCAGCTCCAGGGTCTTCCAGCCCTCGGTGGGCAGCCGGGCCGCCAGCGAGTCCTCCTTGAGGGTGCCCGCCGCCGTGGCGAAAGCGCCGTGCGAGCCGCCGTGGTCGTGCCAGCCGGTGCCCGTGCCGGGCGGCCAGCCGATCAGCCACGCCTCGCTGCCCGCGGGGCCGTCGAGCCTGATCCAGGTGCGTCCCTCGGGATCGAGGGGGAGCGACGCGATGAGTTCGGTGTCGGCCACCGTGCCGCGGACGAAGGCGAGCAGTTCGGCGGGGGTGGGGCCGGAGCCCGCCGAACTGCTCGCCTTCGTCCGCGGCACGGTGGCCGAC
>NZ_LATD01000071.1 GCF_000981895.1 Streptomyces odonnellii | reverse complement strand
GTCCGGAGGTGGCGCCTGGGGCGGGGGTGCGGTGGACGCCGTGGTGCTGGCCACGGCCACGCCGGATCATCCCTGTCCCGCCACCGCCCCCGCGCTCGCCGCGCGGCTCGGCCTCGGACCGGTGCCCGCGTTCGACATCGGCGCGGTGTGCAGCGGCTTCGTCTACGGTCTCGCGGTCTGCCAGGGCCTGGTGGTGTCCGGACTGTACGACCGGGTGCTGCTGGTGGGCGCCGATGTGTACTCGACATGGCTGGACCCGCGCGACCGCTCCTCGGGCGTGGTGTTCGGCGACGGCGCGGGAGCCGCGCTGATCGGCGCGGGCACGGCCGGCTCCCCGGGCGAGCTGCTCGCCTTCGACCTGGGCAGCGACGGCACCGGATACGACCTGATCAGCGTGGCCGCGGGCGGTGCGCGGTCCCGGGCCGCCGGGCGCCCGCCGGGCGAGGGCGATCCGTACTTCCGGATGCGCGGCCGGGCGGTCTACCAGCACGCGGTCGAGCGGATGACCGCCTCGTGCCGCTCCCTGCTCGGCGAGGTGGGCTGGGACCCGGCCGAGGTCGACCACTTCGTACCGCACCAGGCCAACGCCCGGATCCTGCGTGCCGTCGCCGAGCGGGTCGGCATCGGCGCGGACCGCTGCGTCACCCATCTCGACCGGGTGGGGAACACGGGCGCGGCCTCCATCCCCCTGGCCCTGGCGGACGCGCAGGACCGGGGACGGTTCCGGATGGGCGACCGCGTCCTGCTCACGGCCTTCGGCGGCGGTCTGACCTGGGGTACGGCGGCGCTCCGCTGGCCGGGCGCACGACGGCCGGACGCGCCGCGGCCGGGCACTTCACGGGCCGCGGCCCACGACGGAAGGAACGGATCATGACAGTGCGGACGGCGAAGGAGCCCGGTCCGGGGCCGGGCCGGGGCGGTGGCGCGGTCGCGGTGACGGGGCTGGGCGTCGTGACCCCGGCCGGCGGTGACGAGCGGGCGTTCTGGGCGGGGCTGTGCGCCGGGCGGTCGGTCGCCGGGCGGCGGGACGAACTGGCCGGAATGCCGGTCGACTTCGCCTGCGCGGTCGACGGGCTCGACGTGGACGCGGCAGTGGGCGGGCGCTCGGTCTGGCGGATGGCGCGGTTTGTGAAGCTGGCGCTGATCGCCGCCCGGCAGGCGGTGGCGGACGCCGGGCTCGACCCGGCGGCCTGGGACGGCGGCCGGGTGGGCGTGGTGCTCGGGGTGGGCGTCGGCGGAGTCTCCGCACTGGCCGACGGGGCGCTGAAACTGCGGGAGCACGGCCCCGCTTCGGTCTCCCCGCTGCTCGTACCGATGATGATTCCGAACGCGGCGGCCGGGGAGGTCGCGATCGCGCTTAAGGCGCAGGGGCCCAGTCTGGCGCCGGTGACCGCCTGCGCCTCGGGCGCCACCGCGATCGCGCTCGGGCGCGATCTGCTGGCCGGGGGGCAGTGCGACGTGGTGGTGGCCGGGGGCGCCGAGTCCGTACTGACGCCGCTGGTGGTGACGGCCTTCGCGCGGATGGGCGCGCTGTCGACGCGTACGGACGATCCGGGCGGGGCGTCCCGCCCGTTCGCCGCGGACCGGGACGGGTTCGTCCTCGGTGAGGGCGCGGCCATGATCGTACTGGAGCGGGAGGACGGGGCGCGGGCCCGGGGCCGGCAGGCACGCGCGCTGCTGGTGGGCGCCGGTTCGAGTACGGACGCGTACCACCCCACGGCGCCTGAGCCGCACGGCCGGGGCGCGCAGGCGGCAGTGGAGGCGGCGCTGCGGGACGCGGGCTGGAGTCCGTACGACGTGCAGCACGTCAACGCGCACGGCACCTCCACACCGCTCAACGACGCCATGGAGGCGACCCTGATCGAGCGGGTCTACCCCCACCGGCCACCGGTCACCGCGCCGAAGGGGGTGGTGGGGCACACACTGGGCGCGGCCGGGGCGATCGAGGCGGTGGCGACCGTACTGACCCTGGAACACGGCGTGATTCCGCCGGTCGCCAATCTGGACGCGCCCGCCGCCGGGTTCGGCCTCGACTGTGTGACGAAGGAGCCACGGCGGCAGCGGGCCGAGACCGCGGTCAGCCACTCCTTCGGGTTCGGCGGGCACAACGTGGCGCTGGCGTTCCGTCGCGCGTGAGGGCGGGGACCGCGCGTCAGGGGGGCCTTTCGAATGAATGTTTTGCGGTCCGCGGTGGGGAAGAGTCGTTTCTTCGCCACTCCTTGATCGTTCTTTTCGCGTGAGCGTACTGATCGACCATGACGGTGTGGAATCCACGGGCTCCGTGGACCTCGCGGACCCGGCGGACCGGGCGGACTCGATGGATTCGATGAACTCGACGGACTCACCGGACACCACGGCGGCGCGGCTGACGCGGGTGCTGTTCGGTGCGGAATTCGCGCGCGTGCACGCGCCGTGGCGACGGCTGGTCGCGGCGGAACCGTTCCGCCGCCCGGTGGACGCCACGGCCGCGGAGCGCGTCGCGCTGGCGTACGCGCGGCTGCGTACGGTCAATCACTCGCTCGACAGCCCGCTGGCGCTGGCGGCGGATCCGCGCCGGCTGGTGGCGCTGTACGAATGGCTGGGCCCGGTCGACTCGTGTCTCACGACGGTGGCGGGCATTCACTACAACCTGTTCCTGGGGAGCCTGCTCGACCACGGTTTCGCGGGCGGTGCGTTCGCAGGCGGTGCGTTCACGGGCGGTACGGAAGGGCAGCCGGGGCCGGCAGGACAGGCGGGGCAGGCGGACGAACCCGCGCGGGACCCGCGGGAACTGGCGGACTTCCTGGGCCTGCGCCGAGTGGGCACCTTCCTCTGTACGGAGGTGGCGCACGGCAATGACGCGGCGGCCCTGGAGACGACCGCGACGTACGACCGCGCCAGGGACGGCTTCGTCCTGCACACCCCGCACGCCGGGGCGCAGAAGTTCATGCCCAACACCAGCCCGGTCGGCGGCCCCAAGTCGGGCGTGGTGGCGGCGCGGCTGCTGGTGGACGGCGCGGACCACGGCGTCTTCCTGTTCCTGACCCCGCTGACCGACGGCGAGCGGGCGCTGCCGGGGGTACGGGTGCGCAGGCTGCCCGCGGTGTTCGGCAGCCCGGTCGACCACTCGCTGACCTCGTTCGACCGGGTCTTCGTGGCGCGGAACGCGCTGCTGGGCGGGGCTCAGGGGCGGCTCGGCGCGGACGGCGCGTTCAGCAGCGAGCAGAGCAACCGCCGCCGTCGCTTCCTGACGTCGATCGGCCGGGTCACCACGGGCAAGCTCTCGATGAGCGCGGGCGCGCTGGGCGGGGCGCGGGTCGCGCTGGCGCTGGCCGTACGGTACGGCGGGCACCGGCTGATCTCGGGCGCCAGGGCGGTCGACCGGGTGCCGGTCCTCGCGCACCGTACGCACCACGGTCCGCTGGTGGGCGCCCTGGCCACGGTGTTCGCGATGAGCCTGCTGCACCGCGCGGCCCTCGACGCGTGGCTGACCCACACCGAGGAGACCAAGGGCGAGGCGGAGCGGACGGTGGCCGTCGCCAAGGGCTGGATCACCTGGCAGGCGCGCGGGGTGATCCTGGAGGCCCGCGAACGGTGCGGGGCACAGGGGCTGCTGGAGAGCAACGGGCTCGCGGAGCTGATGGCCGGCGCGGAGGGCGCGATCACGGCGGAGGGCGACAATCTCGCGATCTACGCGAAGGCGGCGGCGGAGATGCTGTTCTCGGCGGGGGCGCCGGCGAGGGAGAGCTTCCGGCGGGAGGATTGCGACGACGGCCGGTCGCGGGGCGGTCGCGGGCAGGGCGGCTCCGGGCAGGGCGGCTCCGGGCACGGCGGCTCCGGGCACGGCGGCTCGGGGCAGGGCGGCTCCGGGCCCGGCGGTTGCGGCGGTTGTGACGACGACGGAGGTACGGGCGGCTCGGCGCGGGACGGTGCCGTGCGGGCCGGCTCCGTGTCCGGCCCCGGGCAGGAAGGTTCGGCTTGGGCCGACTCCGGCCCTGGCTCCGGTGTCAGAGCCGGCTCCAGCTCCAACGACGGTGGCGCGGGGGACGAGTCGGCGGCCGCGCGGGGCGACGAGTCCCTGGCCGTACGGGAGTTGTCCGATACCCGCTTCCTCGGCTCGCTCCTCGCCGATGTCGAGGACCTCTGGCTGGCTCGCGCCCGGCGCCGGATGAGCCGGGCCGCTCCGCACGCCGACTCGCTCGCGCGCTGGAACGCCGCCTCCGGTGCCGCGCTGCGGGCCGTCGAGGCCCATGCGTACCGCCGTGCGGCCGAGGCGTTCACGGCGGCGGTGGACGGTCTCGAATCCGGCACCGAGGCCCATGAGCTGCTGCGCTCCCTGCACCGGCTGTTCGCGCTGCGCTGGATCGACCGGAACAGCGGCGATCTGCTGGCCGCCGGCCGACTGGCCCCCCGCCACACCGAAGGGCTCGTGGAGGCCGTCGAGCGGCTCGTGGCCGAACTGGCCGGTCACGCCCCCACCCTTGTCGACGCCTTCGCCCTGCCCGAGGAGATGCTCGCGGACTGGCCCATCTCCGGCGCCGGTTACGTGGACGCCTACGACGACGCGAAGGCCGCCTGGCACTCCGTACCCGCTTGAAACCACCGGCCCCACCGGTCCCTCGAACCGACCATCCCATCCACCACCGACACAAGGACATGCCATGAGCGAGATCCACCCGCGGATCACCGAGGTACTGACCGGGACCTTCAAGGTGCCCGCAGCCGAGATCCTCCCCGAGGCCACCATGGACAGCCTGGAGATGGACTCTCTCGCCGTCGCCGAGTTCGCCGTGATCATCAAGGAGACGCTGGGCATCGACACCGACTCGGACGCCCTCCTCAAGGGCGCCACCCTGGCCGAGATCACCGCGTTCCTCGACGACGCGGCGACGGCCGTGGGCGTCGGCCGATGAGCGGATCCGCCGCCCGGCCGGTGCGCGGACCCGCCGTCGCCGTCACCGGACTCGGCATGATCACCCCGGCCGGGAACGACACCGGGTCCACCTGGGACGGGGTGTGCGCGGGTGTCTCGTACGCCCGTACCCTCCCCGAACTGCGCGGCTGCGCCGTCGACTTCGCCTGTACGGTCGACGGCATCGACCTGGCCGCGGCGGTCGGCGGGCGTACGGCGTTCCGGATGGGCAGATACGTCAAGCTCGCCCTGATCGCGGCGCGCGAGGCGGTCGCCGACGCCGGGCTCGACCCGGCGGCCTGGGACGGGACCCGGGTCGCGGTCGTGGTCGGGACCAGCAGCGGGGGCTCCGCGAGCGTGGCGGACCAGGCCGTGGCGCTCGACCGGCACGGCCCCGAGGCGACTTCGCCGGCCGGGATCCTGCTGACGATCCCCAATATGCCCGCGGCCGAGATCGCCGTGTCGATGGGCGCCACCGGGCCCAGCATGGCGCCGTGCACGGCCTGCTCCTCGGGGGTCACGGCGCTCTCCGTGGCGCGTGACCTGCTGGCGGCGGGGCAGTGCGACATCGCGGTGGCGGGTGCCACCGAGGCGATGATCTGCCCGCTCGCCATGACCGGGTTCGCGCGTTCGGGGGTGGCCGCCACGGCGGGGCCCGGTGTCGATCCGGCCGTACTGTGCCGGCCCTTCGCCGCGGACCGCGCCGGGCTGGTCATGGGCGAGGGCGCGGCGATCATGGTGCTGGAGCGGGAGAAGGACGCGCGGGCGCGCGGCGCGGTGCCCCGTGCGCTGGTCGCGGGCGCCGGTTCCACCACCGACGCCCACCATCCCACGAGCCCGCACCCCTCGGGCGCGGTCGCCCAGCGCGCGGTCGAGGCGGCGCTGCGGGACGCGGGATGGCAGGCCGGTGACGTCGGGCATGTGAACGCGCACGGCACCTCGACCCCGCTCAATGACGCGACCGAGGCCGCGCTGATCAGCCGGGTGTTCCCGCACCGGCCCTCGGTCACGGCGCCCAAGGGCGTGCTGGGGCACTGTATGGGCGCGGCCGGCGCGATCGAGGCGGGGCTGACCGTACTGACCCTTCAGCACGGGGTGGTGCCGCCGATCGCGAATCTGGACGTGCCGGCCGCCGAGTTCGACATCGACTGTGTGACCAAGCAGCCGCTGCGGCGGCGGATCGACCGGGCCGTGAGCCACTCCTTCGGCTTCGGCGGGCACAACGCGGTCCTGGCGCTGCAACGCGCCTGACCGCGGGCGCAGGGGGCCTGGGAGGCGCAGGGGTCGCGGGAGTCGCGCGGCCTGGCCGGCCGCTCAGGGACGGCCGAGTGCCCGGGGACGCGCCCGGCCGTGTTTCCGGCGCCGTTGCCGTTGCCCGTGCCTCTGCTCGTGCTCCCGCTGTCCCAGTCTCCGTGTCCGTCTTCGTCTTCGTACGGACTTCTCGCCGGACCCCTTGCCGTACGGATCGCCGTACGGAATCGCCGTGCGGCCGTACCGCCGTACGGAATGCCGTCCCCCGACACCGGTTCCGAACCGGGACCCGACAAAGCGGGGGACGGTCCCCCGACCCCTTCTGGAGGCCCGCCCATGCGCGGAAACCTGCCGTTCCATGGACAGACCGCCGTTGTCACCGGCGCCGCGCGCGGCGTGGGCGAGCATCTCGCCCGCGCGCTGTCCGAGCGTGGCGCGCGACTGGCGCTCGTCGGTCTGGAGGAGGCCGAACTCGCCCGTGTCGCAGCGTCGTTGACCGGCACGGCGGAGGCGGCGTACTGGCATACGGACGTCACCGACGCCAAGGCCATGATCCGTACGGCACGACACGTGGAGGAGCGTTTCGGCACGGTCGATGTCGTCGTCGCCAACGCCGGGGTCGCGGCGGCGGGCCTCTTCCGGCACTGCGCGCCCGAGGTGTGGCGGCGGGTGATCGAGGTCAATCTCATCGGCGGCGCCAACACCGCACACGCCTTCCTTCCCGCGCTGCTGAACTCCCGTGGCTACTACCTCCAGATCGCCTCGCTCGCGGCCCTCGCCCCCGCGCCGATGATGACCGCCTACTGCGCGTCAAAGGCCGGGGTGGAGGCGTTCGCGCACACCCTCAGGGCCGAGGTCGCGCACCATGGCGTTCGGATCGGTGTCGGCTATCTGAGCTGGACCGACACCGATATGGTCCGGGGCGGCGAGCAGGTGGCCGCGCTGCGTGAGCTGCGCGCCCGGCTGCCCTGGCCGGCCGGGCGTACGTACCCCCTGGGCCCGGCGGTGGACCGGCTCGCGGCCGGGGTCGAGCGACGGGCGCGCCAGGTGTACGGGCAGCCGTGGCTGCGGGCGGCGCAATTCGTACGGGGAGCGCTCCCGGCGTTCGTGGCCCGGCACGGGCGGCAGCACATGCCGGAGCTGGAGCCGCAGGCCGCGGGGACGCCGGTGACGCTGCTGGGCGCGGGAGGCGCGGCGGATCGGGCAGGCCGACCGCTCGCGTCGTGAGCCGGGGTGCCGTCGGTCCCGTTCGGCTGGTGAGGCGTGCACCGGCTAGTGAGGCGTGCACCGGCTCGTGCACTGGCTTCTGAGGTGCGCTCCGGCTCCTGACGCGTCCGGCTCCTGTGAGGCGTGCTCCGGCTTCCGCGGAGCCCTGGGGCTTCGGTCCCGGCTCTCGTTCGGCAGATGTCACACTCCGGAAATATGATGATTTGTGGTTTGTGCAGGAGCGCGGACCACAGGCCCCTGATCCGTAGCGAGGCGGTGCATGACCCGGCGTCGTCCCCCGCGCTCGACGAGCGCCGACGACCTGCTGACCACACTTGGGCGGCTGACCGCCCAGGCGAGGGAAGGGGCAGAGCTCCAGCATGCCCGGGTGGAGCTGGCCGAGGCGCTCCAGCGCGACATGCTGCCCGCGCGGCTCCCCGCCGTACCGGGCCTGCGGACCGCGGCGAGATACGCGCCGTCGCAGGACGGCCTCGACATCGGGGGCGACTGGTACGACGGTTTCGCGCTCTCCGACGGGTCGCTGGGGTTCTCCGTGGGCGATGTGCAGGGCCATGACGTCGAAGCCGCCGCCTTCATGGGACAGGTACGGATAGGGCTGCGCGCGGTCGCCGCCACCGCGCACGACCCGGGCGAGGTACTGAGCCTGGCCAATGACCTGCTGCTGTCGGTGGACTCCGGACTCTTCGCGACCTGTACGTTCCTGCGCTTCGACCCGGTCCGATGGGAGATCCAGAGCGCCCGCGCCGGGCATGTCGCCTCCGTATGGGGGACGGTCGACGGCTGGTCCGGGTACGCCGAGGACGCGGGCGGGCTGCCGCTGGGGATCGCGCCGGGCGAGAAGTACCCGGTGACCCGCCGTCCGCTGCTGTGTGCGGGAGCGTTTGTCCTGCTCACGGACGGTGTGGTCGAGGGGCCTTCCTTCCCGATCGAGGAGGGGATGGCGCGGGTGGCCAGGGCCGTCGAGGCGGGTGTCTCGGCCGATCCGGGGGATCTGGCGGCGGAGGTGATGAAGGTCGCCGAGCTGACCGGCCACACGGACGACGCCGCCGTACTCGTACTGCGGCACGACGGGCCGCCGGGGGCGCGGTCGGACGGGGCCGCGTCGCACGTCGCCCGGCCGGGGGGCCGGCCGGCGGGGTCACCGCGTGTGAGCAGGCCGCATGTGGTGGCGTCGGGGGTGCACGACGACGGGGCGGCGTGAGGGGGCCGGGCTGAGAAGGCCGGGCT
>NZ_LATD01000070.1 GCF_000981895.1 Streptomyces odonnellii | reverse complement strand
GACGAGACTTCGCGGGCACGCCCCCGGGCGGGAACCTGGCGGGCGGGGGCCGCGATCGGGCGGGGAAGGGCCGTCAGTTGCGGAGCCAGGCCGCCGTGTCGCGGGGCAGCCGTCCTTCCGCGTTCAGCGGGCCGCTGACCAGCAGAACCGCCGTGTGGGCCGGGAGTTCGGCCGGTTCCTCGCCCAGGTTGACCACGCAGACCAGTCCGTCCTCCCGGCCGAACGCCAGCACCGCGGGATCCGTCTCCAGCCAGCTCATCGGCCCGTCCCCGAAGCCCGGTTCGGTACGGCGCAGCCGCAGCGCCTCGCGGTAGAGCGTGAGCATCGAGTCCGGATCGCCCGACTGTAGGTCGGCGGCATACGAGGACCACGACTCCGGCTGCGGCAGCCACGGTTCGGTGTCCGAGCCGAAGCCCGCGTACGGCGCGTCCGCCGTCCAGGGCAGCGGCACCCGGCAGCCGTCGCGGCCCGGATCCGTACCGCCGGAGCGGAAGTGCATCGGGTCCTGGATCCGGTCGAGCGGAATCTCCACCTCCGGCAGCCCCAGCTCCTCGCCCTGGTAGAGGTAGACGGCGCCCGGCAGCGCCAGCGAGAGCAGCGCGGCGGCCCGCGCGCGGCGGGTGCCCAGCTCCGTGTCGGTCGGGGTGCCGAAGGCCTTGGCCGCGAAGTCGAATCCGGTGGCCTCGCGGCCGTACCGGGTGACCGTGCGGGTCACATCGTGGTTGCAGAGCACCCAGGTGGCCGGGGCGCCGACCGGCGCGTGCTCGGCGACCGTGTCGTCGATCGCGGTCCGCAGCAGCTCCGCGTCCCAAGGACAGGCCAGGAACGTGAAGTTGAACGCGGTGTGCAGCTCGTCCGGACGCAGATAGCGGATGAACCGCTCGGTGTCCGGCAGCCACACCTCGCCGACGAAGACCGCGTCGTACTCATCGGCGATGGCACGCCACGACCGGTAGATGTCGTGCAGCTCGTCCCGGTCGACAAAGGGATGCGGGTCGCGGCCGACCGTGAAGTCGGGCAGCGCCGGGTCCTTGGCGAGCAGCGCCGCCGAGTCGATCCGTACACCCGCGACCCCGCGCTCGAACCAGAAGCGCAGCACGTCCTCGTGCTCCTGGCGCACCGCCGGATGCGCCCAGTTGAGGTCGGGCTGCTCGGTCGCGAAGAGATGCAGATACCACTCGCCGTCGTCGAGCCGGGTCCAGGGCGTGCCGCCGAACTCGGAGATCCAGTCGTTGGGCGGGATCTCGCCGTGCTCGCCGCGGCCGGTCCTGAAGTGGAACAGCTCGCGCTCGGGGCTGCCGGGACCCGCCGCCAGCGCCGCCTTGAACCAGGCGTGCTGGTCGGAGACATGGTTGGGCACCACATCGATGATCGTGCGGATGCCCCGCTCACGCGCCTCGGCGATGAGCTTCTCGGCCTCCGCGAGGGTACCGAACGCCGGGTCGATGGTGCGGTAGTCCGCCACGTCGTAGCCGCCGTCGGCGAGCGGGGACAGATACCACGGCGTGAACCAGATCGCGTCCACGCCCAGTTCCACGAGATACGGCAGCCTCGCCCGTACACCCGCGAGATCACCGGTGCCGTCTCCGTCACCGTCGGCGAAGCTGCGTACGTAGATCTGGTAGATGGCGGCATCGCGCCACCAGTTCTTGTCGGCGGGCTCCAGAGGGGCAGGGGAGGGCTGTCTCACAGTGCGAAGCCTTCTGCGTCGAGGTGAAGGTGAGGGGGGTGGCACGGTGCCGGGGCTGGTCAGCCCTTGGTACTGCCGGCACTGATGCCGGCGATGATGTGGCGCTGGAACACCAGGAACATCAGGACCATCGGAATACTGGCGATCACCATGGCGGCGATCAGCACCGACAGCGGGATGTTCTGGGAGAGCTGGACGAGCGCCACGCTGATGGGCTGCTGCTCGGTGTCCGAGAAGACCATCAGAGGCCAGAGGAAGTCCTGCCAGACGGCGACCAGCGCGAAGATCGACACCACGCCGAGCACCGGCCTGGACATGGGGAGCAGGATCGACCAGAGGGTACGGAGCTTTCCCGCGCCGTCGATCTCCGCGGCCTCCAGCACATCGCGCGGGATCTGGTCGAAGAACCGCTTGAGGAGATAGAGGTTGAAGGCGTTGGCCACGGCCGGCAGCCAGATGCCGAGCGGGTCGTTGAGCAGACTGGTGTGGATGAGCGGCAGATCGGCGACGGTCAGGTACTTCGGTACGAGCAGGGCCTGGGCCGGGACCATCAGAGTGGCCAGGATGCCGCCCAAGATGATCTTCCCGAACGCCGGCTTGAGCTTGGACAGCGCGTAGGCCGCCGCCGTACAGAACACGAGCTGGAGGATCCAGGCCCCGGCCGCCTGCACCACCGTGTTCCACAGATGCGTCGGGAGCTGCATCTGTTCCCAGGCATCGGTGTACGCGGTGAAGGTCAGGGACTCGGGGAACAGCGTCGGCGGTGTCTGGACCACCTCGTCGGGGGTCTTCATGGCACCGGAGGCCATCCAGTACACCGGGAACAGGAACGCCAGCGCGAAGCCGAGGACGACCGCGCAGAAGACGGTCCAGTACAGGATTTTTCCGCGGGTGCTGCCGAGCGCGAGCGGGGAGACCAGCGTCCGTACGGCCGGGCCCTGGGTCTTGCGTCCGGCGGTCCCGGCCACCGAGGGGGGTGCCTGCCGGGGAGGCGGCGCGATCTGGGTCATGGCGCTGCGCTCCTCTCAGTCGTCGGTGCGGGTGAGCCGCAGGTAGAGGGCGGAGAAGAGACTGAGCACGATGAGCAGCATCACGCTCAGGGCGCAGGCCCCGCCGAAGTCGTTGTAGAGGAAGGCGTACTTGTAGATCAGGTACAGGATGGTGACGGTGGAGTTCTCCGGACCGCCGCCGGTGATCACGAACGGCTCGGTGAACACCTGCATGGTGGCGATGATCTGGAGGAGCATCAGCATCAGGATGATGAAGCGCGTCTGCGGGATGGTCACATGGCGTACGCGCTGCCAGATGTTTGCGCCGTCCAGCTCCGCCGCCTCGTACAGCTCCCCCGGGATGCCCTGGAGCGCGGCGAGATAGATCAGGACCGTGCCGCCCATGTTCGCCCAGGTCGCGACGATGACCAGGGAGAGCAGCGCGGTGTCCGCGCCGTTGGTCCAGTTCGAGGTGGGCAGATGGAGGAAGCGCAGTGCCTCGTTGGCGAGGCCGGCGCCCGGATCGTAGAACCACTTCCACAGCAGGGCGCTGACCACCGGCGGGATCATCACCGGGAGATAGACGACCACGCGGAAGAACGACCGGGCGTGCCGCAGTTCGTTGAGGACGAGCGCCATCACGAACGGCACCGCGAAGCCGATGAGCAGGGCGAGCAGGGTGAAGGTGAGGGTGTTGCGCCAGGCCGCCCCGAACTCCGGATCGTGGAAGACCTGGGTGAAGTTGTCCGTCCCGACCCACTCGGGGGCCGATCCGGGCGTGTACTTCTGGAAGGCGATGATCACCGCACGGATCGCCGGATACCAGGAGAACAGCGCGAAGCAGATCAGGCCGCCGATCAGGAAGCCATAGGCGCGGGCCTGGTGGGAGAGCCGGCGCGCGAAGGGGCTCGCGGACCGGCGGCCCGCCGGGCGCGGCTCCGGGGTGACGGGCGGCGCGCCGGCGGACCGGTGGGGGGCCTGGACAGTCTTCATCGGTGCGTCAGCCTCAGCCTCGGGCCAGGATTCCGTCGATCTTGGACTGTGCGTCCTTCAGCAGTGCGTCGATGTCCGCGTCCTTCTTGGTGAGGACCGCGGAGACGGCTCCGTCGAGGACGGAGTAGATCTGCTGGGCCTTCGGCGGCTCCAGCTTCGCGGTGAGCTGCTGGCTCCCGTCGAGGAACGACTGGTAGTTCTCCACCGGCACATTGGCGTACTGCTTCTTCAGCGCCTGGTCCTTGGCGTCGGTCTCGCCGGTCCAGAGCCGGGGCTCGGGCATCCCGACCGGGGCGTCCAGATCGGCGGCGCGCTTCCAGTTGTTCAGGCCGGTGCCGATGCCGATGGTCTGGTATTCGAGCCACTTCAGGCCGGCCTTGATCTGCTCCGGGGAGGCCTTCTTGTTGAACATGTAGCCGTCGCCGCCGATGAGCGTGCCCTTGCCGCCGGGCATCGGGGCGAGCGCGAGGTCCTCGTACTTGCCGCCCTTCTCCTTGACCAGGATCGGGATGTTGTCCGGGGCGGAGATGTACATGCCGAGCTTGCCGGAGCCCATCATCTGCTGGACGTCGTTGAGGATCAGGAGCTGCTTGCTGCCCATGGAGTTGTCGGTCCAGCGCATGTCCTTGAGCGTCTGGAGTACGGCCTTGCCCTCCGGGCTGTCGACGGCCGCGGACTTGCCGTCCGGGCTGACGACATCGCCGCCCTGCGAGTACATCTCCGCGGTGAAGTGCCAGCCGCCCTGGTTCTGCGCGCTGTAGTCGGCGTATCCCACATAGCCCTTGCCCAGGCCCGCAATCTTCTTGGCGGCGGTACGGACCTCGTCCCAGGTGGCCGGCGGCTTGGCCGGGTCGAGGCCGGCCTCCTGGAAGAGCTTCTTGTTGTAGAGGAGGCCCATCGAGTAGTTGGTGCGCGGAACGCCGTAGACCTTGCCGTCCACCGTGTAGACATCGCGCAGTGACTGCTGGATGTCGGTGTAGCTCTTCATGTCCTTGACGTACGAGGTGATGTCCGCTGCCTGGTTGATGTCGACGACATGCTTGGCGTCCGTGAAGTACGTGTAGAAGACGTCTTCCATCTGGCCGCCGGCGAGCTTGGCGTCGAAGGTCTTGGGGTCCTGGCAGGGGAAGGCGTCGTGGCCGACGATGTCGATCTCCGGGTTCGCCTTCTCGAACGCCTTGATGTCGTCCTCGAAGCTCTGCCGGTCGATCTTGGCGCTCTTCGGGGGCATGCAGTTCACGGTGACTTGCGTCTTGCCGCCCGCGGCGTCCTCGCTGTCCGAGCCGCACGCGGCCAGTCCAGTGAGGGCGAGCGCGGAGGCTATGGCTGCGGTACAGGTACGGCGGAACCCGGAGCTTCTCATCGGTGGGACCCCTCTTGGGCAGGAGCGTGGGAAACCCACAGCTTCTCGCTGTGTGGCGGCGCTCACTCAACCACTAACTACTGATGTCCGCAATATGTCGCCCCGATTTCGCAAATACTTGACAGTGCGCTGCATGGGCCGGTTTGATCCAGAAGGGGGCCGCACGCCCTTCGCGACGTGCGGATACGGCCCGGTGACGGTCCCGGCGCCCGACGGAAACGACGAAGGGGCCCTCAACGGGGCCCCGTACAAACGTCGTTGGGACAGCGCGCGGACCGTGCCCGGACTGCGCGCGGACCGTGCCCGACAGCGCGCGCCCGGCCCCGAGGCCGGTCGCTCAGGCGCCCGCGGCCGCGGCGGAGGTCTCCCCGGCCGGCTGGCGGGGCGCCTGCGCCGTGGAGCCCCGTACCACCAGCTCCGGCTCGAACAGCAGCTCACCGGGCGGTACGGCACCGCCCTGGATCTGGGCGTTGAGCATCTCGACCGCCGCGCGCCCCATGGCCTCGATGGGCTGCCGCACGGTGGTCAGCGGCGGTTCGGTGCAGTTCATGAAGGCGGAGTCGTCGAAGCCGACCACCGACACCTCGCGGGGTACGTCCAGACCGCGCCGGCGAGCGGCCCGTACCGCCCCCAGGGCGAGCGGGTCACTGGCGCAGATGATCCCGGTGACCCCCCGGTCCAGCAGGCGCGACGTCGCCGCCTGGCCGCCCTCCAGCGAGAACATGGTCCGCTCGATGTACTCGTCGGGGAGCCGGGCCCCGGCCGCTCGCGCCGCCGCGAGGGCCGCCGCCAGCTTGCGCCGGGACGGCACATGGTCGGAGGGGCCGAGCACCAGCCCGATGCGCTCGTGGCCGAGGGAGGCGAGATGGCGCCAGGCCTGCTCGACGGCGACGGCGTCGTCGCAGGAGATACAGGGGAAGTCGAGGTTCTCGATCGGCGCGTTGATCAGGACGACCGGAATCTTGCGCTCGGCGAGCTGGCGGTAGTGGTCGTGCGGGGCGTCCGCCTGCGCGAACAGACCGCCCGCGAAGACCACCCCGGAGACCTGCTGCTGGAGCAGCAGCTCCACATAGTCCGCCTCGGAGACCCCGCCCTTGGTCTGGGTGCACAGCACGGGCGTGAGGCCCTGCTGGGCCAGTGCTCCGCCGATCACCTCGGCGAACGCGGGAAAGATAGGATTCTGCAGCTCCGGGAGCACCAGCCCGACGAGCCGGGCCCGCTCCCCGCGCAACTGCGTCGGCCGCTCATAGCCGAGGACGTCCAGCGCGGTCAGCACCGACTGCCGCGTGGCCTCGGAGACTCCGGGCTTGCCGTTGAGCACCCGGCTGACCGTGGCCTCGCTGACCCCAACCTTCTTCGCCACCTGAGCAAGTCGTCGCGTCATACACGCAAGACTATCGCAAGACATGCAAGCTACTTGCTCACGAGCGTAAAAGGCGCTGACAAGCACGGTGCCGGCCGGACGGATCCGGCCGACACCACACTGCCTGGGCCGGATTACGGACATGTGACGGGTTGCCGCCAATTTGCTACGGATCGCCAACCCGTCACAGTCCCGCTCTCAGCCCTCTGGATCACTCACGGATTCCGCATCGCTCACGGATTCCGCATCACTCACGGATTGACGTGGATCCTGAAGGTGGACGTCGTGTTCCTGACGTCCACCGCGTTGTTGTTGAGCGTCAGACCGTTGAAGGTGACCTCACCGACCGCCGGTCCCTGACCCGCCTCGGGCATCTCGTTCGCCCACAGTCCGAAGCCGGACTTGGCGTCGTAGGCGTCACCGCTCTTGCGGGCGCCGGTGATCGAGATGTCGCTGAGGATGGTGTCCTTGATCGGGAACTGCGGCTGGCCGCCCACGTAGTTGGTCTGGAACATGACGCCGCTGTAGGTCGGATCGACGATGTCGACATTGTTGATCCGGATCCCCTGGAACACCTTCGACGCCGAGAACAGCCAGATTCCGGGGAAGGTCTGGCTGCCCCAGAAGTGACCGCCGGCCCGGATGATCGAGACGTTCTCGATCGTCGTGGGCTCGGTCCCGAAGCCGTTCATCGCGTAGCCGAAGTCCAGCGAGCTGACCGTGATGCCCGAGTAGACCAGGGTGTCCGCGATATGGATGTTCCGGAAGGTGTTGCGGTAGCCGCCGTACACCGCGAGACCCGCCGCACGCCAGGTGAGCGTGGAGGACAGGTTCTCGTACACGTTGTTGAACATGTCCGCGCCACCGGCGTCGATCGCCGAGAACAGCGCGAAGCTGTCGTCGCCGGTCGCCCGCGCGTCATTGTTGACCACGTGGTTGTCGGTGGAGCCGTTGGTCATGTTGATGCCGTCGGCGAACATGTTCCGGATCCGGGAGTTCTTGATCGTGATCCGGTCCGCGTTGGCGCCCCAGTAGAGGCAGACCATGTGCTCGTTCCAGATGTTGTCGATCGTGATGTCCGAGACATTGGCGAAGTCGAACACCTTGCCGGGGCCGTCGATGCGCGAGGTGTAGTTGCCGAAGTACGCGAAGCCGGTGAAGGACGAGCCCTTCGCCGCCGCCTCCGCGCGGAAGCCGACATCGGTGTTCTCCTGCGTCGACGGGGCGAAGAACCTGGTGTACCAGGGACCCGCGCCGATGACCTTGACCGGCTTTCCGTACACCTGGAACTTGCTGGACGTCTGGTAGTCACCGGCCGGCAGATAGACACCGACCAGCTTGCCGGTGGTGTCCATACGGACCCGGTCCAGCGCGTTCTGGACGTCCTGGTGGGTGAATCCGGTCGGGACGGTGTACGTCGCCGGGTCCGGGTTCGCGGTCGCCGCGACCTGCTCCAGGTTGATGAAGTCGATCGCGAAGGTGCCCGCGTTCGCCGCGTCCTTCTGGAGCCTGATCTTGCTGCCCGCCGGGACGGTCCGGCCCAGCATGACGTTGGCCTCGTCGTAGATGTGACGGGGCGCGCCGGAGCCCGGCGAGTTGCCCGGCGCCGTCTCGTTCCCGTACAGCCAGGCGTACTTCGAGGTGAGGTCGATGGCCTTGACGAACGTGCCGTCGACATAGATGTTCAGGTTGGAGTTGGTGCCTCCGCCGCCCGCCGAGTCGGGGATGGAGAACCGGGTGACCAGGGTGTTGGTGCTGGCCCTGGTGGTGAACTCGACGTAGTTGCCGTTGCCGTTGAGGGTGACGGCCTTGCGGCCGGATGCCTCGCCCGCGATGTCGCCGACGGTCCGGTTGGGACCGACGACCTGGGCGCCGCCGCCCGCGACCCCGTCCTCCGCCTCGTACATGTCGTACGGCATGTTGGCGCCGCGGCCGACGAAGAGCGGCTGGGTGCTGGTGTTGTTGGCGCGCTTGACCGGCAGTTCGTTGGCGTCGTCGGCGATGACGACCCTCATCGTGTACGAGCCGTTGGCGGCCGTCCAGGTGCCCAGGCCCACCGGGCCCGAGGTCGCGCCCGCGGCGATGGTGCCGTTGTACGAGCCGGTCAGGGTCCTGACCGTGGCTCCCGACGAGTTCAGCAGCGACAGCGTGATGTCGTGCGCGCCCGCCGCGGAGGCCACCGTGCCCTGGTTCTTGATCGCCACCGAGAAGGAGACGGTGTCTCCGGCCGACGGCGAGGAGGGCGAGGTGGAGACAGTGGCCGCGATCAGGTCGGAACTGGCGACCGGCCGCACGACCAGCGCGCTCGCGGCCGTGTAGGTGTTGTTGGTCTCGTTCTGCTCGATGATCGCGTTGGCCGGGTCGGCGACCGCGCTGAGCTGGTACGAACCGGCGTCCCGCGCACCGATGTTCGCGGTGACGGTGGCCGAGGCCCCGGCCGCCAGCGCGCCCACGGAACCGGTGCCGACCCGCGTACCGCCGAGCCGGAACTCGACCGAACCGGCCGGGGAGGCGAGCGCACCGGAGTTGCGTACGGTCGCCGACAGCGTGATCGGGTCGGACTCGACCGGGGAGGCCGGGGAGGCGCTCAGCGCGGTCACTTCGAGGTCCGGGTTGGGCGCCGGGTCACCGAGCACCTGGAACTCCGCGACCTGGCCCGCGCCGGCGCCGGTGTTGGAGGTGAACCGGAGCTGGACGTCGGCGACGCGCGCGGTGACCGGGATGGTCACCAGGTTGCCGCTCGCCGGGCTGAACGCGTAGTCCCTGGCGGCCACCAGGCTGGTGAAGCCGGTGGCGTTCTGCTCACGGCCCAGCACCTGGATGTTCTGGGTGCGCGGGCCCCAACTGCTGTCCGGGTTGAGCTTGACGACCACGCTCTGAGTGTCGGCGTTGGCGCCCAGCTTCACCGTGAGGGTGTTGGGGTAGCTGCCGCCCGCGCCCTCCCAGTAGGTGGTGAGGCTGTTGTCGTTGGCGTTCTCCGCGACGAAGGTGAAGACCGTGGAGGACGCGCTGATCGGCTTGCCGACGGCCAGGTTCGACGCCGTACCGGAACTGCCGTTCCTGGTCACCGTGTTGCTGTTGCCGGACTGGTTGCCCGCCGCGTCCTTGGCCCGTACGAAGTACGAGACCGTGGTGCCCGCGGACTGGGTGTCCGTGTAGGTGGTGACATTGCCCGCCACGCTGGCGCGCAGCACGTTGTTGGCGTAGATGTCGTAGCCCGTCACGCCCTGGTTGTCCGTGGAGGCGCCCCAGGTCAGCCTGATCTGGCCGGAGGACGGCTCGGTGTAGGCGAGGTTCGTGGGGACGGTCGGCGCCTGGGTGTCACCGGTGTCCCCCTGGCGGGTGACCGTGTTGCTGTTGCCGGAGACATTGCCGGCCGCGTCCTTGGCCCGTACGAAGTACGAGACGGTCGTGCCGGTCGGCTGGGTGTCCGTGAAGGACGTGCCATTGCCCGCCACGCTGGCGCGCAGCACGTTGTTGGCGTAGATGTCGTAGCCCGTGACACCGGTGTTGTCGGTCGACGCCTTCCAGCTCAGCCGGATCTGGCCGGTGGCCGGCTCGGTGTAGGCCAGCTCCGTGGGGGCGGTGGGGGCCTGGGTGTCACCGGTCTCGGGGCCGTAGACCTCCAGCTCGGAGACCTGGCCGCCGGGCTGCCCGGTGTTGGCCGTGATCAGCACCCGGACATAGCGCGTGGTGGTGGCGTCGAAGGAGATCGTCACCGTCTGCGCGGACGCGGGGCTGAAGGTGTAGGCCTTGGAGGCCGTCAGATCGGTGAAGTTGTTGTTGTCGGTGCTGCCCTGGATCTTGAGCGTCTGGTCCCTGGCTCCCCAGCCGTCGGGCAGCCGGAGCACCACCTGGTTGACGCGGACGGAGGAGCCGAGGTCGGCCTGGATCCACTGCGGGAAGGCGTTGTTCCTGCTCTCCCAGTAAGTGGCCTTGTTGCCGTCATTGGCGTTGCCGGGCCCGTAGACCTCGGTGAAGCTGCTCGCGGTCAGCGTCTTGCCGAGGGCGAGGTTCACCGAGGCGGCCGCCGCGGCGTGCACCTCCAGCTCGGCGAGCTGGGCCTTCTTCCCCGCCGTGTTGGCGGTGAAGTTCGCCCGCACGAACCGCGCCTTGGTGGCCGGGAAGGCGACCTTCACCGTGTTGCCCTGGCCCTTGCTGAAGCTGTACGTGGCCGAGGTCTTCAGCGTGGCGAAGCTGGTCCCGTCGGCGCTGCCCTGGAGGGACAGGGTCTGCCGGCGGCTCTCCCATCCGGCGGGGAGCTTCAGCACGACCTCGTCGACGCGCTTGCTGGAGCCCAGGTCCGTCTGCACCCACTGGGGGCCCTTGCCGTTGCCCTCCCAGTAGGTCGACTGGTTTCCGTCCGTCGCGTTACGGGCGCCCGTGCCGCCCGTACTGGTGCTCGACGCCGCGGTCCGCCCCGCGGCGACGTTGGGGCCGTCGGCCGCGACAGCGGTGAACGACGGCCAGCCGATCATCACAAGACTGGTGGCTATGGCGGCGGAGAGGACCCGCCATCTCCGGCGTAGCGATCTCATGGATCCCCGATCTTCGGCCTCGGCGCGGGGGCGGCGAGGGCGCGGCTCTGACTGCCTGCCGAATGGCAAGCATTTGTGCACTGATGAGCAGGGTCTTTTGCGTTTTGCGGTCAGAGAGTTGCAGAGAACTGCCAGTCCGTCCACTGCCCAGACAGAACCAAATCCACTGGTTCGCCTCCCGGGTTGACCTCAACGACCCCAAACCAGGCAGTTTTTGGCCGCTCATCAGGCAAACGTAAGCGATCCGCAAACCTTGCAAGTATTTTGCGGAAGCACGGAAATTTCAGAAAGGACGCCCGGCCCTCTACCGTTCGTACACATGAGTGCCGGACCGGGCACCGAGGGGAGACGCCGGCGATTCGGCTGGCCGCGCCGGGTCTTCTCGCAGGTGCTGCTGATGCAGCTCGCCATTGCCGCGGGCGTCACCGTGCTGGCCACCGGCCTTTTTCTGGCGCCCTTCAGCCATGAGCTGGACGACCAGGCGATGCGCCGCGCGCTGGCGATCGCCGAGACCACCGCCTCCGCGGAGATCGCCGCCGATCTGGTGTCCTCGCGGCCGACGCCCGGCGGGCCCGTACAGGCCGAGGCCGAGCGCATCCGGCGGGCCACCGGCGCCGAGTACGTGGTGGTCATGGACAGACGCGGGGTCCGCTGGTCGCACACCGACACGAGCCAGATCGGCCGGGTCGTCTCCACCGACCCCAGCGCGGCCCTCGCGGGCGCGCATGTCATGGAGATCGACAGCGGTACGCTCGGCCGCTCCGCCCGGGGCAAGGTCCCGCTGCGCGACCGTACGGGCGAGATCGTCGGAGCCGTCTCGGTCGGTATCGCGTACGACAGCGTCCGCGACCGGCTGCTCGCCGCGATCCCGGGACTGCTCGCCTATGCCGGAGGGGCGCTGGCGGCGGGGGCGCTCGCCGCGTATCTGATCTCCAGGCGGCTCCAGCGGCAGACCCATGATCTGGCCTTCTCCGACATCGCGGCACTGCTCACCGAGCGCGAGGCCATGCTGCACAGCCTGCGCGAAGGCGTGGTGGCGCTGAACGGGAGCGGCCGGATACGGCTGATCAACGACGAGGCGCAGCGGCTGCTCGGCCTCGGCCCCGACGCGATAGGCCGCCCGCTGGACGAGGTGCTGGGCGGTGGACGCACCACCGAGGTGCTGGCGGGGCGGGTGCTGGGTGAGGATCTGCTCGCCGTCCGGGGCAGCCGTGTCCTGGTCGCCAACCGGATGCCCACCGATGACGGCGGCGCGGTCGTCACCCTGCGCGACCGCACCGAGCTGGAGCGGCTGGGCCGTGAACTGGACGCCACCCGCGGGCTGATCGACGCCCTGCGCGCCCAGGACCACGAGCACGCCAACCGGATGCACACCCTGCTCGGGCTGCTGGAGCTGGACATGCACGAGGAGGCGGTGGAATTCGTCACCGAGGTCGTCGGCGTGCACCGGGCCACCGCCGAGCAGATCACCGGGCGGATCCATGACCCGCTGACCGCTGCGCTGCTGGTCGGCAAGGCCACGGTCGCCGCCGAGCGCGGCGTCTCGCTGCGGCTCTCGCCCGGCACCCTGCTGCCCGACCGGCTGGTGGACCCGCAGGGCCTGGTCACGGTCGTCGGCAATCTGGTCGACAACGCGCTGGACGCGACGGCCGGCTCGGAGGACCCGAGGATCGAGGTGGAACTGCGCGCGGAAGGCCGTACGGTCGTCCTTGTGATCTCCGACAGCGGTCCCGGTGTCCCCGCAGCCCATCGCGAACTGGTCTTCTCGGAGGGCTGGTCGACCAAGGAGCCCCCGGCCCACGGCAAGCGCGGTCTGGGTCTGGCCCTGGTACGCAGACTCGCCGAGCGGCAGGGCGGCAGCGCCCGGGTCGGCGGACCGGCTGACGGCGGCGCCGAGTTCACCGTCGTACTCCCCGAGGCGCTGACCGCCCGGGCGGAGGCGGAAGCCGCGGAGGACGGTGCCGGAGACCCGATGAGCGCGGCCGGGGAGCCACGGTGATCGATGTACTGGTCGTGGACGACGACATCCGGATCGCGGAGATCAATACCGCCTATGTGGCCAAGGTGGCGGGCTTCCGGGTGGTGGCCCAGGCGCACTCGGCCGCCGAGGCGCTCGGCCGGATCTCCGAGCGGCCCGTCGATCTGATCCTCCTGGACCACCATCTGCCGGACGAGAACGGACTCGCGGTGGTACGGGAGTTGCGGCGGCTGGGCCATCAGACCGATGTGATCATGGTGACGGCGGCCCGCGATGTCGCCACCGTCCAGGCCGCGATGCGCCACGGCGCGCTCCAGTATCTGATCAAACCGTTCACCTTCACCGGGCTGCGGGCCAAGCTGGAGGCGTACGCGACGCTGCGCCGGACCCTGGACGGCGGCGGCGAGGCGGAACAGTCGGAGGTGGACCGGATGTTCGGGGCACTCTCCGCCGCCGCCTCCGCCCCCGTCCTGCCCAAGGGCCACTCCCCCACCACCGCTGAGCTGGTGCGCCAGGTTCTGATGGGCGCGGACGGGCCGTTGTCGGCTCAGGAGATCGCGGAGCGCGCGGGGATGAGCCGGCAGACCGCGCAGCGCTATCTCAAACTGCTGGAGCGGACCGGACGGGTGGAGCTCACGCTGCGGTACGGCGAGACGGGGCGCCCCGAGCACCGGTTCACCTGGTCAAGAGGCTGAGACAACGGTGGGGGCACGGTCAGACCGCGCCCGCGGCGGCCGGGTTACGGTCAGACCGCGCCCCCTTGACCAGGTTTACGATCAGACCGCGCCCGCCCCGGCCGGGTTTACGGTCACACCGCGCCCGCGCCCGTCAGCGAACGCACCTCCGTCTGCGCGTGCTTGGCCGCGTCCGGCGGCTCCGGCGAGGTGACCGTACCGATCCAGCCCGCGAGGAAGCCCAGGGGAACGGAGACCACGCCCGGGTTCTGGAGCGGGAACACCTGGAAGTCCAGGCCGGGGAACACCGCCTCGGGGCTCCCCGAGACCACGGGCGAGAGCGCCACCAGCACCACGGCCGGAACCAGTCCCCCGTAGACGGCCCAGACCGCGCCCCGCGTGGTGAAGTTCCGCCAGAACAGGGAGTACAGCAGGACGGGCAGATTGGCGGAGGCGGCGACCGCGAAGGCGAGTCCGACCAGGAACGCGACATTCTGCCCCTGGGCCAGCAGGCTCAGCGCGATGGCCACCGCGCCGATCCCGGCCGCCGCCAGCCTGGCCACCGCGACCTCGCTCCGCCGTCCGCCGCTTCGGCGGCTACGCCGACGCCGGAGCGAGGCGTACAGGTCGTGGGCCACGGAGGCCGAGGAGGCGAGCGTGATGCCCGCGACGACCGCCAGGATCGTGGCGAAGGCGATCGCGGCGACGACCGCGAAGAGAACCGTTCCGCCGGTCGATCCCGCCCCTCCCCCGAGATCGAGCGCCAGCAGCGGGACCGCCGTGTTCCCGGCCGCGTTCGAGGCCCGTACGGCATCGGAGCCGACCAGCGCCGCCGCCCCGAACCCGAGCACGATCGTCATCAGATAGAAGCCGCCGATGAGTCCGATCGCCCAGACCACCGAGCGCCGGGCGGCCCGCGCGGTCGGCACGGTGTAGAAGCGCGACAGGATGTGCGGCAGCCCCGCCGTGCCCAGGACGAGCGCCAGTCCCAGGCTGATGAAGTCGAGACGCGCGGACCAGTCCCCGCCGTACTTGAGACCGGGCGCCAGGAACTCCCCACCGTGGCCGCTGTGCGCCACGGCCGTGTTCAGCAGGGCATTGACATCTCCCCGGAAGCGGACCAGGACCAGTGTGGTCAGCGCGACCGCTCCGGCCATCAGCAGAACGGCCTTGACGATCTGGATCCAGGTGGTGGCCCGCATCCCGCCGAGCGTCACGTAGACGACCATCAGCGCGCCGACGCCGATCACGGTCCAGGTGCGCGCCGACGCGCTCGTACCGCCGAGCAGAAGAGCGACCAGACTGCCGGCCCCGACCATCTGCGCGACGAGATACAGCACCGACACGGTGACCGAGGAGATGCCGCTCGCGATCCTGACCGGCCGCTCGCGCATCCGGGCGGCGACCACATCGGCGAGGGTGAACCGGCCGCAGTTGCGGACGAGTTCGGCGACCAGGAAGAGGACGACCAGCCAGGCGACGAGAAAGCCGACCGAGTAGAGCACGCCGTCGTAACCGAAGAGGGCGATCAGGCCCGAGATGCCCAGGAAGGAGGCGGCGGACATATAGTCCCCGGCGATGGCGAAACCGTTCTCCATGGGTGAGAACAGCCGCCCGCCCGCGTAGAACTCCTCCGCCGAGCCCTGCCGGTGGCGGCTCACCCATGTGGTGATCCCGAGGGTGACCGCGACGAACGCGCTGAACAGCAGCAGCGCCAGGGTCTGATGATCGCCGGTCACCGGGCACGCCCCGAGGTCTGCCGTGCCTGTTCCTGGTCGAAGACGGCCCAGCGCAGTTCGAGCGCCGCCCGGTCCCTGCGCAGCCGGGCATGGCGTGCGTACGCCCAGGCCAGCAGAAAGGTGGAGAGGAACTGGCCGAGGCCCGCCACCATCGCGACATTCACCGCTCCGACCACCGGTCTCGCCATCAGCTCGGGCGCGGTGGTCGCGGCCACCACGTACGCGAAGTACCAGAGGAAGAAGGCGAGCGACGCGGGAATCACAAAGCGCCGGTAGCGGCCGCGCACCTCCTGGAAGGCGGCGCTGCGCTGCACCCGCAGATAGATGTCGGAGTCCGCGTCGCCGTCGGCGGCGCTTCCTGGCGGGACCGGTGCCGGCGGCGGTCCTGAGCCGTCCGGCTCGCCCCAGTCCGACGCCAGTGCTTCGTACCACGGGTCGTCGAGCCGCACCTCCGCGGTCTCCCGCCCATCCTGCTTCTCCACCGGTCAACTCTCCTTGTCGGCGAACCGTTTCGGCCGCGTAGCAAGGATGGTCGGCACGGTGGCGCCCGGGAGTCCGGTCGCCCCTGCTTCACCCCATCAGGTGATAGTTGTCCCGGGTGGCGTGATGAGTCCCCGTTGATAGGCGTATCGCACGGCCTGTGCGCGATCGCGCACCCCGGCCTTGGCGAAGAGGTTGTTGATATGGGTCTTCACCGTGGCCGCGCCGATGTGCAGCCGCTGTGCGATCTCCCGGTTGGAGAGCCCCTCCGCGACCAGGGAGAGCACTTCGGCCTCCCGGGCGGTGAGCCCGTCGGGCAGTTCCGCGGGCGCCGGAGGCTCGGGCGGGGCGGTGACCCGCTCCAGAAGTCTGCGCTGGACGGCGGGTGCCAGCCCGGCTTGACCTGCCAGTACGTCCTCGACGGCCCGTACGATCTCCTCGCCCTGCGCGTCCTTGGTGAGATAGCCGCGCGCACCGGCCCGGAGCGCGGCGAAGAGCGACTCGTCGTCGGCGTAGGTCGTGAGGACCACTACCTGTGTGCCCGGGTGCTCGGTACGGATACGGCGGGTCGCCTCCACCCCGTCGCAGCGCGGCATCCGAAGATCCATCAGAACGACATCGGGGGCGAGTTCGGCGACGAGGTCCACGGCCTCCTCGCCGTCCTTCGCGGCACCGACGACCTCGATACCGGGCAGCAGCCCGAGCAGCATCACGATGCCCTCGCGCACCACGGCCTGGTCGTCGGCCACGATCACCCTGGCCGTCACGCCGGCACTCGCAGCCGCACGGTGAAACCTTTCCCTCGGGGGTCTTCGAGACCTGGGGAGTCCTTGGGACCTTCACGCTCCTGAAGGCGCTCGGAACGCCCGGAGCCCTCCGGTCCTTCCGGACCCTCCAGGTGCTCCGGCTCTCCCGGACCGCCCGCGTGCCCGGGCCCGGCACCCCGGAGGCCTCGCGGTCCGGCCTCCAGGCTCCCGCCGAGCAGTTCGGCGCGCTCCCTCATCCCCAGCAGACCGTACCCGGAGCCGGACGCCCCCAGCCCGGCCGGGCCCTTCCCGCCGGAGTCCCGTACGTCCAGCGTCACCTCGTCAGGAC
>NZ_LATD01000007.1 GCF_000981895.1 Streptomyces odonnellii | reverse complement strand
CGACTCACCCGCGGGGAGGTGTTTGCGCCAATGTGGACGCGCTACCGCGGTAGGGGGTGGAGGAGGCGCGGGCCCCGGGCCGGAGGGGGCTTCGCGCTGTTGTCACAGCGCGAGTTCGATTCCCGTCACCCGCTCCACACAGAAGCCCCAGGTCACAGACCCGGGGTTGCTTGTCGGTCCGGAACTTTGTCCCGGGGACTGAACGCGTGGCGAACCCGGTTCAGCGCGTGGCGAAGCCGGTTCAGAGAGAGCCGCTCGCCAGGCTCAACGCGGTGGCGGCCGGTGGCATTTCCTGGGCCAGGGTCCGCAGGACGGCAAGGTGGGTTCTGGTGACCTCGATGCCGTAGCGGCTCAGATGGTTCTTCAGGTGCTTGGCATGAATGTGCTGGCCGGGGCGGTTGCCCGGGAAGAGCCAGGGGCTGCTGCGGTTGGCCTCGATGTTGCGCGGGCCCCGGCTGTGGGCGTGGTCGCGCAGGACCGGTGCGAAGGGATCGGGCACCAGGCGCGGTTCGTGCGGCCCGTCGATGCTGATACGGACCTCGTGGTTGTTCAGGGCCAGGTCGTCAATGGTGAGCGCGGTGATCTGAGCCAAGGGCTGAGCGAACAGGATCAGGATGATGAAGGCCGCGCGGTCGCGGAGGATGTAGTCGGTCGAGGGATCGAGTATGTCGCGCAGGAGTCGCAGGCGTTGTTCGTGGTCGAACGTGCCGCGTGCGGGCTTCCGTCGGCGGGTGACCTGAACGTTGTACGGCACGCTGAGCCCGCGGGGGAACGCTCCGTCCCCGGCGCCCCACGTGATGAAGGCCCGGGTGCCTTGGCGGCTCGTACTGCCCGTGGCGATCCAGGTGTCGATATGGGCCTGGGTACACGTGGCCGGCGTGACGTCGTGGTCGCGCAGCCAGGCCAGGAAGGCCTTCGCGGAGTTGATCTCGTGCTGCGGACGGTCGACCAGCCCCGGCGTGAGCGGCTCCCGAGTGGCGCGCTCCCGCAGGCGCAGGCTGTGTCCGGTGGCGAATCGGCTTATGAGTTCCCGGTCTTCCGTCGGCTCGATGGAGGCGAGGGTACGGGAGAGCCAGGCTTCGAACTGGACCAGGTAGCGGTCGCGCTGCTCAAGGATCTTGTGCTGGACGAGCAGGTCGCGCAGGTGTGCCGCGGACTGCGGGGAGGGATGGTCGTTGAGGGACTCGTGGCTGAGGGGCAGCCGGCCGGTTGCCAGATCGGCCAGCAGGGGGGAGACGTGCCGGTTGCCGACCAGCCAGACCAGCCCGGCGTCCGGGCGGGGCTGGGTGCGGATGGCCTCGTGCAGGGGCAGCAGGGCAGGGGCGACCCGGCCGGTGCCGTCGTCGAGGACCTCCGTGATCCGTTCGGTGAGATGGCAACGCGGGCATATCACGCCGTCGTGGCGGTGTGCCCACCAGCGGTGCTGTTGCCCCTGGTGCCGGCAGCGCGGACAGGTGAGTTCGGGCATGGCTCAATCAGTACGTCGGAGTCGCTGGAGGATGAGGTGATGCGCCACGGTTGAACTGTTGAACTTCGGCACAACACTCTCGGTCAGGCGGCAGGCGGTGATCGTCATGCGTCGGCAGGCAGGCAGGATCGGCAGGCAAGTGTAGGCGTGATCGGCGCTCACCACTTTCCATGAACCACGCGGCAGGGTCCAGCACTTCGGCGCGGAGATCGTCGACCGCGCGAGCAGTGGCCTGTCGACGGACGGACCAACCGAACCTTGCCGTGATATCCGACGTGATCGCATCGATTTAGCTTCAAGCTGTCGTCTTTCAGGACAGACGAGCGCCGATCTCGCAGGTCGGCAGGGCAGCGGCACTCATGCGCATCGGATTGTCCGGCGATTTGTCCCGCGATGGTGCCGCCACCACCTCACGGTGAAATGGCAGTTAATCGTTCTTCGTCTGTTCAACTCGGTTTCCGTCTGAATGCTCCGCCGCCCACCTAGCGTCCCTCAGGGCCGTGAAGGAAGGGACTCATGGAGACACTCAACGCGATCCGGGCTCGTGGGATCACCAAGACATTTGACGACGTCGTCGCCCTCGACGACGTCGATCTGGATGTGACGTCAGGCCAGATTCACGGCCTGGTGGGCCCGAACGGTGCCGGGAAGACAACGTTGCTCGGCCTTCTGCTGGGCCTGGCCGTCGCCGACTCGGGCCAACTGGAGATCCTGGGTACGCCGATCGGGCGGGCGCTCGCCGCTCCTGACGGTGTCGCCGGTTTCGTGGACGGCCCAGGTCTGTACCCGTCGCTCACCGCCAGGCAGAACCTGACCGCGCTGGCCGCGCTTCGCGGTCACGACGAACGAACGGCGGGGATCGACGACGCCCTCGATCAGGTCGGGCTCACCGCCGTCGCCGACGACAAGACCCGAGGCTTCTCGCTCGGCATGCGTCAGCGGCTCGGTCTCGCGGCCGCCCTGCTCACCAGGCCCCGGCTGCTCGTACTCGACGAACCGTCCAACGGTCTGGACCCCGCTGGTAAGAGACACGTACACCGTGTGCTCACCCGGCTCGCGTCGGAGGGCGTGAGCGTCGTGCTCTCCAGCCATCGCATGGACGACCTCGAGGAACTGTGCTCGGAGGTCACCATCCTCGCCACCGGGCAGGTCGTCTTCTCCGGCCCGCTGAGCAAGCTGGCGGCCGAGAACCGTGAGCTCGACTACCGGCTGATCACCTCCGATGCCCGAGCCGCCCGCCGCGTCGCCGACGAGACCGCCGGGATCCTGATCGTCGACGACGCCCAGTCGCGGTACGACGCCGAAGCGCTCGTCGTACGGGCGCTGGTGCCGGCAATGGACGAACTGGTGGCGCAACTCGTCAAGGCGGGCGTCGCGTTGCGCGAGCTCGCACCCGTCGTATCGCCGCTGGAGGCCGCGTTCCTCGCCCTCACCGAGCAGCAGGAGGACCCTCGATGACCGCGACCGTACCGGCGGCCCTCGCGGACCAACCGGATGGCGGCGTCCGTCGCATCCCGGTGTCGCGCGCCTACCGCTTCGAACTGGTCAAGCTGGTCTCGCAATGGCGGATCCGCCTGCTGGTCCTCGCCTGCTGGATCGCTCCGGCGCTGTTCGTCGTCGCCGTGAGCCAGCAGACAACGTTGCCTGTCGACACTCTCTTCGGCCGCTGGATGCAGGCCACGGGCTGGGCGGGCCCGCTGGTGATTCTCGGTTTCGCGGGCACCTGGGCACTTCCGCTGCTGACGTCGGTGGTCGCGGGCGACGTCTTCGCCGCCGAGGACCGCCTCGGCACCTGGCGCCACCTGCTCGTGGCCGTGCGGTCGCCCGGGCGGATTTTCGCGGCGAAGGTACTGGCCAGCCTGACCGTCATCCTGCTGCTGGTCGTCGGCCTGGTCGCGTCCAGCGTGCTCGGCGGGCTCGTGGCGGTGGGCAACCGTCCGCTGGTCGGCCTCGACGATCATCTGATGACGCCCGGCGGCGCCGCGGGCACCGTACTGCTCGCCTGGGCCTGTGTGATCGCCCCGACGCTGGCCCTCGCCGGGATCGGACTTCTCGGGTCCGTCACGCTGGGGCGCTCCCCGATGGGGCTGCTGGTGCCCGCGCTCGTCGGGCTCGCGATGCAACTGGCCCAGATGCTGCCGCTGTCGGCGGCCGTGCGTGTGGCCCTGCCCGGCTACGCCTTCATCGCGTGGAACGGTCTGTTCGCCAGCCCGGAGCAGCTCGGCCCGCTCCTGATCGGCATCGTGGTGAGCCTGGTGTGGGCCGTGGTCGCCACGGCCCTGGCCTATGTGCTCTTCCTGCGGCGCGACTTCACCAATCTGACCGACGACGGCTTGACGCGCCGCGCGCTCACCGCCGGAGTCCTGCCGCTGGCCGGGCTGCTCGCGGTGACGATCGCGGTCCTTCCCGCGGTGACGACCGCGAGCTACTCGGGCTCGGGCATCCAGCAGACCAAGGTGGAGCACTCGCTGGCCACGGCGTTCGCGCATCTCTACCGGATGCAGGCCGACCAGCTCCACCGCCCCGCCGTCACCGAGGCGCAGCTCAGGTCCAGCGCCGCATGCACCAAGGGCAACGTCGACCACGACGCCGAGGGCGCGGGCAACGACTGGCGCTGCGTCGTGTCGTGGCACCTGCCCGACAGCGAGGCCACCGGGCAGGCCGTCTACCAGCTCGACCTCACCGCGGACGGGCGGTTCGTCGCCGACGGCGACGGACCGAAGGAAGTCAATGGCTACTTCCTGGTGCGGACCCCTTACGGGGACACACCGAACCCGCTGTGGCAGTTCGACAGCAACGTCGAACTGCTTTCCATTTCGAAAGGATAGTTAGATGCAGGTAGCACGTCGCCGCGTCCAGGCGGAGAAGGACGACTTCGTCTATCTCGGCAACAGGCGCATCGGCCGCCGGATACCGCTCATGACGGCCGGGGTCACCGTTCTGGCCGTCGCGGCCGCCGGCACCGCCTTCGCCGCGACCGACTCCTTCGGTACGGTGCAGGTCGGCCAGACCACCACCAACGGTCAGCTCATCTCCAGCGACCAGTACCTCGCCCCCTATGGCAAGCGCATGGTCGTCAACAACGGCAAGATCATGTCGTCCACCATCAGCCCGGACGGCAAGCACATGGCCGCCACCGTCACCGACGGTGGGATGCTGCTGAACATCATCGACCTCAAGACCTACAAGATCCAGCAGGTCATCGGCAGTGGCGCCGGGGCCGATCTGAAGATCAGCGGTGGGGACGTCGGCCAGGAAGGCCCGACGTACTCGCCCGACGGCAAGCAGTTGTGGGTCGGCCGGGCCGACGGCTACACCAAGTTCACGGTGAACCCGGACGGCAGCCTGTCCAACCCGACCACCGTCGCCATCCCGGCGCAGGGCTCCAAGCGCGCCCTGGCGTCCGCGGCGGTGTTCTCCGCCGACGGCTCCACGGTCTACTCCGCGGTCAACGGGCAGAACCGGGTGGTCGCCATCAACGCGGCGACCGGCGTTGTCGAGCAGAGCTGGGACACGGGCAACGCCCCGCGCGGCATGGTCCAGGTCGGCAAGAAGCTCTACATCAGCAACGAGGGCGGGCGTCCGGCGGCTCCCGGCGAGGACACCATCAACTCGTACGGCACGCAGGTGCCGGCCAGCCCGGTGACGGGTGCCACCACCACCGGTACGGTCAGCGTCATCGACCTGGCCGACCCGTCCGCCGCGGCCAAGAGCATCACGGTGGGTCTGCACCCGACCGCGGTGTACGCCACGAAGAAGACGGTGTTCGTCACCAACACCGCCGACAACACCGTCTCGGTCATCGACACCACGAAGGACAAGGTCGTCCAGACCATCTCCACCCAGCCGTGGCCCGAGGCGACGGTCGGGTACGAGCCCAACGCGGTGACGCTCACCAGCGACAACCGCCTGCTGGTGACGCTCGGCCGTGCCAACGCGGTCGCCGTCTACAAGTACAAGTCCGCGCAGGAGCCGGTCAGTTACGTGGGCCTGTTGCCGACGGACTACTTCCCCGCGGAGATCGCGACCGTCGGCAAGGAGATCGTCGTCTCCAACACGCGTGGTATCGACGCCCGTCGTCCCACCACCGCCGCCGGACGCGGCACCCACGACACCACCGCGAGCCTGACGCACTTCACACTGCCGGACGACAAGACCATCAAGTCCCAGACGAACAAGGTCTTCAAGCAGAACGGCTGGACCAACAACTCCGTCCAGCTCTCCAACGGCAAGGGCAAGGCCAAGCCGGTACCGGTGCCGGCGAAGATCGGCGACCCTTCGACGATCAAGCACGTGTTCCTGATCGTCAAGGAGAACCGGACCTACGACCAGGTCTTCGGCGACATCCCCCAGGGCGACGGCGACGCGACGCTGGCCCAGTTCGGCGAGAACGTCACTCCGAACCAGCACGCGCTGGCCAAGCAGTTCGGCCTGTACGACAACACGTACGACGTCGGCACGAACTCCGCCGAGGGTCACAACTGGCTGATGCAGGCCGACAACCCCGAGTACACCGAGTCCTCGGCCGGTGAGTACCTGCGCAGCTACGACACCGAGGACGACGCGCTGGGTCACCAGAAGACCGGCTTCATCTGGACCGGCGCGCAGGCCGCCGGCAAGTCGGTGCGCGACTTCGGCGAGTTCCACCAGTTCCTGACCAAGCCGGCCGGCGCGAGCTGGCAGAACCTGTACTGCGACTCCAAGGACATGAGCGCGTCGGGCAAGCCGTCCGCCTACACGCTCACTTCGTCCTCGCCGATTCCGTCGCTCAACGACGTGTCGGTGCCGGCCTTCCCGAAGTACGACACCAGCGTCCCGGACGTCTACCGGTCCGAGATCTGGAAGCAGGACTTCAGGAAGAACGGGCCCGCGAACCTGAATATGTTCTGGCTCTCCAGCGACCACACCGGCGGCCCGGTCAGCCCGGCCGCCCAGGTCGCGGACAACGACCTCGCGGTCGGCCGGATCGTCGACGAGATCTCGCACAGCAAGTACTGGAAGGACTCGGCGATCTTCGTCGTCGAGGACGACTCCCAGGCCGGCCTCGACCACGTCGACGGCCACCGCGCGCCGGTCCAGATCATCAGCCCCTACGCCCAGCACGGCGTCGTCGACAGCCACTACTACTCCCAGATCACAATGATCCGGACCATCGAGCAGATCCTCGGGATCCGCCCGATGAACCAGAAGGACAGCGCGGCCACCCCGATGGCCTCGGCGTTCACCAAGAAGCCCGACTTCACCCCGTTCACCGCGCTGCCCAACCGCATCTCGCTGACCGACGGCGTGAAGACCGTGCCCTCGTGCGGCGTGGACACCCCGGCCGCGCAGAACCCCCAGGCCGCGGCCGTGCCGGCGACGAAGGTCCCGGCGAACATGACGGCGCTCGCGAGCGAGTGGAACGAGTGGAAGTCGCACCAGCGGCTGACCGGGCCCAATGCCGTGCCCGACTACGCGCCGCCCGCGCAGATGGACCACCTCACCTGGTACGAGACGCACAACTGGTCCAAGCCCTACCCGGGCGAGAAGAAGATCTACACGCCCAAGGACGTTCCCGGCGCCTACATCCCCTCGGCGGAAACCGACTGACATCGGCTGAACTGCCTTGAGTTGTAAGGGCCCCTGGCCGGCGTCACCGGTCAGGGGCCCTTCCCCGTCCCACGGCGCATGGGCCGCGGTGGGCCCGTGGGCCCTTATAAATGGGTCCTGCACGTACGTACTGTCCGATACACACGTCAGGGCTGACCGCCCGGGCCGGACATCTCAAGCAGTTTGCTGGAAGGGTTTCCCTTGTCGGACGCACAAGGCCTGGCGGTTCATGTCGGCAACCCGGGCCCGGGCATCGCTGGGAGCTGCCGAGATCGCTGGTCGCGGCCCGGGTTCTGCTCTATCTGACGTTCGCTCTCACACTGCTGGGCGGCGTCGGCGTGGTGGACTCGCTGTTCGAGGTACATCAAGGGGGCCTGGGAGATCAACCCGGACGGCAGTCTGGGCAAGTACATACCAAACGAGAAGTGGTACGAGCCGCCGGGGAGCGGGACTGACAGCCCCAGCCGCGCGGTCGGCCCTGGCCGCGCGCGGCACCGGCCAACCACTCACCACCGGGTCGTGGGATTCCACGGCCCGGTGGGCATGTTCTGACGCAGCGCTTGTCGAACCGCCCAGCCCAGCGCCTGCCCGGACCAGTGCCCGCCGATTGGCCCAACGTCCGGGACGCCTTGCGTCCACGGTCAGTAGCGTGGCGGCCAGGGGTCAGCCTTCCCGGTCCCAGGGAATCGATACGGTACGTGTGGGACCGGTACGGGACCGGTATCCGCGCCATGAGGTCTGCCCTCGTCCTCCCTCATCCGCTCTCGCCCTCCCTCGTCCTCGAAAGCGCCTACCCCCAGGGAACCCCCCATGCGAGCCATCACCGTTCAGGACCGCGACGCCGGTGTCAGCGGCCTCACTCTCACGGATCTGCCTCACCCGCACGCCGCTGAGAACGACGTGATCGTGCGCGTCCACGCGGCCGGGTTCACCCCGGGCGAGCTGGCCTGGCCCAGCACCTGGACCGACCGGGCCGGCCGTGACCGTACCCCGAGCGTGCCCGGCCACGAGCTGTCCGGTGTGGTCGCCGAGCTGGGCTACGGCACCACAGGCCTGACCGTCGGCCAGCGGGTCTCGGGCTGACGGACTGGACCCGCGACGGCTCACTGGCCGAGTACGCCGCGGTCGAGGCCCGTAACCTCGCCCCGCTCCCGGCGGACGTCGACCACACCACGGCCGCCGCGCTGCCGATCTCGGGGCTCACCGCATGGCAGGCCCTCTTCGACCACGCCCGCCTCGCCACCGGTCAGTCCGTACTCGTCCACGGCGCCGCGGGCGGTGTCGGCTCCATCGCCGTACAGCTCGCCCGCGAGGCCGGCGCCCGGGTGATCGGCACCGGCCGGGCGGACGACCGTGACACCGTCCTCGGGCTGGGCGCCGACACCTTCGTGGACCTCCAGGCCGAGCGCCTGGAGGAGATCGGCCATGTCGACGTGGTGCTGGACGTGATCGGCGGCGAGATCCTCGATCGGTCCGCCGCGTTGGTCCGTCCCGGCGGCACGCTGGTCACCATCGCCCAGCCGGTCACCGTCCAGCCCGCGAACGGGCGGGCCGTCTTCTTCGTCGTCGAACCCGACCGTGCCCGCCTCGCCGACCTCGCCCGGCGGCTGCGGGACGGGCGGCTCACCCCGATCGTCGGATCGGTCCGGCCGCTCGCCGAAGCCGCCGCCGCGTTCGCCCCCGGCAAACGCACCCCCGGCAAGACGATCATCCGCGTCACCGAAGACTGACGTCACTGAAGACTGACGTCACTGAAGATTGACGTCACTGACGGCTGCGTCTCCGCCGGGCGGTGCCGTCAGACCATGGCGAGCCGGTCCACCAGCAGCCGCGTCCTCCGCTCGGCGTCCTCCGGCGGCAGCCGTCCCGCCCGGGTCAGGGTCGCCAGCCCGTGCAGGGCCGCCCAGAACACCTCGGTGAACAGCCCCGGGGGGACGCCGTCCCCGGCGACCTCGCCGAGGCTCTCCAGCAGCGCGGCGAAGGCGTCCTTCAGAGGCTCCGGGGTGTCCTCCTTCGCGAACGCCAGGCCGCCGTCGAGCTGGAACATCGCGTCGTAGACCGCCGGGTTGCGCGCGGCGAAGTCAAGGTAGGCGCGGGCGAGAGCGGTGACCCGGGCGCGCGGGCCGTCCGCGGCGCGGGCAGCTGCCCTCAGCGCCGCGGCCATCTCGGCGGCGCCTTCGAGGGCGACGGCGCCGATGATCTCGCGCTTGCCGCGGAAGTGGCTGTAGAGGACGGGCTGGCTGTACTCGATGCGCTCGGCGAGCCGGCGGGTGGTGACCGCGTCCCAGCCCTGCTGTTCGGCGAGTTCACGGGCCGTCGCCAAGATCAGGCGTTCGCGGCCCGCCCGTTCGCGCTCCTTGCGTTCCTGTACCGACATGATTCGACCCTAGCACTGCTAGACAATCGAGCGGCAGCAGTACTAGCGTTGCATTGCAACCTAGCGACGCTAGATACCAGGAGTCCCAGGAGGGGCATCATGCTCAACGCACTTGAGGTCTTCACCACCGTGGCCGTCGGCCTGATGGTGGGGGTGGAGTTCTCCGTCGCCTTCGTCATCAACCCGATCCTCGACGGACTCCCCGGCGACAACGGTCTGCGCGGCCGCACCCACGGTGCCCGGATGCTCGGCGCCGTGATGCCGTTCTGGTACATCGGCTCGCTGGTCCTCGCCGCGGTCTGGGCCGTCGCCGGATGGCACCACCATGGCGCCGGTCTCGTCGTCATCGCCGCCGCGCTGCTGGTCCTGAGCGTGATCATGTCGGTCCTGCTGCTCGTCCCGATCAACAACCGGGTCAGGACATGGACCGCCGACGGCCTGCCGGCCGACTGGAAGCAGCAGATGAACCGCTGGGACCGCTTCCACTACGTCCGCGTCGCCGTCATCGTCGCCGCCTTCGCCCTGCTGGTCACCGCCCTCGCCTGAGCCCGTGGGCCGACACCGCGCGGGTGGCGCGCAATCCCCCTGATCCGCGGGCGGACGAGTCCCACCCCCCGGCGGACGAGGCCCACTCACCGTACGGGGAAGTCCCACTCACCGTACGGGGAAGCCGAAGGAGTACCCCTGCTGCTTCAGCCAGGGCAGCACCTCGCCCAGAGCCGCCACGGTCTGGGAGCGATCCCCTCCCGCGTCGTGGAAGAGAACGGTCGGCCCGTCGGAGATCTCCTTCTTGACGGTGGCGACCATGGTGTCCACGCCGGGACGCTCGAAGTCCCTGGTGTCGACGTTCCAGCCCAGCGGCCGCATCCCCCGGGACGCGGCGAGCTGCCGGCTGTACGGGGTGAAAGCGCCGCCAGGGGCACGGTAGTACTGCGGCCGGACGCCTCCGGACGCCTTGATGATCATGCGCTCGGCATCCAGGATCTGCTGGGACTGGTAGGCCTCGGACCGGGTGTCCATGGTGGTGTCGTGCGAGACCGTGTGGTTGCACAGCCGGTGCCCGGCCGCCACGACCGCCTTGACCAGGTCCGGGTACGCCTCGGCCTGCGTGCCCACCATGCAGAACGTCGCCTTCGCCCCGTTGTCCTCCAGCAGTTGCAGCACCTGCGGCGTCCAGACCGGGTCCGGTCCGTCGTCGATGGTGATGTTGACGCCCCGGGGTCCGCGGTCCGAGGCGTGTGCGATGTCCGCCGCCACCTTGGCCACTGTCCGGTCCTGGGCCGGCGCTGAGACACGCGCCTGCGGCGGGCGCCCTCCGGCGGACTCGGCCTGCGCGGTCCACACGGAGGTGGCGGCCGCCGCCACCGTCACCCCGAGCGCCGCAGCGAGAAGCCGGCCGTGCCATCCCTTTCCCTTGTGCCTTGCCATGTCCGCCTGCTCCTTCGCTGTCTCCGCCGATGCCGTGCACCCGTGAGGACATGCGAACGCCCGTACAAGATCCGTCTGTTACCGATCACAGACGAATACACAAGGGACCGGCGACAAACGCAGGGATTCCGCGACGGACATCGGCGCACGACGTCCCGTCCCCGGCTGTGTCGTTGTCCTTTCGGACGGAATTGCCGCCTCGGCCGCGCCTCGGTCACATGCGCTTCCGCACCTGTAGAGCACCAGCCTGAACGATCGTGGGGCACGTTTTCGCCCGGTGCGTTCCGGAGTCACGCGGCGGGTCACCGCCGTGGCCCCGTCAGCCATGAGCCATGCCGTGCCCCACGACCTCGGCGCACCTCAAGACAAGGAGGCACCACGTGAACTTCCTGAGGAACGTCAGACGGGCGGCGAAGGCAGCCGGTGTGGCAGTCGCCGTGGCCCTGGGTCTGGCCCTGACCGTTGCCGTGCCGGCCCAGGCCGACCCGCCGGCCGGGACTTATCCCCCGATCGTCGGAGTGTGCGCGGACAGGGTCATGCCCGTACTCGACGCCCTCGGCCAGGGGAACTTCGCCTGCTACGGGTCGAAGGGCTCGCCGGTCATCACTCCCCGGCCCGCCAACTGCCAGATCACCCGCCCGAACGGGTCTTCGGCCGCCATCGACGCGCTGCGCAGGGAGATCGACGCGAAAACGAGGTGCCTGGACTTCGCCGGGGTCACCCGCGGGCCCCTCGACCTCTCCACGCAGGACCTGAGCTGGATCCAGTTCGCCGCGGACGGGATGACAGCGGCCGTCCGCAGCGACAGCCCGCTGAGCGGCCAGTCCTTCACGCTGACGATGCTTCGGCAGATCTACACGTGCGAGCTCGGCCAGGTGGCCGGCACCCCGGTGAACCCTCTGCTGCCGCAGTCGGGCTCCGCCACCCGGAGCGGCTGGCTCTCGATGCTGGGTATCAGCGAGGCCCAGATCGGCGCCTGCGTCGGCACCTCCGCCCCCGAGAACAACGGCACGGTCCTGACCGCCGCCGGTCACATCGTGCCGTTCTCGATCTCCAGCTACCTGGCCCAGAAGAACGGTGTGGAGGCGGACACCCGCGGCAGGGCCGTGCTCATGCCGGTGGACGGGGTGGCACCCGTCATCGGTTCGGGCATGTTCAACCCCGCCTTTCCCTACCGCTATCCGGTCTACGTCGTCGTCGAGACCACACGCCTGGTGAACACGGACATCAAGAGCGCGTTCGTCGGGGCGAGTTCGCAGCTCTGCGGCAACCCCGCCCTCACGGTGCACTTCGGTTTCGGCACGCTGAGCAACTGCGGCACGGTCGCGGCCGTCGGCGAGCGCTGATCGATCTACTTGATCTGCTTGATCTGCTTGATCTGATGGAGCTGATCGGGCTGATGGATCAGAGGCTGCCGGACACGGACGTAGCGGTGTCCGGCAGCCGTGCCGAGGCCCCGCGCCGCCGCCCCGGTCCCCCAAGGCCGTTTCCGGCGCGCTGAGTTCCCCCGTCTGTCACCTCGTACGGTGGAGCAGCGCGCGCTGGAACCGGGCGATCACCTATCGGCCCTACCGTGTGTTCCGTGCTTACCGGCATCGAAGCCTTCGGGGCGACGCTCGCGGCCAGCGGGCTGCCGCCTGTGCTCAGCAGGCGGCACGACGGCGGGGGGTTCCGGGCCGCCGTCGTGGCCGTGACGGGGTCGCCCAGTGGGCGACCGTCACCAAGCAGTTCGTCGGGAACGCCAACGTCAAGGTCAACGGCGCGTTCGCCAACAACGGCCAGGTGGCCATCAGTTGGATGTTCAGCGGGCACCTGGCCGGGGCGCCGAAGCCGTTCTCCGTGCCTGCCGTCGCCACCCTCAAGATGCGCGGGAACAATCGTGACGAACGACGACTACTACAACCGCGCCGACGTGCTGAGCCAGTCCGGTCTTCCGGCCGACACCGTCTTCAACTGACGGCCGGGGCCTGCCGGGGTACGCCGCCCCTGGCGCAGGCCGCCTCGCCCGGGCGGGTGTCCTCACCGGAGCGAGGCGGCACCGGGGCGGCCCCCGGCGCGGACTGGGTCCTGATGCCGCCGACGACGGGCTGAGGGCTCGGGGCCTCAAGCAAAACGCTCGGCTGGGAGATCCCAGCCGAGCGTCCGACTGCGCTGCCGGTGCTGCCTCTAGGCCGCCGTCAGGTCAGATCGTCGGCGTGTCGTCGACGACCTCCTTGTGCGGTTCGACAATGAACTTCCAGCCGTCGCTGGGCTCCAGGAACCGCACTCGGGTCGGGTAGATGTCCAGGGCGCGGCGGTCGCGGTTCTGGCTGGTCGCGTTCTTACGCCCCCGGATCGGCTCCTCGAACAGGTCGACCTTGACGTCCGGCACCGCGACGACTTCCTCGCTCCAGCGCTGAACGATTCCCACGCCGAACGCGTCCCGCGCGGCGGAGTAGAGCGAATCCAAGGATTCCATGTTCCCGTTGGGCACAAAGAGGGCGAGATTCAGGAGGACGCCGGCACTCTGGAGAACCTCGATTTCCTCCCCCGCCTCGTCGGCAATCCAGATCCCGCGCTCTTCGGCATTGTCCGGGAGAACGTGGATTTCCTCACCGAAGACCGTCCTCGCGGTGAAGGACCCTCCTTCGAAATTCTTACCCGGCTCCGTGAGGAAAGCCGGGGCATAGCAGTCGAGAGGAAGGCCGTCCATCTCTGCCGAGACGAAGATGCCGTCCTGGACGCCCAGCTCTGAAACCTCCCCGGCCGTAAGACGTCGAGCCGTGACCTTCTCGGTGTTCACGCCATTCCCCTTTTTTCGTGGCGTCCTGTCAATTCATTAATACTCTACCACGAAAACGACCAGTCAGATCTCGCACGTATGTCCTCGCCCACACGATAGTGCTGGTCAAACCTCCAGTAATTTCTACCGGTTCGAACGGCAGACGAGCCCTCTCGCATCGCCGAACGAAACGAAGGCGCCTGTACAGAAATTCCGTCAAGTCCAATAGGTTGCCTGCCCACGTCGGCGGTGTTTTCGGCAATGAAGTCAGTCGCCGACCAGAATGCGAGCGGGCTTGGCCAAATGGGAACAGGCAGACAAGATGTGCCATGACGCGCGGCAGTTGCGCTGCGCTCACGCTTCCATCCGCCTCCGTTCAGAACGGTTCAAAGCCCGGCTGAACGGGGCCGATCTCTCCGGCGGCGACCAGTTCTTCAAGGTCCTCCGGCTCCAGGTACTCCAGGGCTTCCGGGTCGATGCCGTGATACCGGTCCACGTCGTGCAGCCGCCGCACAAACGCGAGCGCGAAGGTCGAGAACGGGCCGTCGAAGGTCTCACAGCCCTCTTCATGGAGCATCGTGACGACCTTCCACCTGTCCGGGTCCGGGCCGCAGGGCAGGAAGAAGTGCTCGTCACCGCCGTGGTCGTACCCCCACGAAATCAGCCCACCCGGTTCGGGGTGAAAGGGGTACGGGACATGCTCGGAGCCCCCAGTGCTCAGAGCTCTGTCCCGACGCTCGGTGAACGTCCGGTGCGTCTTGCGCATACGCTCCAGCAACGGGCTTGATCCATGCGGGTGGAAGACAACGAGCTCACCGGAGATGGACCCGCTGCCGTAGGCGTTGAGGAACGTCTTGAAGTCGCTGGGCAAAGCGGAACCCACGTATCGCTCGACTTCGCTCCAGTCGTCCGGGCTGGGCTGCCGGCTGACGGGCTCGCCCAGCAGGGCCTGCAACTCGTCCAACGAGGACATGCGCTGCTCCAAGACCGCTCGGAGGGGATCCGCGCCGCCGACTCAGCCGCGCCGAGCCGATGGTTGGGACCATCATCCTCGAAACCCGGCCGGGTGCGGGGTGGCCGGGACGGGGGTGAGGCTCTGGGAGAGTCCCGGAGCCGAAGCCCGTCCCGGCGGTCGGCCGCTTCAAGGCCGGACCGGGGAACGCTTCTTGAAGGCCGGGCTCAGAACCCGATCACCGACGCGAGGGTGTTCGCGTCCATGGCCCCGGCCCAGAGCCGGACGTCCTCGACGCGACCCGGGAGGTAGTGGGACCACGCACCGCTGCCGTGCGGCTTTCCGATCGTCAGGTCACCGGTACCGGCTTCGTTGACGAACGGTACCTCGGCCTGTCTTCTGTGCCCGACATACAACGCGGCCGTGCCGTTCTGCGCGTCATAGACACCGGTCACCTGGCTCGGGCGGTCAGAGGTGGTGCCGTCCGGGATCTGCAACTCCTGTTCGGACACACCGGTGAATGTCCCGTCCGCCGTGGCGCGGCCGAACATCCACTGTGCGGTCGGGACGGTCACGAGGTCGAAGGTTTCCGGATCCAGCACCTCCGTACGTCCCACCCTGGACCAGATGCCCCAGGCGGAGCCGTCCGGCGACCGCTGCCCTGTCACCTGCACCATCGACCCGGCGGGCAGCGCGCCCAAGGCACCGGTGTCGATCCGCACGCGCGTCGTTACGGTGAACGATCCACCGGGGTCGACCACAGGGCCTGGCGTGCTCGCCGTACCGTCGACGCCGTCCAGCACGATCGCACTGCCGTCGAGCCGCGCCCCGCCGTCAAGGGTGAGGGTCCGGCCGTATCCGGAGGTGGTGTCGGCGAGGGCCGTGCCGGACGCGCCGGCCGGGTCCCACGCGGCGACCTGCGCCGTCGCCCGGCGGGTGCTGTCGACGGCCAGAAGCTGCGCGTCGACTCGTACGTCGTCGACGGACAAGGCACTTTGCCAGACCGCGACCTCGTCCAGCCTGCCACTCCAGTGCGCCTCGTAGCCGCCGGGTGCGGCCGCCGCGACCCGTCCGAACTCCAGATCGCCGTCCGCACCCGGTGCGGTGTCCGCCGCGGGAACGGCTACCGGCGCGCCTTGGGGCCTGCCGTTGACGTACAGCGTGAGGGTGTGCGCGGCCGAATCGTACGAACCCGCGAGGTACGTCCAGACTCCCGCGGTCGACGGAGTGCCGGCGACCGCGGCGGCCGTCTCCCGGGTGCCGCCGTCGTTCCAGGTTCGCTGGAACTGCCAGGTCCCCGCGGCTTCCGAGTACCCCAGGCCGAAGCCGGAGCCGTCCGCGCCGGTCTGCGACAGGACGGTGCGGTCACGTTCCAGACCGGTTGCGAACACCCACGCGGAGACGGCGAAGGACCGGCTCGTGTCCACCACCGGGCCCTCGGTCGAGGCGTGTCCGGAGGTGCCGCCGAGCGCTAGCGAGCCGTCACCGTCACCGAGGCGTCCTAGCGGCGACCAGTCGGCGTCCACGCCCGCCAGTTCCGCCGTGTGCCGCCCGCCGGGGCCGGTCGCCGAGTCGGCCGCGGTCGTCGAACCGTCGCCGGGCTTTCCGTCCGAGAAGTGCCAGGTACCCACGGCCGTCGAGGGCGGAGCCACGTTGAAGGTGACCCTGGTCGTCGAGCCCCAGCGACCGATGCCGTCCTGCGCACGAACGTCCAGCACCGCCAGGCCCGACCTGGGCGGTGCGATGTCCAGGCGCACCGTGGAGCCGTGAATCGGTTCCGACCAGGCGGAGCCGAGTTTGTACTGGTACGCCGCCACCGGCGAGTCATCGTCTGCGGGCTCGAAGGTGAACGACCCGGCGATTCCGGGCCCGCCGTGGGGAGAGCACTCGTTGGCCTCGCACTCGGTGTACGGGGCACCGAGAGTGACCTTCGGTGCGCGGGGAGCCGTGGGGTCGACGGTGAAGTAGCACCAGCCCGTGGTGTGCGCGGTGCTGTGCGATTGATGTGCCTCGTGCCGTCGGCGGCGTGCCCGGCCGCTCCTCCGCCAGTGCCTCCCACTCGGCCGTCCGGCAAGCCGGGCCGTCGGCGGGCAGGCGGTGTACGGCGCGGGGGTCGAGACGTACCGCCTGCCAGTACGAGCAGTCGTCGATACGGGTGCCCACCTCCTGCCCGCACCCCGCGCACGCCAGATTCGGGCCGTCACTTCCGTCCAGCCCCATGCAGTGGCCGCCGCACCGCTCGGGAATCAGGACGGTGTCACGGGTGTCACCCGGCGCGACGACGATCGCTCCGGGCGCCCCGGAGGACAGTCCGGAAACCGGGGCGAACACACCGCGCGCTTCCGCCTCGTCCGGCCCGATCTCGGTCCAGGGCCGCCAGGGCGGCCCTGAAGGCTCCGGATCGACGGCGTACGTCCCCGATTCCATGAGCGCGGGCAGGAGTTGATGTCCGTACTTCTGGTGGGCGTGGACGGGAAGCGCCCGTCGCGCCACCGGGGCCGTCAGCACGAGGTCGCACCGTACGCACGCGAACACGACGGCCATCGGTCCTCCCCCCTTCCCCCCGCTGAGCAGCCCCGATCATCCAGGACCGCGGACCGAAGGCCAACACCTTTTGTCCACCGACGCGATCACCTCAGCCGGTCCCGGGATCAGCGTGGCCGGTCCCGGCTGAGGCGTGGTCGCAGTGAGCTTCCGGTGAGCGGGGAGCCCGCGCGTCACCCGGAGCCCGCGCGTCACCAGGTCAAGGCGTCGGCCATGTCCGCCTGCCAGTACGTGACGCTGAGCGAGCTGTCGACGTACACGCCCTTCTTGGGCAGCGACGGGCGGGCTCGGCTCACCGGAAGCTCTCTGCCGAAGTAGACCTCAAGGTACTTTGCCGTGTAGCCGTTGGAGCCGCTGCCGTCCGCCGCCGAGAGAAGGACGCCCGCGTAGCCCGACTCGCCGGGGGCCAGCGTGACCACGGCCTGTGGCTTGGAGTCCTCGATGACCGGCGGGACGGACTGGGCCTCGCCGAACCGGACGGCCGGGTAGCCGACGAGGTGACAGTTC
>NZ_LATD01000069.1 GCF_000981895.1 Streptomyces odonnellii | reverse complement strand
GGCCTGGGCGGGAGGCTCACGGCGGTCCGGTGGAACATGCGACGGTCCGGCGGAACGTGTGCCGGTCCGGCGGCCGGGCGGGGCGTGCTGCCGTCAGGCGGGGTGTACAGAGGTCAGGCCGGCGGGAGCGCTCCGTCCGCCTCCGCCGGGTGCAGCTTCTCCTGCTGTATCCGCCACCGGTCCATCAGCGACCCGAGTTCGTTGTGGAGGAACTCGAAGAACTCCCTCGTCTCCGCGACCCGCGCCCCCGCCGGGGTGTCCGCGCCGAGCGATTCGACACCGGCCCGCAGGGTGTTCTCCCAGCGGATGAGCACCGAGTCCCGGCTGGCGAAGGTGGCGTACCAGAGCTGGTGGTGGAGCCGGTAGCGGTCGCGGCGCGAGCCGGGGTCGCGCTCCCTGCTGACCATGCCGACCTGGCTGAGATAGCGGATCGCCCCGGACACCGCGGCCGGACTGATGCTGAGCCGCTCGCTCAGTTCGGCGGAGGTCATGCTCGCGTCGTCGGAGGAGAGCAGGGCCGTGAAGACCCGGGACGCGGTGCGCTGCATCCCGGCCTCGGTCATGTCGGCCGCGAAACGCTCGACGAAGCGGGAGACGGCCTCCTCGTCGCGCTGCGGGCCGGAGCCGGCCGCACCGCCCGCGCCACCGCGCTCGCCCGCGCCACCGCGCTCGCCCGCGCCACCGCGCTCGCCCGTACCATCCGCGCCACCGCGATCGGCCGCGCCACTCGTACCGCCCACGTCACGGCTCCTGCTGTTCATCGCCCCACCGTCTCCCTGCTCGGCATCCGCCCCGGTCACTTCCCGATCTTAACGCGACCTCTTTTGACGTTTTCTTAACTTCACAATTTTGTGAAAGTAGCGTACGTTCCGAAGCATGACGAAGGCAATCACGGTCGCCGGACTGCACAAGTCGTTCGGCCGGACACACGCGCTGGACGGCCTCGACCTGACCGTCGACACCGGCGAGGTCCACGGCTTCCTCGGCCCCAACGGAGCGGGCAAGTCCACCACCATCCGGGTCCTGCTCGGCCTCCTGCGCGCCGACTCCGGCGCGGCACAGCTCCTCGGCCGGGACCCGTGGAAGGACGCGGTCGAACTGCACCGGCGCGTGGCCTACGTACCGGGCGATGTGACGCTGTGGCGGAACCTCTCCGGAGGCGAGGTCATCGACCTGTACGGGCGGCTGCGCGGCGGCCTCGACCCGGCACGGCGGGCCGAACTGGTCGAGCGGTTCGAACTCGACCCGACCAAGAAGGGGCGTACGTATTCCAAGGGCAACCGGCAGAAGGTCGCCCTGGTCGCCGCGTTCGCCTCGGACGTCGATCTGCTGATCCTGGACGAGCCGACCTCCGGGCTCGACCCACTGATGGAGGAGGTCTTCCAGCGGTGTGTCGAGGAGGAGCGCGACCGGGGCAGGACCGTGCTGCTCTCCAGCCATGTGCTGAGCGAGGTGGAGGCGCTCTGCGACCGGGTGAGCATCATCCGCAAGGGCGTGACCGTGGAGTCGGGTTCACTGGCGGAGCTGCGGCATCTCACCCGTACGAGCGTGAGCGCGGAACTCGTCGGCGCGCCCAACGGACTGGCCCGGCTGCCCGGCGTCCATGACCTGGTCACACAGTCGGTCGAAGGGGGCCGTGGCCACCGGGTCAGGCTCCAGGTCGACACCGGACATCTGAACGCGGTGCTGCGCTCGCTCTCCGAATCCGGGATCCGCTCGCTGACCAGCACGCCGCCGACCCTCGAAGAACTGTTCCTGCGCCACTACGCGGCCGACGGCACCGACGCGGCCGATACGGCCGATGCCGCCGAGGCCCAGAGCGCGTCCGGTCGCGGAGCGGACGGCACCGACGCGGCGGTGGCCCGATGACCGCCACCGCCGTCGGCGCCCCGGCGGCGCGCACCAGAGGCTCCCGTAATCTCGCCGGCACCGGGCCGCTGCTGCGGCTCGCGCTGCGCCGCGACCGGGTCATGATGCCGGTGTGGGTGCTGGTCATCGGCGCTTCGTACATGTCCGTCGCGCAGTCCTTCGCCGCGCTGTACGACACGGCCGCCAAGCGGGCGGATGTCGTCCAGTCCACGGCGAGCAACAGTTCGCTGCGCGCTCTCTACGGCCCTGTCTTCAGCGACTCGCTCGGCGGGCTGGCGACCTGGCGCATGATCGGCTTCGGGGGCGCTTTCGCGGCCGTGATGAGCCTGATCATCGTCATCCGGCACACCCGGGAGGAAGAGGAGACCGGCCGTCAGGAGATGCTCTCCTCGGCGATGGTCGGGCGGCGGGCGCCGCTGACCGGCGCGCTGCTGGCGGCGCTGACCGCGAACGGAGCGCTGGCGCTGCTGGTCACCGTGGTGATGGCCGCGTACGCGCGGGGCGAGGGCGAGAGCGGCGCCGGGCAGTTCGCCGGCTCGCTGGCGGTGGGGCTCGCGACGGCGGGCGTCGGCATGCTCTTCGCCTGCACCGCGGCCATCGCCGCGCAGATCACCGAGAACGCGCGGCTGGCGAAGGGGCTGACGGCCGCGGTCATCGGCGCCGCGTTCGTCCTCAAGGCCGCGGGCGACTCGGCGTCCGCCGACGGCTCGTCCGTACTGACCTGGCTGTCCCCGCTCGGCTGGGCCGAGAACGTCCGGGCGTTCGCCGACGAACGGTGGTGGGTGCTGCTGGTCCTGCTCGCCGCGATCGGTCTCCAGGCCGTCATCGCGTACACCCTGGCGGGACGGCGTGACATCGGGATGAGCTTCCTGCCCGCTCGGCCGGGCCCGGCGCACGGCCGGCTCGGCTCGGCGGACGCGCTCGCCTGGCGGCTCCAGCGGGGCGGTGTCCTCGGCTGGGGAGCGGGGTTCCTGGTGGCGGGCCTGATCTTCGGCGGTCTCACCGACGGCGCGGCTGACCTCGTCGGCGGCAACGAGCAGACCAGGGAGATCTTCGAGCGCATGGGCGGCCGGCAGGGTCTGACAGACTCGTTCCTGGCCGCGATGACCGGCATGCTCGGCATGGTCGCCGCGCTGTACGTGGTCGCCTCGGTGCTCCGGCTGTACGGCGAGGAGACCGGCCAGCGCGCGGAACCGGTGCTGGCGGGCGCGGTCGGCCGGCTCCGCTGGGCGGCGGGCCACCTGCTGATCGCGTTCGGCGGCGCGGCCCTGATCATGCTGCTGGGCGGTCTCGGCCTGTTCCTGGGCTACGGCCACCGCCTCCCCGGCATCCTCGGCGCCTCGCTCGTGCAGCTCCCCGCGATCTGGGTGGTGGGCGGACTGGCGGTCCTGCTGTACGGCCTGTTCCCCAAGGCGGCCGCGGCTGCCTGGGGGGTCGCGGGCCTCACCCTGGCCCTGGGCTGGATCGGCCCGGCGGTGAACCTCCCCCAGCCGACCATGAACCTCTCCCCCTTCACCCACCTCCCCAAGCTCCCGGGCGCGGACATGAACTGGCCCCCGGCCCTGCTCCTGACGGCGGTGGCGGCGGCACTGATCGCAACAGGCCTGACGGCCCTGCGCCGCCGGGACATGCTGACGTAGCACCCGCCCGTACGCCGTAACGGCCCGCTCCGTCCACAGCCTGTGGACGGAGCGGGCCACCGCGCGAGGTATGTGTCAGCGCACGAAGGTCTTCAGCTCTTCGGTGTCCAGCTCGATGTTCACAGGACCGGGGAGCACCACTTTCGTGCCGAAGTCCACCACATGGCGAACGCTGTAGCCGTCCGCCGACGGATCACTGTGCACGGTCACCGTGTCGTGGTCACGATCGATCAGCAGATAGACCGGGATCCCGGCGGCGGCGTAGGCAGCGGGCTTCTCCTTCCGATCCCGCCGATCGGTATCGGAGTCGTACGAGGTGACCTCGACGGTCATCAGCACGCCTGCCGGGTCGGCCCAGGTCCCCTGGCCCACGAAAGCCCCCTGCGGAGCGAGGACGGCATCGGGTCTCGCGTGGCCTTTGCGGTACGTCCCGACCAGCAGCCCAAGCTCGCCACCGGCGTAGAGCCACATGTCCGTCCGGACCTGCATGCAGCGCTGCTGCAGCCACCTGATGATCTCGCTATGGTCGCCGTCCGTCACGCCCTTGATCCCGATCCGTCCGTGGATGAACTCCAGCCTGACGGTGTCGGATTCCTTTTCGACAAGCTTGGCGAGCCTCTCGAACTCCTCGACGGACATCTGGGCCGCCGCGCGCTCTTCCATGAGCGTCATCGTGCACCTCCTGTCAGGCGAACGCCAGCGTGACAGGTCGACGAGCGGCCGAGATCCCATAAGCCGATCCGATCACTCGTGCGAGTGATCAAATGACCAGTACTCGCCACGCGCCCCCGGCGGGCGGGTCAGCCCGGGGTCACCAGGCGTGCCTCGTACGCGAAGACCGCCGCCTGCGTGCGGTCGCGGAGGCCCAATTTCACCAGGATGCGGCTGACATGGGTTTTGATCGTGGACTCCGCCACCACGAGGTGTTCGGCGATCTCCGCGTTGGACAGGCCCTGCGCGATGAGGACCAGGACCTCCGTCTCGCGTTCGGTCAGGTCGCCGACGCGGGCCATGGCCGGGGCGCGCGGGGTTTCGGAGAGTTTGGAGAACTCCGTGATCAGACGGCGGGTGACGGTGGGGGCCAGGAGGGCTTCGCCGGAGGCGACCACTCGTACGCCGTCCGCGAGCTGGCGCGCCGAAGCGTCCTTGAGGAGGAAGCCCGAGGCGCCCGCGCGGAGCGCCTGGTAGACGTATTCGTCGAGGTCGAAGGTGGTCAGTACCAGCACCTTCGCGTCGGCGTCCGCCGCGACGATCTCGCGCGTGGCCTCGATGCCGTTCAGCTCCGGCATCCGGATGTCCATCAGGACGACATCAGGGCGCAGCGCCGTGACCTGGCCGATCGCCTCGCGGCCGTTCACGGCCTCCCCGACGACCTCGATGTCCGGCATCGCGTTCAGCAGGACCGAGAACCCCTCGCGGACCATCACCTGGTCGTCGACGATCAGCACTCGAATCGTCACGCCGCGTCCCCTTCCCTCTCGTGCCCCGCGCCGCCCGCGCGCCCCTCGGATTCCTGTCCGTCCCGTTCCGCCGCCGCGACCGGTATGAAGGCCACGACCTCGTACCCGCCGTCCTCGGTGGGATCCGCGGTCATCTCACCGCTCAGCATGGCCACCCGTTCCCGCATCCCGGTGATGCCGTGCCCGGCCCCGGGCGACGGCTTGACCAGGCCCTGCGGCGCGGTGTTGACGATACGCAGGCCCAGCCCGCCCAGTACGTACGCGATCTCGACCCGCGCGGTCGACCCCGGCGCGTGCCGCAGCGCGTTGCTCAGCGCCTCCTGCACGATGCGGTACGCCGACAGCTCGACGCCCGGCGGCAGCTCCCGTACCGCCCCGGTGACCGTCTTCTCCACGGCCAGACCGGCCTCCCCGACATTCGCGAGCAGCCCGTCGAGATCGGCGAGGGTGGGCTGCGGGGCGTCGGGGGCCTGGTAGTCCGCCGCCCGTACGACACCGAGCACCCGGCGCAGTTCGGTCAGCGCCGCGACCGCGTTCTCCCTGATCGTGACAAAGGCCTGCTCCAGCTCGGGCGGCGGGTTCTCCACCCGGTACGGGGCGGCCTCGGCCTGGATCGCGACCACCGACATGTGGTGCGCGACCACATCGTGCAGTTCGCGGGCGATGGTGGTGCGCTCCTCCAGGAGCGTGCGCCGGTCGCGTTCGACCGCGGTCACGCTCTGCTGCGCCGCGACCTCCTGCTCCGCCTTCCTGCGCACCTGGAGCAGGCTCACGGTCAGCAGGACGAGCGCGGAGACGAAGAGCATGGGGACACCCGAGGAGCCGTATCCGTACGGCGTGAGGAACACCTCGGAGAACAGCACGTACGCCGCCGTCATCACCCAGAGCCAGGCTGCGGTGCGCGGGCGGGTACGGGCCGCCACCACCGTCATCACGATCAGATACGCGGCGAAGGCGCTGGGCTCCCAGGGCCAGTCGCGGTGTCCCACGACACTCAGCACCGCCGACAACGCCAGCACCAGCCACCAGGCGCCGACCGGCCTGGTCAGCGTCAGCAGCACCGGTACGACGGGCAGCAGACGGAACAGGGAGCCACCGTCTGCGAAGCCGATGAACAGCACCAGCAGCGCCGCGACCACGATGACGGCGTGCGGGGTCCGGGCCGCGTACTCGCGTATCCGGCCCGGCAGCCGGCGGGTGAGCGGGCCGTCCGTCCGCATGGGGGCCAGCGGGCGGTAGGCGAAGGCATCGTGGAAGAGGTCCTGGCGCAGGCTCCTGAACGCTCCCGCGGCCAGGCGGAACTCTGGGCTCCGGGCCTTCCCGGTATCTGTCTGGGTCACGCTGCCACGGTAGGGGCAGGGCGAGGACGGGGTCGTCACCACCGAAGCGGATCCTCAGCCGTCCGTCCCAGGTACTACGCGGGTCCGGGCTGCTACGGCAGGCTGCTACGCGGGGGCCGGGCCACTACGGCAGGTCCTGGCCACTGCGCGGGGCCGCCGGGCCGGCTGCTGCGGGTCCGGGCCACCGTGGCAAGTCCGAGCTGCCGCACGGGGCCGGGCCCGCTGCTGCGGGGCCGAGCCGCTACGGCAGGTCCGCGCGCCTCACCACGCGAGCTGTGCGATCTCCTCCGCCACCACCGCGCACGCGTCCGCCTTCGGGTCGATCAGCGGGAAGTGGCCGACGTCCTCCAGCAGCGTCAGGCCGACCGTTTCGCCCGCCCTCGCCGCCGCGGCCACGTACTCCTCGGCGACGCTGTACGGCACGGTCAGATCCGTACGGCCCTGCACCACCGCCGTCGCGATCCCCGTCGGCAGCAGCGCCGCCGGGTCCGCGCTCTCCCTGCGGCGCTTGAACTCCTCCTCGCCGCCCAGCAGTTGCTGAATCGCTCCGCCGCACACGTCCAGCTCCACGGCCCGCAGCAGATCCGCGATCGGCGCCAGCGCGACGACCCCGCGCAGCGGCGGCGGTTCCGGCAGCCGCCAGGGCGAGCCCTCCGGCAGCACATGCCGGGCCGACGCCCACAGCGCGAGATGGCCGCCCGCCGAGTGCCCGGTCACCACGGTCCGCCGGGCGTCCGCGCGCGGCAGCGCGTCCGCGACCAGCGCGGGCAGCGCGTCCATCGCCGCCGCCACATCGTCGAACGTCTCCGGCCACCGCCCCGCCACCGGAGCGCCGTCGCCCTCCTGCGGGACCGCGGGACCCCGCCGGTACTCGACATTGGCGACTGCGAAGCCGCGGCGGGCCAGGAAGTCCGCGAAGGGCGTCAGATGCCCGCGGTCGTACGGCGCCCGCCAGGCACCGCCGTGCAGGACGACGACCAGCGGCACCCGCTCCTGGTCGCCCCGGGGGGCGTAGAAGTCGATCACCTGATCAGGGTGGTCGCCGTACGCGGCGGTGGTATCGGGCCGGACGACCGGATGGGCCAGGACCGACTCGGTCTCTGCGGCGTCACGCGCGAGGGCATCGGGCGCGGCGGGGTCCGGCATCTTGCGCCAACCTTTCGGTACGGAGGCCGAATTGACCTGATCAGCGGGGACGGTATCAGCCCTGAAGGGGGTCGATCACACCCCGCGTCCCGGTCCGGCCACCGCCCCGGCGCCCGGGCCGCCGGGAACGCCCGCCGAGCGGCCCGGCGAGGTCCCGGGCAGCGTCCCCGGCGCCACCTCCCGCAGGACCTCCCCGAGCACCCGCGCGGCTCGTTCCGCATCGGCGAAACCGATGTACAACGGGGTGAAACCGAAGCGCAGCACGTCCGGCCTGCGCAGATCGCCGACGATCCCGCGCGCGATGAGCGTCTCCATCACCGCAGGCGCCTCGGCGCAGCGGAGGGCGACCTGGCTGGCGCGTTCCGAATGCGCCGCCGGGGTCATCGAGGCGACCCGGCCCGGCGGCGCGTACGCCTCGACGCACTCCAGGAAGAAGTCGGTGAGCGCCAGGCTCTTCGCGCGCACCGCCTCCATCCGTACCCCGGCCCACACGTCGAGGGCCGCCTCCAGCGCCAGCATGGAGAGGATGTCGGGGGTGCCGACCCGGCCCCGTACCGCGCCCTCCGCAGGTGTGAAGTCCGCGGCCATCGCGAACGGATCGGCGTGCGCGTTCCAGCCGGGCAGCGGGGAGTCGAAGCGCGCCTGGTGGCGCTCGGCGACATAGAGGAACGCGGGCGAGCCGGGCCCGCCGTTCAGATACTTGTACGTGCAGCCCACCGCGAGATCCACGCCGTGCTCGTCCAGACCGACCGGCAGCGCGCCCGCGCTGTGGCACAGATCCCAGACGGCGAGCGCCCCGGCCTCGTGCACGGCGGCCGTGATCCCGGGCAGGTCGTGGAGCCGTCCCGTACGGAAGTCCGCGTGGTTGACCAGCGCCACCGCCGTACGCGGCCCGAGCGCGCCGGCCAGCTCCGCCGGGGCGACGGGCACGATCCTGCTGCCCGTCATCCGGGCCGCGGACCGGGCGATGTAGCCGTCCGTGGGGAAGGTCGTGGCGTCGACGAGGATCTCGTCCCGGCCGGGGCCCGCGAGGCGGGCGCCCGCGACCACGGCCTTGAAGACATTGACGCTGGTGGAGTCGCCGACCACGATGCGGCCCGGCGCGGCGCCGACGAGCGGCGCGATACGGTCACCGATCCGCTCGGGCGCCTCCCACCAGCCGCTCTCGGTCCAGGAGCGGATGCGCAGCTCGCCCCACTCGCGGGCGACGACGTCCTGGAGGCGCTCGGGGACATGGCGGGGCAGAGCGCCGAGCGAATTGCCGTCGAGATAGACGACACCCTCCGTGAGGGCGAACAGCTCGCGGCGGCCGACGAGTTCGTCGGCGGCGTCGAGCGCGGCGGCGCGCAGGGCGAGGGGCCGTGACTCCTCCGGCGATTCCTGCTGCCCGGACACGGCGGCCGGCGACCCGGACACGGCTCGGCCCTCTTCCAGCGACCCGGACACGGCTCGGCCCTCTTCCAGCGACTCAGACATGGCTGCGCGCCGTCCACAGCTCGGGGAACACGTTCTTCGCCGCCCGCTTCTCCAGCCAGGCGACCCCCGCCGACCCGCCCGTCCCGGTCTTGGATCCCATCGCGCGCCGGGTCGCCACGAGATGGTCGTTGCGCCAGCGCCACACCAGCTCGCCGACGTCCGTCAGCGCCTCGCCGAGCCGGATCAGTTCGCTGTGCTGGTCTCGGTCCGCGTAGATCCCGGCCCAGATCTCCTCGACCGCGGGCGACGGCTCGTACCGCGCCGACAGATCCCGTCCGAGCACCTCGGGCGGCACCGGCAGCCCGCGCCGGGCGAGCAGCCGCAGGACCTCGTCGTACAGGCTCGGCTCCTGGAGCGCCTTCTCCAGCTCGGCGTGGACGCGCGGGGCGCCGCGGTGCGGTACGAGCATCGACGCCGACTTCTCGCCGAGCAGGAACTCCATCCGCCGGTACATCGCCGACTGGAAGCCGGAGCCCTCACCGAGGGCGCCGCGGTAGGAGTTGAACTGCGCGGGGGTGAGCTGGGCGAGCGGCCGCCAGGAGGCGTTCAGCGCGTCCAGCTCCCGTACGGAACGCTTGAGGGCGTCGACCGCCGGGCGCGTACGGTCCTCGCGCAGCGCGCGGGACGCGGTCTCCCACTCGTGGACGATGACGGTGAACCACAGCTCCATGACCTGCGTGGTGACGAGGAAGACCATCTCGCCGGGGTCGTCGGAGCGGGGGTGCTGGAGGTGGGTGAGGACGTCGGCCTGGACGTAGTCCTCGTACGGGGTGGTCCCGGCGAAGTCGAGGTTCGGGGCTTCCGAACCGGCTTCGGGGGTATCGGGGGCGTGCGACATCTCCGTCTCCTCGGCATGTGCTCCGGGTAGCGGTCCGCCCCTTCCGTGTTGGTTACGGAGCCCCGGTCCCCTCCGGGCATCATAAGCCGGGTCGGGTGTGGAAGGTGGGGTCCAGGTCCTGTCGTCCGGGCCCCGGACCGGGGCTCAGACCCTCGGTCCGTTGATGTACGTCCCGCGCTCGTCGTACGGCCACGCGTTGGACACGCAGCCGTCCAGACCCTTGATCTGCTGCATCATGACCGGCGCGGGACGGCCGGGGCCCGAGCAGCCCAGATGGTGGCGGATGCCGATCTCATGGCCGACCTCGTGATTGATGACGAGGTGGCGGTATTCGGCGGGCGGTCCGTCGAAGGTGGGCGAGCCGAGGACCCAGCGGCGCAGATTGACCACGACACCGTCGGTGGTCTCGCAGTTCAGCTCGCCATGGGTGTTGAGGCCCTCGGCGAGGCAGAGCGCGTCGGCCGTGGCGGGGGTGGCGATACGGATCACGAAGTCGGCGTCGGCCTTGGAGGAGACGAGCTGGAAGGAGCCGCGGCCGTGGGCGGCCCAGCCGCGCGGGTGAGCGAGTATCGCCTCTATCTCGGCGGCGGCGGCCTTCGCGGATATGTCGACGCCCTTCTCGACCTGGACGCGGTAGCGGCGCAGTGGACCGGAACCGACCCGGCGCCCTTCCGCCTGCGCGGTGGTGAAGGTCCCGGGCCCGGAGGCGGGGGGCGGGGAGCCGCTGGGGAA
>NZ_LATD01000068.1 GCF_000981895.1 Streptomyces odonnellii | reverse complement strand
GGGCAGGTCCGGGGCCGGGCTGGTCTGCTGGGGGCTGGTCCTGTGCCGGGGTCCGGCGGAACATCCTCGTCGCGGTGATCTCGCCGTGCACCGTTTCGCCTTCCGGGTCCTGCTGGGGCAGACCGGGGCGCAGATGCTCCTCGACGCTGATGTATTTGAGCCCCGCGCGCAGATCGGCGTCATTGCGCAGCCGGATGACCAGCGGGAATTCCGCCAGCGCCGTCGTGTCGAAAAGGCCCGTGGTGTAGAGGAGCTGTACGCCCAGGGCGTCCGAGACCGCGCGCTGGAGCTCCAGCAGATATGTGGCGTTGGCGCGCCCGATCGGGTTGTCGAGGAAGAGCGTGCCCGCGTGGCGGTGCTTGTCGCGGCCCCGGTCGTTGCTGCGCAGAGCGGCCATCGTGCAGTACAGGGCGATCGCGGCGGTGAGGAGCTGACCGCCGGAGAAGACGTCGCCCATCTGCCCCACGGGGACCCGCTCGGCGCGCAGGACGGCGTCGGGTTTGAGGATCTCGACGGCGACGCCCTTGGGCTGGAGCGCCGCCTGGACTCCGCGCAGCAGCAGGGACATGCCGTCCCTGCGCAGGTCGGAGTTCTTCCTCAGGGCGGAACGGGTCGCCTCGTCGATGACCTCACCGAGCCGCTCGGCGAGCGCCGCACGGTCCGGGTCCTCGAAACGGATCCGCAGGAACTCCTGGCCGGACCACTCCCCCAGGCCCTCCGGCAGCCGGGAGAGCCGCTGTGCCGAACGGAGCGTCGTCAGCGCGGACTCCACCAGACCGCGCAACCGGTCGACGATGGAGTCGCGGTTGCGTTCGAGCTGTGCCAGCTCGTCCGTCAGTACGCGCAGGCGGGGTGCGAAGGCCTGTGCCCAGAGGGCGGCGTGCTCGGGCAGCGCGGAGGCGGGCAGTTCGCGGATCTGCTGGCGGGCAGGCGTGCGGACCTGTTCGTAACGGGTCGAGTTGGCATGCCGTACGAGTACGTCGCACGCTTCCCGTACACCGGACTCGGCCGCGGAGAGGTCGGACGCGCAGGCACGCAGTGAGCGGCGGGCCTCGGCGGTGGAGTGCCGTGCCTCGGCCGGCGTACCGGGGTAGGGCTCGGGCTGCCGGCCCGCGTCCTCGTCCGCTCCGTCCTCGGCGACGGCGCCGCGGAGCAGGTCCCGCAGCAGCGCTGCCGTCTCGTCGAAACCGCCCGCCGCGTCCTCGGCGGCGCGGTGGGCCTGGAGGAGTTCGGCGTGCGCGGCGCGGGCGGTGTCCAGCGCCTCGGTCCTGGCGGCGAGTTCGGCGGTGGCGGTACGGAGCAGGCTCTGCGCCTTCTCGGCGTCGGCCGGCACCAGTTCCTCGGGCAGCTCGGTGTGCGCGTCACCGTCGGCGGGCGCGAGCCGCTCGGCCTCGCCGCGGAAACGGCCGAGCTGCTCGCTGGCGGTGGACGCGCGTGACTCCAGCATCTGGACGAGCGATTCGGCGCGGGCGGCGGCGGCCTGGCGGGACGGGCCGTCGGCGCCGTCGGTGGATTCGAGAAGCTGGGCGGCGCGGGTGCGGACCTTGTTGGTGAGCCGATCGAGTTCGGCGAGGGCGGCGCTCTCGTCGCTCTCCGCACGGGCCTGTTCGGCCCGCAGATCGGCGCCGACGCCGACCTTCTCGTAGAGCTGGGAAGCGGCGCGGTACGCCTCGCGCAGGGCGGGCAGCGCGGTACGGGGCGCCTCGGGGTCCCGCTCGGGGAGGTTCTCCGGCGCGCCGGCGATCTCGGCGCGCTCGGCACGCAGGGCACGGGCGGTACGTCGGGCGTCGTCGGCGGCGCGCTGGGCGGCCCTGCGGTCCTCGTCGGCGGCGCGGGCCCGCTCCAGGCAGACGGCGGCGCGCGCCTCGGACTCGGCCGCCTCGTCGGCCAGTTCGCGGAGCTTCGCCTGCCAGCCGGACCGCTCGCGGAGCCGGAACGCGAGCCCCGCGAGGGCGTCGGCGGCGCGGCGGGCGCGCTGGGCGGCGTCCTGCCGTTCGTCGCGGACGCGGGCCGTGTCGGCGGCGGCCTCGTCCGCCTCGGCACGCACCGTACGGGCCTCGGTGAGCGCCGCCGCGGCCGCCTCCGCCGCGGCCCTGGCGGTACGGGCCGCCCCGGCCAGCTCGGCGAGCATGCCGGGCGGGCAGTCCGTACGCCAGGCGCTGAGCCTCGCGGCGAGCGAACGGTCGGCGGCGAGCCGGGCCGCCAGCACCCGGATCTCCTCGTCCCTGGCGGCCGCGCGGGCGCGCAGCGCCTGCCGCTCCTCGTCGGCGGCGTACTCGTCGTGCATGGCGGGGTTCGGCGGTACGAGGAAGACCCCGCCGTCGTCAGCGCCCCCGGCGCCGGGCCCCGGGACGGGCGCGAGCAGCGCGGCTGCGGTCCCCACGGCGACGGCGGACCTCGGCAACAGGGCGGCGCCCGCGAGGGTTTCCCGGGCCCGGGCGTGCGAGTCGGGGTCGGTGATCACCACGCCGTCGACCAGTTCGGGACGCGCGGCCAGTACGGCGGCGTGGTCGGCGGGGTCGACGGCCTGGGCGAGATAGCGCCAGCCGGGCAGGGCGGGGATGCCGTGCTCGCCCAGATACTCCACGGTGGCCAGCACATCCGGCCCCGGCGGCAACAGCCCCCCGTCCCCGAGCGCCCCCAGGATCCGCGCGTCATCGGCGGCGGCGGTCCGCAGCTCGAAGAGCTGCCGCTCAGCGGACCCGACGGTGAGGTCGAGCAACTCCCGCAACTCGTCGGCGTACCGATCGAGTTCCTCGGCGGTCAGGGGCGCGTCGGTGTCGCGCGGCCGCGCGGAGGGACGCGAGTCGGCGTACGCGGCAGCGGCGGGAAGCCCAGCGGGCCCCGTCGCGCCCCGACCCCTGGCCGTCCCGGCGCGACTGCCCGAACCGCCGGTCCCGGAAGACCCGTCGGAACCGGTTGCCCCACCACCGCCCGAACCGGCGTGACCGGCCGGGCGGCCGGGCGTGGTCGCCGCCGCCGGGCCCGTACCACCGGCCGCAAGGCCGGCCGCCGAGGCATCTGCCCGGCGGCCGGGCGCAGCCGACCCTGCCGGGCCCGCGCCGGCCGAATGTCCACCCGGGCTCGCCCCGCCCTCCTCCGGTCCGGACGGACCGGACGGGCGGCCCGGCCGGGACGATTCGTGCGAGACCGCGCCTCCGTCGTCGGCCGGACCGGCCGGGCCACCGGCTGTGACCGGCCCACCGGCTGTGACGCCGACCGTACGGGCATCGCCGTGGCCGCCGGTCGCGGAAAACCGGTCGGGGACAGTGGCGGACGGGTCGCCCGCCGTGGGCATACGCCCGTCGCGGCCCGAAGAGCCACCAGGGCTCGCCCCCTCATCGCCCGGATGGCCAGGCATGATCGGCGCCGCCGGGCCCGTACCACCGGATGGCTGTCCGGCCGTAAGGCCATCGCCATGGTCAGCAGCCACGGAGGACTCGTCATCAGCCGGGCGGCCCGGCTCCTCCGCGCCGACCGGGTCGTCGACGCGGGCTTCGACGCGTGGGCCCCTGTGGTGTTGGGCCGCTGCCGGAGTCGGCCGGGGCGGGGCGGGGAGGCTCAGCAGGGCTGTCAGGCGGTCGGACTTCGCCAGGGAATCCGCCGCTCGGCGTTCCGCCTCGTAGGCGTGGTCCGCGGAGAGGGCCGCGTCGGCGGCGCGGGCCGCGGCGAGTTCGGCGCGGGACTCGGCGGAGGCCGCCTCGCGGGCGCGGTCCGCGGCCGTGCGGGCGGCCTCGCGGGCCGTGTCCCAGCTCGCGACGGCGGACTTCTCCGCGTCGCTCGCCGCCAGCGCGGCCCGCGCCGGATCCGCGTCGGGCGCGGTGTCGTCGAGCCAGCCAGCCCGTACCGCCTCGGCCGTCTCCTGCCCCACCTCGGCCAGCCGCTGCCGCAGATGCCCGGCCTCGCTGCGGGCGCGCTGCGCCTCGGTCGCGGCGGAGGTCGCGTCGCGGTGGGCGGCCTCGCCGGTCTCCTGGAGGACGGCGGACCGCTCCTCCTCCTCGTTCGCCAGCCGCTCCCCGTCCTCGGCCGCCGCGTGCAGTGCCCGTACGAGATCGGCCGCCGCGGTCGCGCGCGCGGCCAGCGCGGGCGCGGCGTCACGCTCGGCCTCACGGATCGCGGCGGCCACCCGCGCGGAACGGTCGGCGGCGGCACGGTGGCGCAGCACGGCCTCGGCCGCCTGCCAGGCGGAGTGGAGCGTACGGGCGTCGGTCAGCTCACGGCGCTGCGCGGCGGCGCGCTTCTCGGCTGCGGTGAGGGCCAGGGACGCGTGCCGGTACGCCAGTTCGGCGGCGATCAGCGCACCGCGCCCGCGCGACTGCTCGGCCGCGGCCACGGTGCGCGCGGCGCCGGTGACCCGCTGCGCCAGGTCCGCGGCGCGCCCGCGCTCCTCGGCTCCGCGCGCCGCGAGCCGTCGTACGAGCGTTCGGGCCCGGCGCTCGGCGCCCGCGTGGATCTCCCGCGCCCGCGCACGCGTCTCCGCGGCCTCGACGATCCGGCCCAGCAGATCGACGGAACCGGCGGTGAAGTCGCGCTCGGCGGTCAGTTCGGCGCGGCGGCCCAGCTTGTTGCCGAATCCCCCGACGAGATCGGCGAGGCCGTCCGTGTCCCGGGTGTCGGTGACGGCGCGCAGCAGCAGATCGGTGAAGTCGGAGTCCTTCTTGACCGCGAAGAGGCCCGCCGCCTCGCCCTCGTCGGCGTTCATCTCGCGCTGGTAGCGGAAGAGTTCGGGGTCGAGGCCCAGATCGCCGAGGTGTTCGTTCCAGCGGTCGTGGATCTCCTCCCAGTGGACGTCGAGATGCGGATAGAACTTGCCCGCCTCCGTGAGTGCGTCACGGAACCCCTTCATGGTGCGGCGCCTGCCCCGCGCTCCCGACGCGCCTTCGACGGGCGGGCGTACGGCGGTGGACTCGGCGACCGGCAGGGAGTCCAGGCTGAGCCCCGGGCCCGGCCGGAACGAGTACCAGCCCTCCGCGAACTTCCTGGGGTCGTTCGACACCTGACGCCCGCGCCACTCACTGGCCTTGCCGACCACCACGAGTTCGCCGGTGAGCGTGTGCTGCCACTCCAGGGCCACATGCCCGCAGTCGTCGGCCAGCAGGAACTTCCGCAGCACTCCCGAGCTGGCGCCGCCGAGGGTGTTGCGATGGCCCGGCAGCATCACCGAGAAGATCAGCTTGAGCAGTACGGACTTGCCGCCGCCGTTCTCCAGGAACAGCACGCCCGCCGGGGCCGGGCGGCGTGGCGGTCCGACCGGCTCCTCCTCGAAGAACTCCGCCTGGGCGGGCGCGGGATGGGGTACGGGCGCGCCCACGCCGCGCAGGTCGAGCACGGTGTCGGCGTAGCGCGCACCGGCAGGCCCGATGGAGTAGAGGCGGACCCGGGACAGCTCGTACATGGCGGCGGACTCTCGTCGTGGTGAACAGCGGTGGGGAATGCGGTCGGTGGGATACGGAACGGTGGCCTGCAGCGTGCCGCCCCCGGTGTGGAAGGGCCTCCGGCTTGCGGGGCGTCAGGCGTGGAAGGGCAGGCCGGCGTCGGCAGCGAGCTCCAGATCGTCGCCCTCGGGCGGTGCCAGCAGGGTGGCGGAGCCGTCGCTGACGGGTACGACCCCCAGGTCGAGCAGTTCGGCCATGGCCGCGTGGCCCGCCATGTCCCGTACCTGGAGCTGGTAGCGGGCGGTCGTACGGTACGTGCCTCCGGCGTCGTCACCGGTGCGCTGGAGGAAGCCGGAGTCGGTGAGGAACGCGACGGCCTTGCCCACGATGCCGGTCGTCGAACCGGCCAGCCTGCGGGCGTCCTTGGTCGCGCCGGTCGCGCTGCGCCGTGCGTAGATCCGCCAGGCGGCTTCGAGTCCGGGCGCGTCGGTCGAGGGGTCGGTGTTCTCCCCGTCCGCCGCGGCCCGCTCCTCCAGCCGGCGGCAGGCCTGCCGTACGAACGCGTCGACTCCGTTGACCGTGATCCGGCCGATGTATCCGTCGTCGGCGAGGTCCTCGGGGCGGGGGAAGGCCGTGGCCGCGACGGCGAGATGGGCGAGGCCGTGCAGGAACCGGTCGGCGGAGTCGGTAGAGGCACGGCGGGCGTAGTCGCCCATGCGGACGGCGAAGACGGAGTCCTCGGCCGCGGTGACCGCCATGCCCGCGCGCGGGGAGACCTCCAGCACGACAAGGCCGAGTCCGGTGGCGACGGCGTCGGTGACGCGGGCGAAGGCGGGCTCTTCGCGGTAGCGGCGGAGGAGTTCGGTGTACTCGATGTCACGGGCGGGCGGGAGCTTGGGCTGAAGCCCGAAGGAGACGAGACGGGCGGCGTCCGCGGCGTCCGGGGGTGTGA
>NZ_LATD01000067.1 GCF_000981895.1 Streptomyces odonnellii | reverse complement strand
CTTCCGTTTCCCTTGCGGTGAACCGGAGTTACAAGATGATCATACACCCGATCCACGGGTGCCGGGCCCAAGGCGACGCACGCGCACGTCCACCAGCGGTACCAGCTACCAGCGGTACCAACGGCCCCTGCGGCCACCGCCGGCCGCGGGGCGCACGACGAAGCCGAGCAGCCACACGACGGCGACGATCACCGCGATCCACCACAGCGCCTTCAGGGCGAATCCGGCGCCGAAGAGGATCAGTGCCAGCAGGAGTACCAGAAGCAGGGGAACCATTGTCATCAACCTCCTGGACCTGCGTCTGCCCCTGCTTCGGCCCCTCAAGCACACGGACTCGCATGCACACGGACCCGCGAGCACACAGACTCGCCAGCACACGGAAGCCGGTCTTCTTCCGGTCCGGGCGGAACCGCTCAGGCGATGGTCCCGGCGGTCTGCCTGACCTTGTCCGCCAGGGAGGCCGGGAGGGGGGCGTAGCCAAGTTCGGCGAGTGTTTGCTGGGCTTCCGTGCCCGCGGTGTAGGTGAGGAAGGACTTCAGGGCGCCGAGGGTGGCGGCCCGGTTGCCCGTGTCGCAAACGATCTCGTACGTGACACCGAGGAGGGGGTACGCGCCCTTGACGGCGGTCGTGTAGTCGATGTCCAGGGCCAGGTCCTTGCCCGTACCGGCCACCCTGGCGTCGGCGAGGGCCTGGGAGGCGCTGTCCGGGGTGGGCGCCACGGGCTCGGCGGCGCCGGTGTCGAGTCTGACGGTGTTCAGGCCGGCAGCGGTCGCGTAACTCAGCTCCGCGTACCCGATCGCACCGTCGGTCTGCCGGACCTGGTCCATCACTCCGGTGGAGCCGGTCGCGCTCAGGCCGCCGGGCGCGCGCCACTTGTTGTCGGCGACGTACGGCCAGTCCTCGGACCCGGCCGTGGCGGTCAGGAACTCGCCGAGGGTGGAGTTGACGCCGGACTCGTCGGCGCGGTGGAAGGCGCTGATGGGCTTCTTGGGCAGTGCGGCGCCCGGGTTCAGCTCCGCGATGGCGGGGTCGTCCCAGGTGGTGATCTCGTCGGCGAAGATCCTGGCAAGGGTGGAGGCGTCGAGTACGAGGCCGTCGACGCCGGCGAGGTTGTAGGAGAAGACGACCGGGGTGCCGAGCATGGGCAGGTTGATGCCCGTACCACCGCCCTGGCAGACCTCCTTGGACTGCTCGGCCTCGGCCGGGTCGAGCGGGGAGTCGGAACCCGCGAAGACGGTGGTGCCCTGGAGGAACTCGGCTATGCCGGCGCCCGAGCCCTTGGCGCTGTAGTTGATCTGGGTGGCGGGACAGGCCGTGGTGTAGTCCCTGGCCCAGGTGTCCATGGCGTTTTTTTGGACGCTTGAGCCCGAGGCCACGAGGGTCTGGCCGCTGTCATCGCAGACGGGGGCGGAGGAGGAGGCCTTGGCGTCGGGGCTGCCGGAGATTCCCGGGGACTGGCCGGTCTGGCCGGTCTGCCCGGTCTCGCCGCTTGAGCTGCCCGGGTCGTTCGCGTTGCCCTTGTCGAAGAACGCGTCGTTGAGGACGGGGGTGAGGGACGCCACGGCGGCGACGAGGAGCGCGCCGATGAGCACCCGGGCACGGTGCTTGCGGAGCCAGGTCACCGGCTGGGCGGAGGGCGAGATACGGGTGTCGGGGAGGACGTCGGAGGAGTCACCGTCCGGTGCGGGGCGTGCCGCGGGCC
>NZ_LATD01000066.1 GCF_000981895.1 Streptomyces odonnellii | reverse complement strand
CCCCCGCCCCACCCCGTGACCAGCCCCTAACGGATTTCCGAGCACGGCGGCGGGGGTGCTAAGGTTTCACACGTCGCAAGGGCCTGTGGCGCAGACTGGTAGCGCACCTCGTTCGCATCGAGGGGGTCAGGGGTTCAAATCCCCTCAGGTCCACAGTCGACTGTTCTTGAGTTGGCTCAGGAGCGGTAACGAAATCCCGTCCGATCGTCAGATCGGGCGGGATTTCGTCGTTTCCGGGCTTGTTGGGAGGCCTGGGGCCCTGTGGGCGCGGTACGCCTGGCGTCAGGCCGACGGATCGACGAGGGGGATGAGTTCGTACGGCTTCTCGGCGTGCTTCAGGACGGCTGTTTCCGCCGCTTGATGGTGGTGCAGCAGCCGGGAGATCACATGCACACCGCGCGGAAGATCGTCCCTGATCAGCACGTCGAAATTGACCAGGGAAGACACCACACCCCTGCGGACCTGGCCACGCTGCAGGGTCCTTAGGAAAGCTCGACCGGCCTCGCTCACTGCGTCGTCCATGCCGTTCAGCCTCTCCCTCGCGTCATCGTGAAGCCGTCTGCTCACTGACAAAGCTCCTCCGGTGTTGTCGTCTCGACGTCCCGCATCACGAGGGCGGGCAGGACGGAGAGCCCCAGATCCTTGAGATCCACGTTCGGGCCGGCGGCCTTCTCGGCGACATGAGGCGCCCATGAAGCCAGCCGCTCCACTGCTGACTCCACGTCGTCTCGGTCGCCGCTGAGAAGCGATGCCACGAGGGCCACGACGTCGGAACGGCTGGTGCCTGCGGGGGCAGGCAGTTCGTCCAGCCCTTTGAGTGCATCCTGGTCGCGCCGGTCACAGGCCGCCGCGAGGGCAGCGAGAACGAACCGGGTGGCGTCATTCTTTTCCTCCCAGCGGGACAGCAATCTCGGCAGCTCCCTCCCGATAGCCCTGCGCGTCTGTTCTTCCGCGGCAGATTCCCCGACTGCTCCATCGAGGGCGGAGTTGCGGTCGGCCAGGGAGACGGCCGCCGAGGGCCCGGTGACGGCGAGCCGCAGCAGATCGCCGAGCAGGATTACTCGACTGCCGGCGGGGACATCGTCGTCGTCGGCGAGCGCGGCCAGGAAGGGAATTGCCTCGACTGTGACCTCGGTGCAGGTCCCTTGGTGTGCCACGGCATCCGCGAGATCGCCGAGGAACTCGCCCGTCGTCTCGTACGGCTCGCCGAAGGCGAATTCCTCATCGAGCAGCCACCCCACGGCATCCGGCGCATTCTCGCCATTGCCGTACATTCGCTCCGCGACCGCCACCACCGCCCGGACCACTGCCGTCGGTTCACCGGCTCCGCCGCAGTTCCACGCGGGACCCGCCGGAGGCCGCGCGGGATCCTTGGGCAGGAGGCTGGGAAGGGACACTTCGGCGCCGGTCTGTTCATGCACCAGGCCGTCCCTCGTGAAGACTGCTTCAAGGGTCGCGGCCTGGCCCTCACCGCAGCCCTGCTGGAAACCGCCATGCTCACGGGCAACGTGGGCCATCCGAACCCGTTCGCTACGGAGGAACGGCTCCAGAGCCTTCCGGTCATGGCTGCTGTAGACGGCCAGCGAGAACACCTGCCACCAGCCCTCCAGCTCCGGATCCATCGGCGGCGTGCCGTACCAGGGGCTCGACGGAACGTAACAGAACTGATCGTGAACTCGCATCGCTGTCAAACGGTGCCCCATCCCGGCCAGCTCTGCCGAGGCCGCCCGCGCGGCATCTTCAGTAGGCAGGTACAGCGTGTACTGAACACCCCACGGAGGGGGCACGGCGCCCATCAGCCGCACCGCCAGGTGAACATCGCCCGGTCGAAAGGCGGCTCGGCCAGGTCCTGCGGGCGGATCGGCCCGAGCCACTTTCCGGCAGCGTTGGGCGACACTTGGTGCGGGGCGAGTACGCACAGAGCACCGGCGGATCCATGTGTCATGCGCCCGATCATCCACGGCACCACTGACAGTTCCCTCGATAGCCCCCATCAACTGGGAAATGGGTTTCCCGGGTCTGTTCGGGGCGCTGTGCAAACGAGGTTGGGGTCTGGGGCGGTCGTTTGGCCGACTGAGGCCTGGGCCTCAGAGGGGGCTTGGCCGCGGTGTGAGCGGCTGTGGCCGGGTGGCTGGTGCGGTCCACGGTGTCCGGCCTTGGCGGGCCGGGATCAGCTCGGCCGGGGAGAGGCTGCCGTCGGAATCGTCCGTGCCCATGCCCGAGCCCGGGCCCTGCTCCTCGGGAGGACGCGGGACCCGGGCCGGACGGTGTGGTGTGGCTCGGAGCGTGATGGTCAGTCCCGGCGGAGGCGGACCGCTACCGTCTCGCTGACGGTCACCGGGTGTGCGTAGTCGGGGTCGGTCGCCGTCGCGCGCGCCTCGACTTCTACGTCGCCGCGCTGGAAGGGTACGGAGCCGGTGGGCACGGCCGTCGCGGTCCACGCGACCGGTGCGCCTGGGGCACAGGACACCGACGTGCTGTAGGAGCCCCGGATGAGGTTCTGCTTCTTCACCTGCGTGACGTCCCCCGACACGGCCACCTGCACAGGCTTGGTGCAGCTCACTGTTCCGTGCAGGGTGGCCTTGCCGTTCAGGGTGCTCGCGGTGCCTTCCAGCGCCACGGCAAGGCCGAGGTCGAGGCCGTCCGGCGGAGTCGAGTCGTTGTTGATGTGGACCTCACCGCGAGCGGCGGTCGTTCCTCCCTCACAGTGCTGCTCGAAGGTGGCGTCGAGCTTCTCCACGGATCCCTGCGGACCGAACTCCACGTCGGAAATGGTGAAGTTGCCGGTGAGCGTGTTGCAGCCGCGCCCGTTGCCGCTCAGTGACAGACCTGGCTCGGTCGGCTCGTTGAACGGATAGCGGGTGGCTCCGGTGTAGGTCCCTGGCGCGAGAGGTGTGCCGGACGGTGCCGCGAGATCCAGGTACCACCAGTCGCCGTTGGCTCCGTCGACAGACAGGGCGACCCGACTGTTGTCGCTGTTGGCGGAGATGTTCAGGCTGTCCTGCGACGCTGTCGAGTAGGCGTAGGACTGGCCGCCGCTGATCCAGTCGCCGTCGTCGCCACTGAAACCGAAGGAGCCGAGGGTGACCGGCGCGGCATACGCCTCGGTGCCGGGCAGCAGGCCGGTTGAGCCGGTGGCCATGACCAGCGCCAGGGTGAGAACGGCTGTGGCACGGGCGAGGACGCGTCTGGGCGCGCTGAGTTTCATGGATGTTCCCCCCTGAAGAGATGAAGGTCCCCGATGCCGAGGTGACCTGTACGTTTCAGCGTGCGAGACAAGTCTGCCAACCACGGCAGACATGCGACAACTGCGTTTCTCGAGCTACGAGTTGCGCGGGCAGACGGTTGCGACATACGCCTTGGCCGCGGCGGCGGACGTACCTGTCCGCAAGGCGTCGGCACCCGCCCGGGGGTTTGCGTCGAAGCACAGTCGCAGGACCTGGTCCTCCGCCCAGAGGAACGTGCCGACGCCGTCGGGAAAGTCGTTCTCGAACCACGCGTAGTCCGCTCCGGTCTTCGTCATGCCGCCGATCCTCGCCCCGCGTCCGACAGTGGAGGACCCCCGCCCGTCGGCGTGGGGCGCGCCCGGGCGGTGGACGGGGCTGCGCTGCCTCGTCCTCTACGGTTGCATGTGATGTGGCAACGGCAGGGCCAGGACTTCTGCGCGCGGGGGCGGTGTGATGGGCGACGGTTCCAGGAATGACCTGTCCGGGACGGTGTACGGGCCGGCTGTCCAGGCTCAGCAGATCCATGGCGGCATCACCTTCAACGTCCAGGCGCCACCGCCCCACGGGCCCGACTCCGCGCCGGATCAAGTGCCGCCCCTGACCTTCGAGTTCGTCAACCGGTCCGCGGATCTGTCCTTACTGGACGATCGCCTCGGCGCCCCGGGGAGCGGCTCCTCCCGGGTCGGGTTCGGGGTGCTGACCGGGCTGCCGGGGATCGGGAAGACCGCGCTCGCTCAGCGCTGGGCGGAGAAGGCGCGTGAGCGGTTTCCCGACGGGCAGATCTATGTCGACTTCGCCGCGCTGCGCGGCCGTACGGGCGGTGATGTCTCCGCGGCGGTGCGGCAGTGCCTGACGGCCCTCGGGGTGGACGACACCTATATCCCGCAGTCTCTCGCCGGGCGGGTCGAGCTGTTCCGCAGCAGGTCCGCGGGCCGGCGGATCCTGGTCGTACTGGACGATGTGAACCAGCCCGCGCAGGTCAATGTCCTGGTCCCCAAGGGGCCGGGCAGTGTCCTGCTCGTCACCGGCAGCGGCAGACTCGGGGAACTGGCCATGGACGGTGCGCGGCTGCTGCCGCTCGAACCGCTCGACCTGCGCGGCGGACTGGGGATCCTCGCCGACCGCTGCGGCGAGCGCGCGGTCACCGCCGAGCAGGAGGCGGCCGAGCGGCTCGTCGAGTTGTGCGCGGGACTGCCGAAGGCGCTGCATGTGGTGGCGGCACGGCTGGTGACCGACCCCGGTCTCACCATGAGCGGGCTGGCCGAGGAACTCGCCGATGAGACCCGCCGGTTGGCGGGCATGTCGCTACGAGGACGAGGGGAGCACTCCGTGTCCGCGGTTCTGGGACTCGCCTACCGTGATCTGCCGCCCGACGCGGCCCGCCTCTACCGGCTGCTGGGATGGCTGCCCGGGCGGTCGTTCGACGCCGGTACGGCCGCGGTCGCCGCCGACATCGGCACACCGGCCGCCGAGTCGCTCCTCGGCACGCTTCGGGAGTCCAGCCTCCTGGACCGGACGCCCGACGGCAGGTTCCGCTTCCACGATCTCGTACGGCTGCATGCCCGCGAGCGCGCCACCGAGGAGCAACCGGCGCAGGAACAGCGGGAGTTGACGGCCCGCGTCGCCACCCACTATCTCGCGCTCACCGCCCTCGCCGACCGGGCCGTACGCGCCGACCGGTTGCGGATCGCCGATCTGCCCGAGCTGCTGAGCGGCGCCTCCGACCCCTTCGCCGCCGAGAACGGTCCTGCTCCGCTGGAATGGCTGGACGCCGAGCGCGCCAATATCCTCGCCGTCCTCCGCGAGGCCTCCCGCCATGGCCTCCATACGCTGGTCTGGCCGCTGTCCGAGGCCTTTACGGTTCTCTTCCTGCACCGCAGGCACCTCGGCGACTGGAAAGAGTCCCTGGAGCTCGGAGCCGCCTCGGCCGCCGAAGCCGTCGTCCCCGCCGCGGAGGCGCGCCTGCGCAGTCTGCTCTCCCGGCCGCTGATGGACCTCGGCGAGTACGACAGGGCGCGTACGGAGCTGGAGACCGCGGTCGCCTGCGCCGACGCCTCCGGACATGCCGCGCTCGGCGCGTCGGTGCAGGAGTTCTCCGGCCGGTACTGGGACCGCTTCGACCCCGACCGGGCCATGGACGCCTACCGCCGGTCCATCGAACTCAACATCGAGGCCCGCGAATGGCGGGGTGTCGCCATCGTCACCTATTTCCTCGGCTGTGCCCAGGACGCCAAGGGCGACCACACCACGGCCCTGGAGACCCTGCGCAGGGCGTACAAGGACCTGCTGGGCCGCGCCGACCGGCGCATGGCGGCCCGGGCCATGGCCGCGATCGGCGCCGCGCACGAGCATCTCGGCGACACGGACGAGGCGAAGCGCGCCCTGAGCGAGGCGGCCCGGACCCTGCGCGAGCAGAACGCCAGCCACTACGAGGCACAGGCCCTGGTCCGGCTCGCGGACCTCACCGAGCGGACGGGCGGTGGACGTACGGACCAGGGCCTGGCGGCCGTACGGGAGCAGCTCACCAGGGCGTACGAGATCTACGCGGAGGGCGGCAGCCCGGAGGCCGACACCCTGCGCGAGCGCCTCGACCGCCTTCAGGAGCCGCCGGGGTCCGGAGCGCAATGACACGCGAGGAACCGTGACAAGGCGCACCCGGCGCAGTGGACTCAGTACGCCGGACCGCGCGGCCGGGAGGTCCGGAAGCGCAGCGCGACGTCCTCCTCCCGGGCCCCGCCGACCCTGAGCGTCACGATGACCTCGTCCATCGCGATCCCCGCGCGCAGGCATGTGTAGACGACCGCCGCGGGCAGACCCACATGGATGCCGTCGCCGGTCGCCGTCGCCTCCACGGTCCGTCCGTCGCGCAGTCCCACCAGAAAGCCGCCCCCACCCAGCGCCACCGCAGCCAGACGGCTGCCGGGAAACCGGCCGAGCGTCTCGCCGATCCAGCGCAGCGCGCTCACCGAGGTCGGCGCGGTGCGCTCGCGGACCAGCACCGAGGCGCTCTCGCTCAGCCGCTGGTCCCGCTCCTCCTCGTCGCACGCGAGATGTACGAACGACCCGGGAGTCTCCTCGGGTCCTGTGCGGCTCTCCTCGCAGGCCGCCGCGGGGTGACGGCGTACGGTCACCGTCCAGTGGCCGTCCTCCGCGGCGGCCTCGGTGGCCACCGTCCAGGAGGTGACGGCCGTGGCGGGCGGATCGGGGCGTGGAAACGTCAGCAGGGGAGGTGGCGGGGCGGAGTCCCGCTCGGCCAGACCCATCAGGCGGTACAGCGCGGTACGCAGCCTGACCAGCGCCTGTCCCGGATCCGCGAAGGCCCCGGCCGCGATCTCGGCGTACCGCCCGGGGCGGTGCGTCCGTACGGCCGACTCGATCTGCCCGCGCAGATCCCCGCGCGGATCGAGCCGGGGCGCCGTCCGGCCGAGCCGCGCGATCGCCGTACCCGGCACGGCGTCGCTGCCGAACGCGCCGAGCAGTACGGGCTTGTCCAGCGCCGCACCGTACAGCGTGACCGAACCGTGGTCGCCCACCACGGCGTCCGCCGCCACCAGCGCCGACTGCCAGGCGCCGACCGGCGGCATCAGCAGCAGGCCCGAGTCGCGTGCGGCGGCCTGGAGCGTATGGATCTGCCAGGCGCCGTGCCCCGACCAGACATTGGGGTGGACGATCGCCGCGACCCGGTATTCGTCGTACGGCAGGGACGCGAGCAGCCGCGCCGGAAGCTCCGGATCCCGGCCGATCAGGGAGGTCCGGGCCCAGGTGGAGCTGAGCACCACCAGCCGCCGCCCGTCCCCGACCTCCAGCGCGCGGCGGTACGAACCGGCCAGCGGCAGGCTGGCGGCCAGCCGGTCGAACACCGGGTCCCCGACCAGCAGGGTGTGGCCAGCGGCCTTGGGATGCGTGGTGAGGAGCTGCTCCTCCTGGTCCGGATGCGAGATGGCGAGCCAGGCGCGGCCCGCCTCCAGCAGCGCGTCCGGCACCACACCGGACAGCCGCGTCCGCGAGGAGCGGGAGTCGGGCACGAGCTTCTGGAAGCCGACGCCGTGCGGCAGGACGAGTACGGGACAGCCCTCGCCCGGCACACCCCAGTTGGGCACTCCGAGCCCGGGCACACCGGTGCCGGGCAGCCCCGCTCCGGGCACTTCGACATTCTCGCTGGCGGAGACGATCAGATCCGGGGTGATGCTGCCCAACTGGGCCCAGGGCATGACCCGGCACCCCGACTCGTGCAGCAGATCGAGCACTCCGTCATTGAAGGCGGAGGTCGGGTCATGGGCGAAGACGACGGTGATCCGGTCGTCGCCGCGCAGCAGGGCCGGCAGGATCTCCAGGACCCGCACGGTCGAGGTGACCGTACGAGCGGCCACGACCAGGGTCTTCTCGCCGGGGAAGGTGCTCCACCGCCGGGCGTCATGGCCCACCGGGACCCTGAGCGGCGGCCCCGCGCTACCGTGCATGGCCACGGATACACCGTACCGGGGGTGGCCCTTGCGCCTCGGCGTACGCGCACGGCACCCCGCGGCCACCGTTTTCCCCGAGTCTCTCCCATGGGCCTTCGACCCCCTCCCATGTGCCTTCCCACATGCCCTCCCAAGTTCCTTCTCAGAGCGGAGACATGAATAAGTCTCGTACTGGGGAACGAAATTGAGGAATCGATGGCGGGAAGAGGCCAGCGAATTCCCCCACTCGGGTGACACGGGCTCACGGAATTTCTCCGGGGGCCACTACTGTGCCGAAGCATGACCTCTCCCAACACCGCGTCGGGCCGTATGCAGTACGCCCCTCTTCTGGGCACCCTCTCGGTGATTCCCTGGACCAGCGATCCTTCCGAGGGCGAGCGCAACGCGCCTTTTCTGCTTGCCTATTCACTCGGTGACGGCCGGGGCGGTCCGGCGGCCGGTGAGGAAGCGATGCGCGCGGTCCTCCAGGAGATCGGGCTGAATCCCGGTGGTGATCTGGTCGATGTCGCGCAGACGCCCCAGGTGCCGGTCAAATTGCTGGTGGAGGCGGGGCAGGCGGTGCTGACCATGCCGTATCTGACCTCGCAGTGCCCGGTTCCGCCGGAGTGGGAAGAGGACGCGCGGCGCACCCGGCAGGTCTATTTCATGGTGGCGACCCGCCCCTGGCCGGACGGTACGCCGGGGCGGCCGGTCACCGAGGAGCGGTTGCGCGCCTTTGTCGGCGACGTCGGCATGCTCGCCGGCGCGGCGCACTGTCTGGTGCCGGTAAGCAGCCTGCGCGGCTAGGTCCCGAGGCGCGGCACGCGAGCGAGGCATACGAAGCGAACGAATCGGAGCGTCATGGCAACGACTTGGGCCCGGACCACGCCCGCCGGAAAGACCGCGGAAGCCGGGAATACCAGGAAAACCGAGCAGACCAGGGACGCCGGGAAAGGCGCCACCAGCGGCGGCGCGGCGGACGTGGGCGGCAGCGGGGGGTTTGCGCTGCTGCTGGTGATCACGGGCGCCGCCGGGCTGCTGGCGGCGTGGGTGATCACGCTCGACAAGTTCAAGCTGCTTGAGGACCCGGACTTCACTCCGGCGTGCAGCCTCAACCCGGTGGTGTCCTGCGGCAACATCATGAAGAGCGAGCAGGCCTCGGCCTTCGGCTTTCCCAATCCGATGCTGGGGCTTGTGGCGTACGCCGTGGTGATCGGTGTTGGCGCGGGTCTGCTGGCGGGGGCGCGTTATCGTCGCTGGTTCTGGCTGGGGCTGAACGCGGGCACGCTGTTCGGTGTCGGATTCTGCACCTGGCTCCAGTACCAGTCGCTGTACGAGATCAACTCACTCTGCCTGTGGTGCTCTCTGGCCTGGGTCGCCACCATCGTGATGTTCTGTTACGTCACCGTCCACAACGTCGAGCACCGGATTCTGCCCGCTCCCGCCGGAGTACGCGAGGCGCTGAGCGAATTCCACTGGGTGCCGCCCGTGCTGTGGACCGGGGTGATCGGGATGCTGATCCTGATCCGCTGGTGGGACTTCTGGACGGGCTGACTGCCCCCGCCCGGCCGACCCCGCCCGCCGCCGCTCGCCCGACCCCGTCTGGCTGAC
>NZ_LATD01000065.1 GCF_000981895.1 Streptomyces odonnellii | reverse complement strand
CCCGCATTGGGCCCCCACCAGTCGCCCTGACCCCTCCGCCGACTCAAGATCGTTCGGTGAGCGATGGCACACAGCAGCCGAGCCGACAGGATCTGGACCGTCGGCACTTCCTGGCGGGCGCCGCCGCCGGGGCCGCCACCGCTGCCGTCGGCATCACCGCCTGCGACACCCCACGAGGCCACAAACCCGACACGACCACCACCGCCACTCCCACCGCAGCCATCGAACGCGAACGCCACCGTCCCGGCACCTCCGACTGGCGCATCCATGCCACCGGCCCGCCCGACGCCGTCCAAGGCTTCGCCGACAAGGTCAGCGTCCTGCCCGGCGAGGAGTTCGGACTGTACGTCTCGACCACCGCGCCCGGCTTCCGGGTCTCGGCGTACCGCATCGGCTGGTACGGCGGCGCGCAGGCCCGGCGGGTGTGGCGTTCGGACCGGGTGGCGGGCCGCGTTCAGCGCGGCCCGCGCCTGATCGCCGCGACTCGTACGGTACGGGCCGACTGGGCCCGTAGCCTCACCGTCCGCACCGACGGCTGGCCGGAGGGCGCGTACCTGCTCAGGCTCGACGCGGAACACGGCCACCAGCGCTACGTCCCGCTGATCGTCCGCTCGGCGAGCGCACGCGGCAGAACCGTGCTGATGCATGCCCCCGCCACCTGGCAGGCGTACAACCTGTGGGGTGGCCTCGACCTCTACCAGGGCGAGGGCGGCGCGTACAGCACCCGTTCCCTCGCGGTCAGTTTTGACCGGCCGTACGACAAGAACGGCGCGGACAAGTTCATGGTGTACGAGCGGGCGGTGGTGGTCCTGGCGGAACGGCTCGGTCTCCCGCTGGCGTACACCACCGGTATCGACGTCCACGCCGATCCCTCGGCGCTGAACGGTGCCACGGCCGTCGTCGCGCTCGGCCACGACGAGTACTGGACGCCCGAGCAGCGGCGGCACGTGACCCGGGCGCGCGATGCCGGGACGAACGTGGCCTTCCTGGGCGCGAACACCTGCTTCCGCAGGATCAGGCTGGAGCGTACGGCTCGTACCGCCGCGAAAACCAGCACGAACATGGGCACCAGCACCACCGGCACCACTGCCACCGCCAGGACCAACGGCACCACCGCCACCAGCAGCACCACCACCGCCAGCACGGCCAACAGCGCCGACCTCCGCACCGTCGTCTGCTACAAGACCGACTTCAGGGCAGACCCGTACCTCGCCACCCACCCCACCATGGCGACCACTGACTTCCGCCAACCCCCCGGCGCCGACC
>NZ_LATD01000648.1 GCF_000981895.1 Streptomyces odonnellii | reverse complement strand
TCTCGTGGGCTCGGGGCTGTGCCCCGGCCCCCGGGGTACGGGGCTTCGCCCCGGTACCCACTCGGGCGGGCCCTACCGGTGCGCAGGTGAGGCCGCCCGGGTAGCTCAGCGAGCGAGTACGAGCCCGGTCCGCCGGACCGACACACCGGCGCCCCGGGACACGACCCGGGGGTCGGGGAAAGCACCGCACAGCGGCCGGGGTCCAGCGGGGTTCGGGGCGCAACCCCGGGTTCGGGGAAAGCACCCCACAGCGGCCACGGGCCGAGCGGGGTCCGGGGCAACACCCCGGGTCCGGGCAAAGCGCCCCAACAGCGGTCGGGTCCAGGGCAGCACCTTGGGTTGGGGAACCACCACACAGCAGCCGCGGGCCCAGCAGCGTCCCGGGGGGGCAGCCCCGGGTTCCGGGAAAGCGCCCACAGCGGCCGCGGGCTCAGCAGAAGTCCGAGGCACAGCCCCGGGTTCCGGGAAAGCACCGCACAGCGGCCGGGGCCCAGCGGGGTCCGGGGCAACGCCCCGGTTCGGGAAGGGGCGGGTAGGGGAATGCCCCGCGCAGCGGTCGGAGCCTGGCGGGGCTCCAGAGCGGAGGGAAGCACGTGCGGCGGGCGGGTCAGGTGACTCGTTCCGGGGTGTGGCGGGCCGCGCGTAGGCGGACCTCCGCCGGGAACGACGACAGCCCCGACGACTCCTTCGCATGCGTCAGCGTCTCCGTCGCCAGACGGTTCAGCGACTCCGACGGCGACGCATGCGGCTCCAGCAGCAGCCGGATCCGCGCCGACGGCGACGAACGCCGCCCCGTCAGGCGGACGTTGGCGCGTGCCACGCCGTCCAGCGACTCCGCCTCGTCCGCCAGGACGCTCTCCATCGCGCGCCCGCGCAACAGCGCGCCCTGCCCGTCGCCGCTGTCGACCAGCACCTCCGCCAGCCGCGCCCGGCGCAGTTGGGCCAGCAGCCACCACACCGCCAGGACCACCAGCACCGCCAGGACCCCGATGACGATCGGCCAGAACCAGGCGTCGCTCCGGTACCGCTCGCGGTTCGCGTGGCTCAGCAGGACATCGTGCGGACTGTTGTACGGCCACCACGCCGGCACCGCCCACCCCAGCCCCGTCTCTTATACACATCCGACGCTGCCGACGAA
>NZ_LATD01000647.1 GCF_000981895.1 Streptomyces odonnellii | reverse complement strand
GATGTCGGAGAGCGTGCTGGAGCAGGTGGTGGTCGACTTCTGGGGGAAGAAGTTCGATGTGCTGGTCTCCACGACGATCGTCGAGTCGGGCATCGACATCTCGAACGCCAATACGCTGATCGTGGAGCGCGGTGACAACTTCGGTCTGTCACAGCTCCATCAGCTGCGTGGCCGGGTGGGGCGGGGGCGGGAGCGGGGGTATTCGTACTTCCTGTATCCGCCGGAGAAGCCGCTGACCGAGACGGCGCACGAACGGCTCGCGACGATCGCCCAGCACACGGAGATGGGCGCGGGCATGTATGTGGCGATGAAGGACCTGGAGATCCGCGGCGCGGGCAATCTGCTCGGCGGCGAGCAGTCCGGGCACATCGCGGGCGTCGGCTTCGACCTGTACGTACGGATGGTGGGGGAGGCGGTCGCCGACTACCGGGCGTCCGTGGACGGCTCGGTGGAGGAGGAGCCGCCGCTGGAGGTCAAGATCGAGCTTCCGGTCGACGCGCACGTCCCGCACGACTACGCGCCGGGCGAACGGCTGCGGCTCCAGGCGTACCGGGCGATCGCCTCGGCGAACACGGAGGCGGACATCACGGCGGTCCGCGAGGAACTCACCGACCGCTACGGCAAGCTCCCCGAGCCGGTCGAGAACCTCCTCCTGGTGGCAGGCCTCCGGATGCTCGCCCGCGCCTGCGGCGTGGCCGAGATCGTCCTCCAGGGCCCGAACATCCGCTTCGCCCCGGTGGAGCTGCGCGAGTCCCAGCAACTCCGCCTGAAGCGCCTCCACCCCCGCACGGTCATCAAACCAACGGCCCACCAGATCCTGGTCCCCCGCCCGACCACGGGCAAGATCGGCGGCAAACCGGTGGTGGGACGGGAACTGCTGGCGTGGACGGGGGAGTTCCTGACGACGATCCTGGGGTCGTAGGGCGCGCCGCGCCGCCGTGCCAGGCGACTTGGTCAGGCGCCTGGGTCAGCTGACGCGGCCCACCTTGAGGACGTGCACGGTGACGGTGTCGCCGTCCGGGCTGTAGAGCACTCGCCAGTTTCCGGCGGAGAGGCGCCAGTAGCCGGAGTTCCCCAGCGCGCGGGCCGCCGACGGAGAGGGGTCGTCGGCGAGAGCCCGCACGGAGGCCGCGCACTCCTTCGCGCCGACCGGGTCGATCGCCCGGAGCCTGCGGAACTCCGCCATGGCTTGGTGCTGCCACACCACGGTGTGGCTCATGAGGCGGCTGCCCGCAGGTCTTCGGCTTCCAGCTCGGCCATGAAGTCGTCGTGGGCCATCGACGGGCCTGTGGGGGCAGCTTCGCGGGCGGCGGCTTCGGCGATGTCCGCGGCGTCCCTCAGCCGCCGCAGCTCCTCCAGCTCCTCTATCGGGATCAGCGCGGCAGCCGGCCTGCCGTACTCGCTGATCACGATGTGCTCATGGCCGTGGCGCACCCGGCCGACAAGCTGGCCGAGCTGGTTACGGGCTTCCACGAGTGGATACGTCTCCATGCCGGAACTGTACACACCGGCAGGTGTGGCGGGTGCGTACAGACCCGATCGGGTGAACCCCGAGGGACCGGGGCGTACGCTGCGGGGGCGGGCGGACTTGGTG
>NZ_LATD01000646.1 GCF_000981895.1 Streptomyces odonnellii | reverse complement strand
AGGAAGGTGAGGGAGGGGGCGGGGAACCCGGCGGGCAGGGCCCCGATCGTCGGTACGGTGTCCGGGCTCAGGGCCTGGGCCGCGATCGTCGCGGCGATCACCGCCACGATGGAGAACGGGACGGTGGGGCGCCAGCGCGCCCCGGCCAGCATGGTCACCGCCACCGCGGCGGCGAGCAGGACGGTGGTCCAGTTCGGGGACCGTACGAACTCCTCGACGGCCCGCCCGGCCACCACCAGGACCTTGTCGCCCTCCGGCGGGGCGACACCGAGGGCGTTCGGGATCTGCTGGAGACCGATCACACAGGCGATGCCGAGGGTGAAGCCCTCCACCACCGAGGCGGGAATGTAGGCCGTGCAGCGTCCGGCCCGTATCAGGGCGAGGACGAGGAGCAGCAGACCGGCGATCAGTCCGACGGTCAGTACGCCGCCGGTGCCGTGTGCGGCGACGATGGGCACGAGGACGACCGTCATCGCGCCCGTCGGTCCGGAGACCTGAAGATTCGATCCGCCGAACACCGCGGCCAAGGCACCGGCGACCACGGCCGTGACCAGGCCCGCCTCGGCGCCCCAGGCCTGAGGCGACGCCGAAGCCGAGTGCCAGTGGCAGCGCGACGATCGCCACGGTCAGACCGGCCATCAGATCCCGGCGGGGGCCCCGGCGCACGGCGGCGAGATCATCGCGTACGGGCAGGAGGGAACGCACCCGGGCGAGACCCCGGGCGGCGGGCGTGCTCACTTGGCCGGGACCTCGGCTTCCCGCAGCTCGGCCAGCAGTTCGTTCTGCCCGGCGAGCATCTCGGTGAGAATCCGGCGGGCCGCGCGCATCAGCTCGGCCACGTCCCCGCCGGCCAGCTCGTAGACCACGGTGGAGCCTTCGCGGGTGGAGGTGACGATCCCGGAGCGGCGCAGGACGGCGAGTTGCTGGGACAGGGCGGCGGGCTCGATCTCGATCTCCGCCAGCAGACCGCGGACCGGCATGGGCCCGTCCTGCAGCAACTCCAGCACCCGGATACGGACCGGGTGGCCCAGCATCCGGAAGAACTCCGCCTTCGCCTGATACAGCGGGACCGGCATGGTGACTCTCCTAGGGTCTTTCGTTTGGATCTTGCTGGGCTCGCGTGCCCGCAGTGACATCAGCCGCTGCCGCGGCGGGCCGC
>NZ_LATD01000645.1 GCF_000981895.1 Streptomyces odonnellii | reverse complement strand
GATGGGTGGTTTCGGGGGTCTGCGGTTCGACGAGGAGAGTGTCCGGCGGATCACGGAGGGGCTGCGGGGTGCGGTCGCGGAGTTGCGGGAGGTCGGTACCGGTACGGGGGCGGTGCTGGGGAAGGGCTTCTCGGAGCTGGCCATGACCGGTATGGAGGCGGGGCACCGGGGGTTGTCGGTGGATTTCGAGGATTTCTGTGAGCGGTGGGAGTGGGGGGTGCGGGCGCTGGTCCAGGACGCCAACACGATCGCGTCGACGCTGGGGCTGGCGGCGGGGCTGGTGTGGGAAGAGGACCAGTACATCCAGGGGACGTTCAAGATCGCGGTGAACGCGGCGGTGGGGAATCCGCATGCCACGGAGGAAGAGATCACCGGGCAGGGCTGGGGTGATGTGCTCACGCCGGATTATCTGAGTCCGGACTACAGCGCGGAGTCGTTCGACCGGGCGGGGGACGAGGCGCTGCAGACGTGGCGGGATACGGGTCGGACGGTGCTGACGGAGGGGCAGGGCGGCCGGCAGTCGCGGATACTCAACGATCTGCTGGGGGTGGATGAGGAGTCGTGGGACCAGGCGCTGGACGACACGTTCGGCCCGTCTCCGGAGGAACGCGCCCAGCAGGCCCAGCAACAGCAGCAGCCGGGTGACGGCTCCGGGAGGAACTGAGCCGTGGGTATCGGTGATTTCGTTCCGGATGTCGTCGAGGACGCGTTCGAGGATGGTACCGAGTGGGTCGGGAACCGGGTTGAGGATGCCGGGCGGTGGACGGCGGACCGGCTGGAGGATGTGGGCTGGCAGTCCGGTGCGGACTGGGTGCGTGAGCAGTCGGGTTCGCTGGCGAACCGGCTGGGCGCGGAGGTCGACGAGCTGGATCTCGGCCAGACCGAGGACAGGACCAAGCTGATCCACGGCAGTCCGGGCAAGATCCGCAGCACGGCCTCCCATCTCCGTGACCTGGAGGGCGCCTTCACCAATGTGGGGGAGGGGTTGCGGGGTCTGGACTCCGGCTCGCTGGAGGGTGAGGGGGG
>NZ_LATD01000644.1 GCF_000981895.1 Streptomyces odonnellii | reverse complement strand
CCTGCACCCCGCCGAACACGACGCCCTCACGCACACACACGATCCCGCCCTCTCCGCCGCCGTCAGCCGACAGCTCCGCCACGCCCTCGCTGTCCTTCCTCCGCCTGGGGAACATCACCGCCCCGTCGCGCTGCCCTGGCCCCGCCGCCTCCGCGCCCGCCCCCAACCGCTGGTGCCGGGCAACGGCCGCCCGGCACAGGAACTGACCGCCGCACTGTTCACACCAGTCGCCGGCCTACGCACCACAGGGGACTACGCCACGGCCCTGGCGCGCCAGCTTCTGGCGTTGCTTGCATCCGGCACCATCCGCCCCGGCGACGTGCTGCACGACTGCCGGCCCATCGGCCATGCACTCGGAGGAAAAACATCCAAGGCCAACGGCTCCCTCATCCTCGACCACGTCGCCAGCCGCTACGGACTCCTCCGGAACCGCCCACTCCGCGACGGCGTCCCACCGGCACCCCTCTCCAGCGCCCAGACACACACCTGGGAGATCAGCCCCGCCGCCGCCCGCCTGACCACAGCCATCGAGAACAAGCTCGGCCAGAAAGCCTGAGGGATACTCCGGTGAAAAGGGCTCCCGAGCGCCGGGGTGGCCTGCGCTCGCGAAGGCTTCGTGGTCAGCTGCTGCCGTGGCTCCAGGCGGCGACGGCCCGTGCAGCAGGCCGCTGAGGCTTCCAGCACTGCACGCACCGGCGCACCCGCGATCTCATGCGACACATTTCAACTGCGGAAAGAAGATGCTCACAGTGCCACCGGCTGCCTCTCCGGGTGCTATTCGGTCCCTGTCCGGCACCGTTGCCGGGCCGCGGACATTGATGATGCGTTTCCCATCAAGGAGGAAGACATGGCCGATGCCTTGTACCGGAGTGGATCTTGCACGTCTCTGCCTTCCACCTCGGACCCGGGCGTTGGGTCCGCGCAGTGTCGGTAGAGGGCATGGAGTGGGGCGAGAGCTTGCGTCCAGCACGGTGCACGGCAGTGGTCGCGCCAGTGTGGTCGCATCGTGCTGTCTGGAACGAACTCCTTGTCCCGGTCTCCGTCGAGGCGGGCAGGAGGTTTCTGCGCTGATTCCGACAGCGCTCGGCCAGCCCCCGGCCATGGACGTCGACCGCGGCCTCGCTGAG
>NZ_LATD01000643.1 GCF_000981895.1 Streptomyces odonnellii | reverse complement strand
CCCTTGAGGGTGGTGAGGCTGATGGGCCTGGGGAGGCGGCGGGGACTGGGGGTGCGGCCCGGTGCCGGTCTCGGCCCTGCCGGTCGCCTCGGCCCGCTCGTCGCTGTCGGTCGGCGGGGTGCCGAGCTTGCGGCGGCGGCCGGGGGCCGTCGCGGGGAGCTGGCCGGGGTTCTGGCCCTGGGGCTGCGGGGGTTGGTGCGCCTGCTGGGGCTGCTGAGGCTGAGACGCCGTGGGGGCCTGAAGCTGCTGGGCCTGGGGCTGCGGCGGGATGAGCTGCTGTGCGAAGGGGACGCCCTGGCCGAGGGTGCGCACGCTGAAGGCGCGCCCCTGGGTGGAGTCCGGCGAGAACGGTGCCTCTTCGGGGAGCGGCTGGGCGGGCGGCAGTGGCTGATGCGCGCCACGCCGGGGGTCGGTGACAGCGGACTCGCCCGGAGCGGCGGGCAACGGCGGGACGCCGGGTGTGCCGGGGACGCCGGGTGTGCGGGGGACGCCCGGGGCGGCCGGTGCCGCGGGGGCGCCGCCCGTGTCACCGCTGCCACGTTCGTCCGCGTCCGTGCCGCCGGTGCGAGGGTCGTCCGGCCAGCCGGGAGGGCCGGACATCATGCCGAAGCCCGAAGTGGTGGGCATGCCACGGCCGTTGGCCATCGGGCTGCCGGGGGCCGGGGCACCGGGCACCGGGCCCGCGCCCGGCGCGGTGCCTCCCCAGCCGCTCGGGTCGACGGGCATGGCGCCGGTGCCGCTGCTCGGGCGCCCGTCCGCGCTCCCGGCGGTCCCGGGCCACTCGGGCGGTGCGGCCGGGATGTCACCCGTACCACCCGTACCGCCCGTACCACCCGTACCGGCGCGGCGGCGGCCCGAGGGCAGCGGGTGGGCCTGCGGCGGGGTGTGGTCGGCGTCGGGCTCGGTACGTACGGCGTCGTGGCGGCCCGGAAGCGAGGCGTCCGGGGCAGCCGACCGACTCGGCGCGACTGCCGGTGCAGGAGCCTGGGCCTGAGCAGGGGCGCGGTCGGCGGCGGCGGGCGGGAGGGCGAACGCGCTGCGGGCTCCGTCGGCTTCGGCCGTCGGCGCGGACCCGGCATGCCGTTCCTGCGCGGGGGCCAGCGCCCGCCGGGCACGCCGCCCGGGCGCCTGCGCCCCGGCGGGAACCGGCTGTCCGGGCAGCGGCTGTCCTGGGAGCTGCTGGTCCGGGAGTTGCTGTGCGGGGATCGGCTGCCCCGGC
>NZ_LATD01000642.1 GCF_000981895.1 Streptomyces odonnellii | reverse complement strand
GTCTTGGGCGGCGCGGTGGAGGCGCCGGTCGCGCCGGGACTCGGGGAGCCCGAGGGCTCTGCTCCCGGCGCCGCGTCGCCCGGTGCTCCGTCTCGGCCGGCGCGGGCTGCCGGCGGCTGCCGCGATCCCGGTGATGGGCGCGGTCAGCGCCGCCTGTCGCTCCCCCGCCCCCGCCCCCCGTGGTGGCGGGGTGGGTGGAGCTCTGGCCCTCCTCGGGAGTCTTCCTGCCCGCCTGGGCCAGGATGGTGGCGGCGGCCTGGAGGGTCTGGGTGCGCAGCGCCTTGGGCAGCGGCGCGTACCCCTCGGGCAGCGTGCCCGCCGCCACACCGGGCGTCTGCCCGCCGCCCACGGCATAGCTCAGGAACTCCGCGTAGTCCTTGCCCTCCGCGGCGGTCAGCAGCGTGGGCGTGGTGGCCGCGTAGGTGAGCGAGGCCAGCGGATAGGCGCCCTTGGCCTTGGTGGCGGGGACGGGTTCGACGACCCCCTTGACGGGGCCCGGCTTCATCGCTGCCTGGCCCGCCAGCAGAGCCGCGGTGGTGGGCGCGACATACTGCCCGGCGCCGTTGCGGAGCTGGGCGGGTATCAGTCCGTACCGCAGGGCCGTCGCGCTGTCGGCCAGCGCGAGCATGGCCCGCTGCCCGGCCGGCTGCGCCGGGTCCTTCTTGTACGCGGGCGGGGTCGCGGTGTTGTCCCAGGAGGTACGGGCCAGCGAGTCGCCCCGGCCCGCGGAGCGCGCGGCCTCGTGCATGTCGGTCGGGTACGGGTGCTTGTCCTGGATGCAGAGCGGGTTGTCGGGGTGGTCGGGGAACTGCTGGCAGAACGGGTCGCTCTTGGGGAAGTGGTCCAGGGGCAGGGCCAGTTCGCGGTAGTGCGGATTGACCGTCATCCCGGAGTTCTCCGGGTCCCCGTACTTGCCCGCGTTGTCGGGCGTCCCGTTCAGGAACTCGCGCGCGGCCGGGTCCTGGTTGATCCAGTCCCACAGCAGCCGGGCGGTGTCCGACACCGCTTCCGGTACGAGGACGTCGCCGAGCTTGCCGCCGAAGTCGAGCTGCGCGTACTCCGGGTTGAGCCGGGTGAACTCCGGGTCGCGGCCCAGGTTGTACGGATTCTTCTCGGTGCTCGGCGCGAAGCGCGAGTTGCCGTCCTGGTACGACTCGGTGAGCAGCTTGGCCACCAGACGCTGGCTGAGCTTCAGTGAGGTGAGCCTGCGGCCGTTGCGTGCCCGGACCTCCTCGGGCGCGGAGAACGTGGCCTGGCTCTCGATGAAGAAGCCGATGGTGAGCCCGGAGAGCGCGACCGGCGCGTACACCGGAGTCTCGCCCGACTGCATGTCCTCGGCGGTGGCCGGCTGGTTCAGGAACACCATGCCGGGGGCGTCCGAGCCGAGCGTGCCCCGCGCGGACTGGTCGGCCACCTGGGCGTAGCTGAAGATCGTCCTGCCGCCGGTCTGGCAGAGCGCCGGCTGCCAGCGGATGACGGCCTCCTTGGACATCTCGTTGCCCAGGGTGGGACGTTCGTCGGCGCCGAGCGGGCAGAACTGACCGATCCGCTCGAAGTGCAGGGGGACGACCAGACGGTTTGCCCAGTTGCTCGCGGAGAGCGGCGACGACTGGAGGTAGCCGCTGGACTGGGCGGTGTACGGGGTGCCGTTCACCTCGGTCCGGCCACGCGGTACGACCACCAGCCAGCAGCGGCGGCCCTCGCTCTGGGCGGAGCTGCCCGCGGTGGCCTCGCCGCAGCCGAGTCCGGGGGCCTCCACGGCGGTCTGGGTTTCGAAGTAGACCTCGCCGGCGCCGTCGGGGTTGGTCCTGGCGTACGGGACCTCGTTGCTGGTGTTGGAGTCGAAGTAGTCGTTGGAGTTGCCGAACGGGACGGTCTCGCCGTCCACCGGACGGAACGCGACATACGACACACCCGTCGGCGACGGGGGCGGCAGGGTCTGCTTCTCGTCGCGGAGGTTGCCGTAGCTGAGCTGGCGGGTGTTGGTGTACGCGCCCGCGGGCTGGTTGCCCGCTCCGGCGCCCAGCGCCGATGAGCCGCCGAACTGGCACTGCTCGGGGTCGGGCCCGGTCGTCTTGTCGCCCCAGCACTGCATGACCTGGAGATAGTCGGCGGCGTAGGCGGTGTCCGAGACGGTGGGGGCCCCGCCGGTCCAGGAGACCTTGACGACCTGGTTGACCAGGTGCTGGGTCTGCTCGACCGTGACCTTGAGCCCGGCGAAGTCGCCCTTTCCGGTGACGGTGACCGGCGAGCGGCCCACGGCGGGGTTGTCGGCCGCGCCCGCCGGGTCGGCGCTGCCGACGAAGGCGCCCGCGCTCAGGGCGCAGCAGAACGCGAGGACGGCGGCGGTGAGGGCGCGGGCGGCCTTCGAGCGGGCTCCCGCGCCGGTGGCGGTGATCCTCATGAGGTCCGCCTCCGTACCGTCAGATAGCGGGACAGCAGCGGGGGTCCGACCGTGACCACCACCAGCAGCAGGGCCGCCAGCACCATCAGCACGAGCCGTACGTTGCCGCCGATCGTCCCCGAGGTGGAGACCGGTACGGCGAAGGCGTCGCCGCCCCCGCCGGCCCCGGCCACGTCC
>NZ_LATD01000641.1 GCF_000981895.1 Streptomyces odonnellii | reverse complement strand
CCTCCCCACCCCGCCTTCGAACGTCGCCAAGCTCCGCCCCCGCGCGGCCCGCATCCTGCCCGACGCATGACCCGCCCCTACGCCACCGACGAACAGTACGAACGCTGGTTCATGGCCGATTGCTGCCGATGCGGTCTCCGCAGGCACAAGGCTGGCAGCTGGCCGGACGGATACGTCTGCCGGACCTGTTCGGACCGAGCCGTCCGGACACGGGGGATCTGCCCGGATGCGGCGAGGACCGGGCCCTTCCCGGGCTCCGTCCTGGTGACGGGGCCGCGATCTGCACCACCTGCGCCGGCTTCTCCCAGACCTTCGACTGTTCACGCTGCGGCTTCGAGGGCAAGCTCCTGCGCGGTCGGCTCTGCGAACGCTGCACGCTCACCGACCGGCTCACCGCACTCCTCGACGACGGCACGGGCCGCGTCCGTCCCCCGTTGGTCCCGCTGTTGGACCTGCTGGTGACGATGGACAAGCCCGGAAGCGGACTGGCCTGGCTGGACATGCGTCGCGGGCAGCTGGGAAACGCCTCGCGGCTCCTTCGCCAGCTCGGTCTGGGCGAGATCCCGCTGTCCCACGATGCCTTCCACGAGCTGCAGCCCTGGCGGGCGGCCTCCCACCTGGAAGAACTCCTCATGGATTGCGGAGTCCTGCCCACGGTCGACAAACACATCTGTTCCTTCCAGCGCTGGCTCCCCGGCCACCTGGCCGACATCGTCGAACCCGAGCACACCAAGACGATCAAGCTCTTCGCGACCTGGCACGTCCTCCCCGGACTACGGGTCCGAGCCGAGCGGAGCCACATCACCCCCAGCATCCGCCGCTTCGCCAGCGAACAGATCAAGTACGCAACCGCCTTCCTGCAATGGCTCGGCGAGCGGAACACCACCCTCGCGTCATGCGGCCAGGTCGACATCGACGCCTGGTTCGCCGAGAACGCCGAGCACGCCCGCACCCGCCTGAGAGGCTTCCTCAACTGGGCCATGCAGGGCCGTCACTGTCGACGTTCCCTGACCATCCCCACAATGAAGATCTCCCGCCGGCCCGCACTGAGCGAAGACGAACGCCTCGCCGCCCTGGGCAGACTTCTGATCGACACGGAGATACCGATGCGACTCCGCGTCGCCGGAGTCATCGTTCTTCTCTACGCACAACCGCTGAGCCGCGTCGTCCGGCTCACCCTTGACGACGTCATCCGCAACGGCAACGCCGTGCTGCTACGACTCGGTGAGCCACCCTCACCCGTCCCGGCACCGGTTGCCACTCTGCTCCTGGAACACATTACGAACCGCGGCAACATGAACACCGCCACCAACCCGGCGTCCCGCTTGCTCTTCCCCGGCCGTCGAAGCGGCCAGCCGCTCGGCCCCAACCACTTGTCCGCACTGCTGAACAAGGTCGGAATCCCGATCGCCGCCGCCCGTGGCGCCGCCATCCGGCAGCAACTCCTCGAACTCCCCGCCCCCGTCGTCGCCGAAGCTCTCGGATACCACGACAAGACGACCACCAGACTCCGCAGCGAGACCGGCGGGACCTGGAGCCGATACGCCCCGGGCGATCACGCAAGGTCACCAGCGGGCTGGGTGCCTCGGGGAACCGACGACAGTTGAATACGAGAGCCCACCAGTACCGAGGCCGGATTACGACAGGTTCACGACGGAGCTGGAGTTCGAGCCCGGGGTGCCGTTCTGGGACCGGCCGTTCTTCCTCGGGGTCGACCGGCATGTGTGGCGGGTGGCGGGTGCGTACGATCTGACGCCGCTGGCGACCACGCACTACGCGAACCGCCTGGAGCGCTGGACGTACAGCGGTGGCGGGAAGGCGGGCGAGGTGGGCCAGGCGCTGGAACGGGTGTGGCCGGTGGTGCGCGAGGAGGCGGGGCGGCAGGGGCTGGCCAGTGTCTGGCTGCTGTATCAGCCGGAGGAGCGGCAGCTCGGCGTGGTCACGGTGGGCGCGCGGGCGGTCGGCGGGAAGGCTGTGGCAGGCGGGGACGCGGACGGGCAGGGGG
>NZ_LATD01000640.1 GCF_000981895.1 Streptomyces odonnellii | reverse complement strand
GGGGCGGGTGTCCGGTCTCGCCATCCGGTCCCGGCTCCCCGGTCAGGGGCGGTCGGCCTACGCGCTGCGGTCGAGCGCGCGCAGGCTGCGGTCGGTGATGGACCGCGCGCCACGCCCTATGGCGATCGTCCCGGACTGCACCAGCTCCTTGATGCCGAACTGCTCCAGCATCTTGAGCATGGCGTCGAGCTTCTCACTCGATCCGGTGGCCTCGATCGTGACGGCCTCGGGCGAGACATCCACGGTCTTGGCGCGGAAGAGCTGGACGATCTCGACGATCTGGGAGCGGGTCTCGTTGTCGGCGCGGACCTTCACCAGAACGAGCTCGCGCTGGATCGCGGCGCCGGGCTCGAGTTCGACGATCTTCAGGACGTTCACCAGCTTGTTGAGCTGCTTCGTCACCTGCTCCAGGGGCAGTTCCTCGACATTGACCACGATGGTGATGCGGGAGATGTCGGGGTGTTCGGTGACTCCGACGGCGAGGGAGTCGATGTTGAAGCCGCGGCGGGAGAACAGGGCGGCGATCCTGGCGAGGATGCCGGGGGTGTTCTCCACCAGAACGGAGAGCGTATGCCTGGTCATGTGTCGGTCTCTTCTCTCGGGCTCTCGGGCTCTCGTTGTCTCGGGTGCTGTGGCACGCGTGCCGCGGCTCAGTCGTCGGCGCTGTCGCCGAAGTCGGGGCGGACGCCCAGGGCCGCCATGACCTCGTCGTTCGAGGTCCCCGCGGCGACCATCGGCCACACCTGGGCGTCCTCGTGGACGATGAAGTCGACCACGACGGGCCGGTCGTTGATCGCGTTCGCCTTGGCGATCACCGCGTCCAGCTCGGCGGGCGACTCGCAGCGCATCGCGACACAGCCCATGGCCTCGGAGAGCTTCACGAAGTCGGGGACGCGGGTGCCGCCGCTGGGGCCGCCGTCCGCGTCCTGGCCCGAGTGGAGCACCGTGTTCGAGTAGCGCTGGTTGTAGAAGAGGGTCTGCCACTGGCGGACCATGCCCAGCGCGCCGTTGTTGATGATCGCGACCTTGATCGGGATGTTGTTGACCGCGCAGGTGGTCAGTTCCTGATTGGTCATCTGGAAGCAGCCGTCGCCGTCGATCGCCCAGACGGTACGGTCCGGCTGCCCGGCCTTGGCACCCATGGCGGCCGGGAC
>NZ_LATD01000064.1 GCF_000981895.1 Streptomyces odonnellii | reverse complement strand
CCGCCGGGCACACCCCCGCCCGCAGCCGCCCAAGACGCCCGGCACACCCAGGGCGCAGCGGGCCAGGACACCTGCGACGAGAGCGACGAGAGCGGTGCCAGCCCCACCGACCGGCTCTCCGGCGACGAGCCCCTGCTCGCCGCCCGTGTCCACCGCCCCTCCGACCTCCTGCGCCTGCTCGTCGGCATCCTCGCCATCGCCCTCCTCCTCGGTCTCTCCGCCTTCGCCCACGGCACCACCACCGGGCTGGAGCAGGACATCTCCAAGGGCACAGGACAGGCCCCCGACCTGCTGGCCAAGGTCGCGGGGCTGGTCTCCAGCATCGCCGTGCTGCTCGTCCCCGTCGCCTTCGCGATCGAGCGGCTGATCAAGCGCGACGGGCTGCGGATCGCGGACGGCGTCCTCGCCGCCGTACTGGCCCATGGCGTGACCCTCGCCACCGACCTCTGGGTCGCCAGATCCGCCCCCGACTCGATCCAGGACGCGCTGACCCGCCCCCAGCTCGGCGCCGGGCTCACCGACCCCGTACACGGCTATCTCGCGCCCGTCATCGCCTATATGACGGCCGTGGGAATGGCCCGCAGGCCGCGGTGGCGGGTCGTGCTCTGGGTGGTGCTGCTGCTCGACGCCTTCGCGATGCTCGTCGCGGGATACACCACACCGTTCTCGATCATCCTGACCGTACTGATCGGCTGGACCGTCGCGTACGGCACGCTCTACACGGTCGGCTCCCCGAACGTACGGCCCACCGGGCAGACCCTGATGGCGGGTCTGCGCCATGTCGGTTTCCGCCCGGTCAACGCGATGCGCGCGGAGGACGTCGCCGACTCCGCCGACCAGGGCGACCGGGGCCGCCGCTATCTGGTCTCGCTGGAGGACGGCCCGCCGCTCGACGTGACCGTCGTCGACCGGGAGCAGCAGGCGCAGGGCTTCTTCTACCGGGTCTGGCGGCGCATGGCGCTGCGTTCCATCACCACCGGCAGCTCCATCCCCTCCCTGCGCCAGGCGCTCGAACAGGAGGCGCTCCTCGCGTACGCGGCGATCGCCGCCGGGGCCAACGCCCCGAAGCTGATCGCCACCTCCGAGCTGGGCCCCGACGCCGTCATGCTGGTGTACGAGCACCTCGGCGCCCGGTCCCTGGACTCGCTGCCGGACTCGGAGGTCACCGACGAGCTGGTACGGAACGCCTGGCACCAGGTGAAGGCGCTCCAGTCACGCCGTATCGCGCACCGCAGGCTGACCGGCGACGCGCTGGTCGTGGACCGCTCCGGGAAGGTGATCCTCACCGAGCTGCGCGGCGGCGAGATCGCGGCGGGCGATCTGGTGCTGCGGATGGACACCGCCCAGCTACTGACCACCATGGGGCTGCGGGTGGGCGCGGAGCGCTCCGTCGCCGCCGCGGTGGAGGTGATCGGCCCGGACGCCGTCGCCGACTGTCTGCCGCTGCTCCAGCCGATCGCGCTGAGCCGTTCCACGCGCGCGACCCTGCGCCGGCTCGCCCGCGAGCGGTCGCAGCGCGAGCGCGAGGCGGTCCTCGCGGCGTCCGAGATGAACAAGCGCGCCAGAGCTGCGGAGAGCGCGGCCGAGGACGGGGACCGTAAGGCCGTACGGAAGTCCCTGCGCGCCGAGAAGCAGGCCGAGAAGCGGGCGATAGACGACGCGCTCGACGAGGCGCGCGAGGAGGACCTGCTCTCCCAGATGCGGCAGCAGGTGCTGCTCATCAGGCCGCAGGCGCCCGTCGAACCGGTCAGGCTCGAACGGATCAAGCCCCGGACGCTGATCAGTTTCATCGCCGGGGCTATCGCCGGGTACTTCCTGCTCACGCAGTTGACGCAGCTCGACTTCAACACGGTCGTCAGCCAGGCGCACTGGGGCTGGGTGGCCGCCGCGGCGGCCTTCTCGACACTCAGCTACATCGCCGCGTCGATGAGCCTGCTGGGCTTTGTGCCGGAGCGGGTGCCGTTCCGCAAGACGGTCGCCGCGCAGGTCGCGGGCTCGTTCGTCAAGATCGTCGCTCCGGCGGCGGTGGGCGGGGTGGCACTGAACACCCGGTTCCTCCAGCGCTCGGGCGTACGGCCGGGGCTCGCGGTGGCGAGTGTCGGCGCGTCGCAGCTCTTCGGGCTCGGATCGCACATCCTGCTGCTGCTGTCCTTCGGTTATCTGACCGGTACGGAGAAGTCGGCCTCCCTCACCCCTTCGAGGACGGTCATCGCGGGGCTGTTGACGGTCGCGGTGCTGGTGCTGGTGGTGACCGCGATCCCGTTCCTGCGGAAGTTCGTGGTGACCCGGCTGCGGTCGCTGTTCGCCGGGGTGGTGCCGCGCATGCTGGACGTGCTCCAGCGGCCGGTGAAGCTGGTCACGGGCATCGGCGGGATGCTGCTGCTGACGTGTGTGTTCGTGATGTGTCTGGACGCGTCGATCCGGGCGTTCGACAACGGCAACCAGCAGCTCAGCTACGCGAGCATCGCGGTGGTCTTCCTGGCGGGCAGCGCGCTCGGCTCGGCCGCGCCGACCCCGGGCGGGGTGGGCGCGATCGAGGGCGCGCTGACGCTGGGGCTGATCGCGGTGGGGCTGCCGAAGGAGATCGCCGCGCCCGCGGTGCTGCTGTACCGGCTGCTGACGCTGTGGCTGCCGGTGCTGCCCGGCTGGGTGTGCTTCAACCACCTGACACGCAGGGGGGCGCTGTAGCCGTCGGAAGCCCGGGGGCGCTGTAGCCTCCGAAGCCGCTGCAGCCGTCCGAAGCCGGGGGGCGTTGTAGGAAGCCGGGGGGGGCGCCGGCAGGAAAGCCGGGGGCGCCGCACGACCTCCCGGCCCTGTCCCAAGCCACTCGCATGGCCGTCGCCCCGCGCGGCCCACGCCACCGCGGCGCACGATGGGAGCATGCCGACCCATTGCACCCGGCGCGGTACGGCGACGCTCGCCGCCCTGACCGCCGTCGCCCTGCTGGCCGCCTCGGGATGCTCCGACAGCGCCGGCCGCGCCGAGGGCGCGAGTTCCAACGGTCGGGCGAACGCCCTGGCCACGCCGGAGGACCTGGCGGCCCAGCGGCTGTCCTGGAAGGCATGCGCGGCCCCCTCGGCCACCGAGGGCGGCGGTACGGCACCGTCCCCGCTGCCCGGCGGCGTCCCGTGGGAGTGCGCCTCGATGAAGGTCCCGCTCGACTACGGCAAGCCGGGCGGCGAGAAGATCGAACTGGCCCTCATCCGCGGCAGGGCCCGCGACCGGGCCCACCGGATCGGCTCGCTCCTCTTCAACTTCGGCGGCCCGGGCGGCTCCGGCGTCACCGCCCTGCCGTCCTTCGCCCCGGACTACGAGAAGCTGCGCTCCCGGTACGACCTGGTCAGCTTCGACCCGCGCGGGGTGGGCCGCAGCGACCCGGTGAAGTGCAAGACCGACCAGCAGCTCGACGCGTACTACGCCCAGGACGCGACGCCCGACACCGCCGCTGAGGAGAAGACCTTCACCCAGGGCCTCGCCTCCTACGCGGCCGCCTGCGAAAAGCGCTCCGGCCCTTCGCTCCCGTACGTCGGTACGGTCAACGCCGCCCGCGACATGGACCTGATGCGGCAGGTCCTCGGCGACAAGAAGCTGTACTACTTCGGGATCTCGTACGGTACGGAACTGGGCGGTGTCTACGCCCACTTGTATCCGAAGTCCGTGGGCCGCGCGGTGCTGGACGCCGTCGTCGACCCCAACCAGAACGCGGAACAGGGCTCCCTCGGCCAGACCAAGGGCTTCCAGCTCGCCCTCACCAACTTCGAGAAGGACTGCATCGCCCGCGGCCCCGCCTGCAAACTGCCCGGCACCACCCCGAAGCAGATCGAGGGGTTCATCACCGGACTGCTCGACCGGCTCGACAAGAAGCCGATCGCGGGCCTCGGCGCCCGGAAACTCACCCAGACCCAGGCGACCAACGGCATTGCCCAGTCGCTCTATTCGAAGGAGTTCTGGCCGTACCTGGAACAGGGGCTCGACGAGGCCGACGGTGGCAACGGCGCACTGCTGCTCGCGCTGTCCGACGCGATGAACGGGCGCGACGAGAACGGCAACTACAGCAATCTCCAGGCGGCCAACACGGCCATCAACTGTGTGGACTCCAAGGAGCGTTACACCGTGGCGCAGACCAGGGCGAAGCTCCCCGAGTTCCGTAAGGCCTCGCCCGTCTTCGGCGACTTCCTGGGCTGGGGGCTGATGAGCTGCTCCAAGTGGCCGGTGCCGGGGCAGTGGACGCACCCGGATGTCAGCGCGCCCGGCGCGCCGCCGATCCTGGTCATCGGCAACACCGGTGACCCCGCCACACCGTACGCGGGTGCCAGGGCGATGGCGCACGCGCTGGGCAAGGGCGTGGGGGTGGAGATCACGTACCACGGGCAGGGCCATGGCTCGTACGACAGCGGAAACCCCTGTGTGCAGGGGGCCGTCAACGGCTATCTGCTGGACGGCAAGGTGCCCACGGCGGGCACGGTCTGCCGCTGAGGCCACGGCGGGGCCGGGGCGAAGGCCCATGTACCCGGCCTCAGTTGTTCGCACCTCGGCCTCAGTTGTTCTCACCTCACGGACGGGCTTGAATTGACGGATGCCCAGACGTACCCGAATAGCCGCCCTGACCATGGCGTCGCTGCTTCTCACCGGCGCCCTCGCCGCATGCGGCGGCGGTACGGACGACCCCCCGCCGGACCCCGGAGCGGCCAGCCCCGTCGCCGCCACCACCGCTCCCGCGACAGCGGATCAGAAAGCAGGCGGGGGACCGGCGCTGCCCCCGCTCCCCGCCGTGCTCACCGGGCAGAAGCTCGACTGGTACCGGTGCCCGGCCCCCGAGAAGGCCCGCGGCAGCGATGCGAAGCCCCCCGGCTCCGGCTGGCGGTGCGCCACCATGCGCGCGCCCCTCGACTACACCGCGCCGGCCGGCGAGACCATCGGGATCGCCCTGATCCGCTCGGAAGCCGAAGGCCCGGCACGCCGGATCGGTTCGCTCCTCTTCAACTTCGGCGGCCCCGGCGGCTCCGGTGTCGCCACCCTGCCCGGCGCCGCCGATCTGTTCGACGCGCTTCACGAGCGGTACGACCTGGTCGGCTTTGACCCGCGCGGGGTCGCCGAGAGCGCCGGTGTGGTGTGCCGGGACAGCAAGCAGACGGAACAGTCCCTCCGTATCGACTCCACCCCGGACACCCCGGCCGAGGAGAAGATCTTCCTCGACGACTCCCGGGCCTTCGGCGCGGGCTGCGTCAAGCGCTCGGGCCGGGTGCTGCCGTATGTCGGGACCACCAGCGCCGCCCGGGACCTGGATCTGATGCGCCAGGTCCTCGGCGACCGCGAGCTGCACTACTTCGGCTTCTCGTACGGCACCGAACTGGGCGGTGTGTACGCCCACTTGTTCCCGTCGAAGGTGGGGCGGCTCGTCCTGGACGCGGTGGTCGATCCGACGGCCGGCTACACGGCCCACTCCCGCAACCAGGCGCTCGGCTTCCAGCGCGCCCTCGACAACTACTTCAAGAGCCGTGGCATCGGCGCGCGGAGCGGCACCGCGCGGGTGGTGAAGCTGCTCGACCGGCTGGACCAGGAACCGCTGCCGACATCCACGGGCCGCACCCTCACCCAGGGCCTCGCGCTCACCGGCATCATCGCCCCGCTGTACGGCGAGGACACCTGGCCGCTGCTGACGGACGCCCTGGAGGCCGCCGAGAACGGGGACGGCAGTGCGCTGCTGCGGCTGGCCGACTCGTACAACGACCGTGACGGGCAGGGCCGTTACAGCACCGCGCACCATGCCCAGCGGGCCATCTCCTGTGCCGACGCCAAGGGCCGGGTGGGCGCGGACGAGGTACGGTCCCGGCTGCTGGCGGACTTCCGGGAGGTGTCGCCCGTCTTCGGTCCCTATCTGGCCTGGGACCTGGCGGGCTGGTGCGCGGACTGGCCGGTCCCGGGCGAGTACGAGACACCGGAGGTGGCGGCGCCTGGAGCGGCCCCGGTCCTGGTGATCGGCGGCAAGGGCGACCCTGCGACACCGTACGAGGGCGCCGAGCGGATGGTCGGGGAGCTGGGCGAGGGCGTCGGTGTCCTGCTCACCTTCGAGGGCGAGGGCCATGGCGCGTACACCACCGGGAACCGCTGCGTCACGCGGATGGTGGACGACTACTTCCTGCGGGGGACGGTGCCGGAGTCCGGGAAGAGCTGCTCCTGAACGGCCGTTCGCACCCCATCCGGTACGCACCGCGTCCAGCGCACCCCGTCCAGTAGGTACCGCACGCACATGAAGGGGCCGGTCCACATCGTGTGGACCGGCCCCTTCACCTGACCAGTGGGACCGGTGGGTCCCGCGGGATCTAGTAGATCGGCTTCTCCGGCTCGATCTGGTTGACCCAGCCGATCACTCCGCCCCCGACATGCACCGCGTCCGCGAACCCGGCGGACTTCAGCACCGCGAGCACCTCGGCGCTGCGCACGCCCGTCTTGCAGTGCAGGACGATCTTCTTGTCCTGCGGCAGGGTCTCCAGGGCGGTGCCCATCAGGAACTCGTTCTTCGGGATCAGCCGGGCGCCGGGGATCGAGACGATCTCGTACTCGTTCGGCTCACGGACATCGATGATCTCGATGTTCTCGCCGTCGTCGATCCACTCCTTGAGCTGCTTGGGAGTGATCGTCGAACCGGCCGCCGCCTCCTGCGCCTCCTCGGACACGACACCGCAGAAGGCTTCGTAGTCGATGAGTTCCGTGACGGTGGGGTTCTCGCCGCAGACCGCGCACTCGGGGTCCTTGCGGACCTTGACCTGGCGGTACTGCATCTCCAGGGCGTCGTAGATCATCAGCCGGCCGACCAGCGGCTCGCCGACGCCCGTGAGCACCTTGATCGCCTCGGTCACCTGGATCGAGCCGATGGACGCGCAGAGCACGCCCAGCACGCCGCCCTCGGCGCAGGAGGGGACCATGCCCGGCGGCGGGGGCTCCGGGTAGAGGCAGCGGTAGCACGGGCCGTGCTCGGACCAGAAGACGCTGGCCTGCCCGTCGAAGCGGTAGATCGAACCCCAGACGTACGGCTTGTTCAGCAGCACGCAGGCGTCGTTGACCAGATAGCGGGTGGCGAAGTTGTCCGTGCCGTCCACGATCAGGTCGTACTGCGAGAAGATCTCCATCACGTTCTCGGCTTCGAGCCGCTCCTCGTGAAGGATCACATTCACATAGGGGTTGATGCCGAGAACGGAATCCCGCGCGGACGCGGCCTTCGACCGGCCGATGTCGGCCTGGCTGTGGATGATCTGGCGCTGCAGGTTCGACTCGTCGACCTCGTCGAACTCCACGATGCCGAGCGTGCCGACACCGGCCGCGGCCAGGTACATCAGAGCCGGGGAACCGAGACCTCCGGCACCCACACACAGCACCTTCGCGTTCTTCAGCCGCTTCTGTCCGTCCATCCCGACGTCCGGGATGATGAGATGGCGGGAGTACCTGCGGACCTCGTCGACGGTCAGCTCGGCGGCGGGCTCGACCAGGGGTGGCAGCGACACAGGGACCTCAACAGGGGGTTGGCCGATGGATCGAATGGAGTTGCTCTTCGTGCAACACTGCCACGGCCCTTCTCATTCCGAGACACCCGGTCCGGCCCGCGAGACGCTTCCGTCCCAGTAACCGGTCAGCCGGAAACCCGCCGGTCAGATACGGCACGCCGCCTCCATCCAGATGTCGGCGAGGGACTCCTCCAGATTGATCCGGGGACGCCAGCCGAGCCGGTCGCGGGCGGTGCGTACGTCCGCCTGCTGCCAGGCGCCGCAGCCGTCGGGGTACGGGAAGGGGCCCGCGCCGATGTGCTCCGGAGACGGCTCGCTGCGGGGGGCGCCGATGGTGGCGTGGCCGGGGCGCACCGGGCCCGGGGGCAGGTCGAGTTCGTGCAGGGCGCCGGCATAGCCCGCGACTCTCGCCAGGACAGCGGCGGCGTCCCGGAGCTTGACCGCCCGTCCGGTGCCGATGTTGACGATGCCCTGGGCGGCGGAGAGCGAGGCGGCGTGCACGGCGCGCGCCACGTCCCGTACGTCGACGAAGTCGCGCTGCACGCCCAGCCCGCCGAGCTTCAGCTCGCCGTCGCCGGCCTGCATGGCGCGGCGCATGGCCTCGGCGAGGCGGCCGAGCGGGGAGCCCGCGGGGGTGCCGGGGCCGACGGGCGAGAAGACCCGGAGCACGATGGCGTCGAGCCCGGCGCCGAGGACCAGCTCGGACGCGGCGAGCTTGCTCACCCCGTACGGGCCGCCGGGGCGCGGTACGGCGTCCTCGGCGGTGGACGAGCCGTGCGGGGAGGGGCCGTACTCGGAGGCGCAGCCGAGCTGGACGAGTCTGGCGCCGCAGCCGCTGCGGCGCAGGGCCTCGCAGACGGTGGCGACGGCGACGGTGTTGTGCCGGGTGAGTTCGCGGGCGCCGCCGCGGGTGGCCCCGGCGCAGTTGATCACAACCCCGGGGTGCACGGCGTCCAGGAAGCGGGTGAGGGCTCCCGGGCTGCCGCCCGCGAGATCGAACCGTACGTCGGCGTCGTCGCCGCGGCCGAGCGCGGTGAGGTGCACGGCGGGGTCGGCGAGCAGCCGGTCGGCCACGAAGCGGCCGAGGAAACCGTTGGCACCGAGCAGCAGGACCCTCATCGCCCCGCCCTTCCGTGCCGACGGGCCATGGCGGGGGCCTGCGCTGGGGATTGCGGGGTCATGTCTGGTGTCTCCTTCATGGTGGTGCCGGGTGGATGTCTCGGGGTGCCGGGGTCAGGTGTGCGCCGAGGCCCGGGAGAGGGCGACGGCGGCGTGTACGAGCAGGCCGAACGCGGCGGCTCCGCAGGCCAGGGCGGGTACGGACGCCGGCCCCCAGGTCTGGACCGCGTGGGTGACCGGGACGGCGAGCAGGTCGCAGCCGGGGAGGCGGCCCGCGAGCACGGATACGCAGGCGAGCACCTCCACGGCGGAGGCGGCGGCGAGCCCGGTGGCCGCGGCATGGGGGAAACCGTGGACGGTGAGCAGCCGGGCCAGCAGGAAGAGCGTGCCGACGGCGACGGTGGCGGCGGGCGCGCCGTCCTCGTCGAAGACCAGGTCGGCGGCCATGGCGAGCGCGGTGACGGCGCCCGCGTACAGCGCCACCAGAGCGAGCAGCAGGGGCCGCGCCCCGGCCGTGAAGTCGGCGAGCCCATGGCTCTCGGCGAGCCGGCGCCGGGACCGTACGGAGAAGAGGTGGGCGCACCAGGCGGCGGGCGCGACGGCGCACGCCAGCGCGGTCAGCGGGGTGGTGGTCGCCGGCCAGGGGCCGTCGGGGCCACCGGTGACCAGGGCGTCCAGCAGTCCGTCGCCGCACACGAGATAGGCCAGCAGCCAGTGCACCCAGAGGCCCGCGGCGGGGACGGTACGGCCTTCCGCGCGCAGCGGGCCGCGGCGGAGACAGGCGGCGAGGGTCCCGGTGAGGGCGAGGGATCCCGCGAGGCCCACGGCGAGGTGGCCCTGGCCGGTGCTGTGCTCAAGTCCGGCGAGGGTGAGGGAGGCCACGGCTCCGGGCAGCAGGGTGAGGACCGTCCAGCCGGCCGGGCGGCGCGTTCCGGTTCGGTGCGCCGGGCGCGCGGATTCCGGAGCGCACGCCTCGCCCGCTGCTCCTTCCGCCGCCTCCCCGCCGTACGGGACGCGTGCGTACAGCTCTTCGGCGAGCGAGAAGACATCGCGGTGCCGGAAGCGGGCCGCCGTACGGTCGGTGATCCCGTGGGCCTCCAGCCCGGCGGCGATCTCCAGCGGGTCGACGGCCCGCTCGCACAGCGTCCTGTGCCGGTGCAGCAGCCCCTTGACGGGATCGGCGGTACCGCGGGTCCCGGGCCGGACGGCGGGCTTCGCCTCCTCACGCATCGCCCCGCCCCGCCTTCACTCCCGCACCGGCGCGCGCGCCGGTCCGCGCGCGCCTCGGCGGCACCGGACGGCCGGCGGTCCAGCGGACCGGGGCGTACATCTCGGCCGGGTGCGCGAAGGGCACCCCGTCCGCCGCGCGCCGTACGGGATCGTGCGAGATCAGCTCCAGATAGATCTCGTGGAACGCCGCGAGGTTCTGCTCGACGGTGAAGAGCTCCAGCGCGCGGGCGCGCGCCGCCGCCCCCAGCCGGGCACGGCGCTCGGGGTCGCGCAGCAGCGCGACACAGGCGTCCGCGAGTGCCCGTGGATTGCGCGGGGGCACCACCAGCCCCGTACCGCCGATGACTTCGACGACCGCGCCGACATCCGTGGAGACCGTCGCGCGCCCGCAGAACATCGCCTCGACCAGGCTGATCGGGAAGCCCTCGACCACGCTGGAGAGGACGACCACCTCGCCCGCCGCGTAGGCGTCGGGCAGTTCGGGCGTCTCGGGCCCGCCGATCTCCTCGAAGGAGACCGGGTTGTCGCCGACCGAGTGGGCGTCGGCGGCCTCGTCGGGGAAGAGCTGCGCGGCCAGGGCCCGGCAGTGCGCCAGATACGCGGCGGCTCCCGGCCCCTGCGCGGGGGCGCCCACGATCCTGAGCCGTGCGCCCGGTTCGGCCGCGCGGACCGTGGCGAAGGCATGGAGCAGCGAGACCAGATCCTTGGCGGGCTCGATCCTGCCGACCCAGACGAGAGTCCCCGGATCGCGGCCGGTGCCCGCGCCGCCCGGCCCCACCGCCACCGGCCGCGCCGCCATCCGCCGCATCGCTGCCCGCCGCGCCGTCGGCCACCGCGGAGAAACGCTCCGCCTCCATACCGGGGTAGACCGTGCGCAGCCTGGCCCGGTCGGCGCCGCAGCGCTCCTGCCATCGCCTCGCATGCGTGTTGCCCGGGGTGATCACACCCGCCTGCCGGTAGACCTCGGCGGCCAACAGCCCCTGGAAGGCCGCGAGCAGCGCGCGCACCGGCGCACTCAGCAGGGCCGTGTCCGCCGGAGCGCTGCCCAGGCCCGCGCTCGCGAGATAGTGCGCCCGGAGCTGTACGCCGTACTCCGTGACCAGCAGCGGCACCCCGAAGAAGCGTTTGGCCAACAGCCCGGGGAGGGCCGCGGAACCGCCGGACGTGGCATGGCAGAGATCGGCCGCGCCCAGCGCCTCGTCGTCGTACCAGTCCAGCGAGAGGGGGCGCAGGGCGCGCTCCAGCCGCTCGGCGAAGGCCAGGAAGTCCGGCACGGTCGCGGACTGCACACTCCGGCGTGCGCCGGGTGCGCGGCAGGCGGACTCCAGCAGCCGGGCCGCGCCTTCCGAACGCAGCGCGCCGCAGAGCCCGCCCCGCTCCCTCGCCAGATCGGCCAGCCCGTACAGCCCCGCCGCGAACCCGGCGGAACGCCGGAGTGTGC
>NZ_LATD01000639.1 GCF_000981895.1 Streptomyces odonnellii | reverse complement strand
CGCTACTACCGCGAGGCGGTCTTCGTACCGGCTCCGGGCCCGGACTCCGAAACGGCGAAGCAGATCGCGGCGAAGTACGTGCTCCCCGCGCCCTGACCCGCCCCGCTGCCCCGCGCCCCCGCACGAATGCTGGAGCGAGCACCCTCGCGGACCCTGTACACTTTTTCTCGGCCGGTCGGGAAGACCGGTCGTGGTGGGTATAGCTCAGCTGGTAGAGCACCTGGTTGTGGTCCAGGATGTCGCGGGTTCGAGTCCCGTTACTCACCCTCTGTGATGAAGGGCTGACCCGGAATTTCCGGGTCAGCCCTTCATCGTTTCCAGCCCCGTTCCCAGCCGGTCCGGCGGATTTCCAGGGCCGATTCCAAGACCGTTTCCAGGGCCGATTCCAGGGCCGTTTCCCAGGACGTTCGCACGGCCGTTCTCCGGGCCTCCCCGGCGCCGCCCGCAAAGCCGCTTCCGGGCCCCCGCGCCCGGGGGTGTCGCACGCCCGGTGGAAGGGCAGGGGTGTACAGGAGTTGTAGACGGGCGGGGGCCGGCGTCAGGACGAGGACCGGATGACCAATTGGGTGGGAAGCACGATCTGGTGCGGCGGTGACGGGTGGGGTGTCGCGCGGGTGGCTATTTCCGTGAGCACCAGCCGGGCCATCGCGCGGCCCATTTCCTCGATCGGCTGACGGACGCTGGTCAGGGGCGGATCCATATGGCGTGCGATGGCCGAGTCGTCGAAGCCGATCAGGGCCACATCGTCCGGGATACGGCGCCCGGCCGCGCGGAGGACCTGGCGGGCGCCCGCGGCCATCACGTCGGAGGCGGCGAAGACCGCGTCCACGCCGGGGCGGCGGGCGAGGAGTTCGGTCATGGCGCGGCGGCCCCCGGCCTCGGTGAAGTCGGCCACGGCCGTGAGCCCCTCGTCCGGCGGCTGCCCGGCCTCCCTGAGGGCCTGGCGGTAGCCGTCGAGGCGGCAGGCCGCGCCGTACACGTCCAGACGGCCGGTGATGGTGGCGACGGTCCCGCGGCCCCGCGCGAGCAGATGGGCCACGGCCGTACGGGCGCCCTCGGTGTTGTCGGAGTCGACCGAGGGCAGCGGCTCGGCCGCCGAGCGCCGGCCGCTGATGACCGTCGGGATGCCGAGCTGGGTCAGCAGCTCGGGCAGCGGGTCGTCCGCGTGGACCGAGACCAGCAGCGCCCCGTCGGCGCGGTGCGCGGCCAGGTACTGGGCGAGGCGGCGGCGCTCGCGGGCGCCGCCCGCGAAGGTGAGCAGCAGTTGCATCCCGGTGTCCGCGAGGGCCTCGCCGACCCCGCTGACGATGTCGGAGAAGTACGGTTCGGCGAAGAAGCGCGCCTCCGGCTCGGGCACCACCAGGGCGATCGCGTCGGCGCGGTTGGCTGCGAGTGCGCGGGCCGCGCGGTTCGGTACGTACCCCAGCTCGGCGACCGCCGCCTCGACCGCGGCCCTGGTCTGCGCGCTCACCCTGGGGGAGCCGTTGATCACCCGGGAGACCGTGCCCCGGCCGACCCCGGCCCGCGCCGCCACCTCTTCGAGCGTGGGCAGCTTGCCGCCGCGCGCCCGCGCTCCGGCAGCGTGCCGGACTCCGCCGAGGACCCCGCCCGCGGCCGTGCCGACCCCGTCGGTCCCGCGCGCCGTACCGGCCCCGCCGGGCCCGCCGGCCTCGCGACCGCTCCGGGCTTCCCGGTCCACCATCCCCACCTCCCCCGAC
>NZ_LATD01000638.1 GCF_000981895.1 Streptomyces odonnellii | reverse complement strand
GGCGTGGGTGGGGCGGGCGTGAGCGGTGCGCGGGCGAGGAGTGAGGTGAACCGGTGATCCACGAGGTGGACGACGCCCTGCGTTCCCTCGTCCGGGGCGAGGCACTGGGCGGCACCCAGGTCAGTGTCGTGTTCGACGCGCCGAACCGCGAGTGGGCGGCCAAGGTCAACGCACCCACGGTCAATCTGTATCTCTACGACATCCGCGAGGATCTGCGCCGCCGCTCCCGCGGGCTGTCCAACGAGTACGGCGAGCGCGGCACCGTGGTGGCCCGCCACCGCCCGCCGCGCTACTTCAAGCTGTCCTATCTGATCACCGCCTGGACCCGGCGTCCCGAGGACGAGCACCGGCTGCTGTCGTCCCTGCTGTTGTGCCTCTTGCGCCACGACGCGGTGCCCAGGGCCCATCTGACCGGCCAGCTGGCCGAGTTGCCGCTGACCGTACCGATGACGATCGCGCTGCCGCCGCCGGAGGACCGGTCGTTCGCGGACGTGTGGAGCGCGCTCGGCGGCGAGTTGAAACCCTCGCTCGACCTTGTGGTGAGCGTCCCGCTCGTCGGCGCCGGCACGTTCGCGGTGGGGCCTCCGGTCACCGAGGACGGTGGTCTGCGACTGGGTATGGAGGGGATCGAACGGGCGGTGGACGCCGGCAACGGCGCCGGCGCCGCCAACGCCGCCTCCGCGAACGGCGCGGCGGGCGGTGCCGGGCCCGGGAACGGTCATGGGCAAGGGCATGGGGGCAGGCGTGGGGCGGGGGGCGCCGAGGGTGCGGACGGTCCCGGTCGCCGCCCGCGCCCCGGTATGTCGCGCCGTATCCGCGAACCATGAGCGGCCGGCCGCCGACGGAGCCGGCATCCGTACCGGGGCTGGTGCCGGGACCGGAGCCGGCGCCGGGACGGGTGGAGGCTCCGGCCGTGACCTCGCCGTTGTCGCCGCCGCCCTCGCCGCCCCCGCCCCCGTCGCTGCCGCCATCTCTGTTGCCGTCGCTGTCGCCGTTGCCGTCGCAGGAGCACCTCATCACCGCGAACCCCCTCACCGCGAAGCCCACCGCTGAGGACCCGACCCCGGAGAACTGGACCGCGGAGGAACCGACCGCGGAGGAACCGACCGCGGAGAACCCCGTCACAGAGGATCCGAGCCTGCGCCACCTCCTGGACCGGGTGGTCCTCGTCGAGGAACGCGTCCGCCGTGCCGTCGCCGCCCGCCGGGAGACCGATCCCAACCCCGACGACGCCTTCCGCGGCCTCTACCTCACCGACGAGGCCGTCAGCCGCCTCCTCGACGCCCGCCCCCAGGCGCC
>NZ_LATD01000637.1 GCF_000981895.1 Streptomyces odonnellii | reverse complement strand
GTGCTGGTGAACGCGGGGGAGCGGGCGGCGGGGGAGGAGGAGTTCCCCGAGGACGAGACGTATCCCGTGCACGAGTTCCCGGAGATCGCGGAGTTTCCGCACGAGCGGTGGGCGGTGGGGGCCGGGCCGAGCGCGTGGGTCGAGACGGCGTCGGGGCCGCCGTCGGGCCCGGGCTCCGGTGGCGGCGGCCCGCGCGCCGCCGCTCTGCGCAGGCGCGGCCGTGGCTGCTGTGTCGTCGCGCCGGTGGTGCTGCACGGGCGGGCGTGGGGCGAGCTGTATGTGGCGCGGCCGCGGGGGGCGCCCGTGTTCGGCCGGGACGACGCGGACTTCGCGACCGTCATCGCGTCCGTGGTCGCGGCCGGGCTCGCGCAGACCGAGCGGCTCGAAGAGGTGCGCCGCCTCGCCTTCACCGACCCGCTGACCGGGCTCGCGAACCGGCGGGCGGTGGATGTACGGCTCGACGAGGCGGTCGCCCGGCACCGGCGTGAAGGGGCGGTCGTCAGTCTGGTCGTCTGCGACCTCAACGGTCTGAAGCGGGTCAACGACACGCATGGGCACGCGGTCGGCGACCGCCTGCTGGAACGGTTCGGCACGGTGCTGTCGGTCTGCGGCGCGAAGCTCCCGGGCGCGCTGGCGGCGCGGCTGGGCGGCGACGAGTTCTGCCTGGTGGCGGTGGGGCCTTCGGCGGACGAGGTGATCGCGGTGGCGGACGAGCTGTGTGTGCGCGCCGGCGAGCTGAATCTGGGCGAGGGGGTGGCGTGCGGTATCGCCTCGACGGGCGACCCGATCGGCGAGGTCCGCTCGGCCCGCCGCCTCTTCCGCCTGGCGGACGCGGCGCAGTACCGGGCGAAGGGGGCGCGGTCGCGGGTGCCGGTGGTGGCGGGGCGGGACGCGAGGGTGGTGGCGCTGGCGGACGCGCCGCCGAGGGGTGCGGACCGGCGCACGTTCCGCGACGCGCAGCCGCCTCCCGGCTAGGGGTGCGGGGTGCGGTGTTTTCCCGGGCCCGCCCGGGGTGCCGGTCCGTCCTCAATTGCCGGACG
>NZ_LATD01000636.1 GCF_000981895.1 Streptomyces odonnellii | reverse complement strand
CCAGGCCTCCGTCCGCGGTCCCCCATGACCACCCCCGGTCACCCCGGTGCGCTCCGAAGCACTTCGAAGCGTTCCGGATTCACCCCACCGCCCCGGATTCACCACGCTTCACCACCACAGCCGCGCCATGTCGCGCGCCTTGACGCCCCGACGATGCCGCAGGCACCCAGAGCGGCGGAGAAGAGACGACATGCCTCGAAGGATTCTCGTGACCGGCGCCGGCGGCATGCTGGGGGCCGAGCTGATGACCACTCTGTCCGCCGTCGGCAATGAGGTGCTCGGCTGGTCCTACTCCCAGGACCAGCCGAACTGCCGCCGTATGGAAGCCGGTTCCCGCCGGGACGTGGAGGCGTTCTTCGCGGAACAGTCCCTGGACGTATGTGTCCACTGTGTGGCGAACGCCGATGTGCAGCAGTGCGAGGACGACCCCGAGATGGCCCGCCGGGTGAACGCCGAGACCACCAGGATCGTGGCGGAGCAGTGCGCCCGCCGCGGGGTGAAACTCGTCTACATCTCCACGGAGTACGTCTTCGACGGCACCGCCCCCGACGGGTACGAGGAAAAGGCCGCCCCGCTTCCGCTCCAGATCTACGGGGAGACAAAACGCGGCGGTGAACTCCACACGTCCCGGGTCCCCGACCATCTGATCGTCCGCCTCCCCGTGCTCTACGGGCAGCGGGTGCCGGGGCGCGGCCCGAACTGGACCGAGTCCGTCCTCCAGGCGCTCAGGAACGAGGTCTCCCTCGAACTGGACGACCGGCTCGTACGCCAGCCGACCTGGACGAGCGATGTGGCCCGCACGCTGGAGAGGGCCCTCGCCGCGGATCTCGGCGGCATCCTCCATGTGGCCGCCCAGGAAGGCGTGACGAAGTACGTCTGGGGCAGGAAGATCGCGGAAGCGGCGGGCCTTCCCCTCTCCCTGCTCCGGCCGTCGCGGGGACCGCGGACGGAGTCCGGCGCGCTCAGGCCGACCCGGCCCTGGCTGAGGACGGCCCGGCTGGAGCGGCTGGGGATCCAGCCGCCGGCCGGAGTGTCCGAGCGGGTCCTTCCTTATCTGCGGTCGATGGGGACGGTCGGGGCGACGCCCGCGCGCCGGTAGTCGGAGAGCGGGAGGTCACCGGTGGCCGAGGGCCCGGGGGCCCCGGGGGGTCTGGGGCCCCCGGGCCCTCGGCCGCCGGTGACC
>NZ_LATD01000635.1 GCF_000981895.1 Streptomyces odonnellii | reverse complement strand
CCCTACCGCCCCCTTACGCCGTTACCGCCCCATGGACCTCACCGCCCCACGAACGGCACCTCCGCCGTCGCCGGCCGCTCCCCCGCCTCCGCCGCCGGGTGCCGCCACAGCCCCTGGTCGGCCAGCAGGGGAAGGACCCCCTCGCCGAACCAGTACGCCTCCTCCACATGCGGATGCCCCGACATGATGAACTCGTCGATCCCCAGCCGGTGATACTCGCCGATGCGCTCCGCCACCTCGGCGTGGCTGCCGACCAGAGCCGTCCCCGCCCCGCCGCGCACCAGCCCGATGCCCGCCCACAGATTCGGCGAGACCTCCAGATTCGCGGTGCTGCCGCCGTGCAGACCGAGCATCCGGCGCTGCCCCTCGGACTCGCTCCGCGCCAGTCCGGCCTGGACGGCCTGTACCGCCTCCTCGGAGAAACCGTCCAGCAGCCGCTGCGCCTCCGCCCACGCCTGCGCGGACGTGTCGCGTGTGATGACATGCAGCCGGATGCCGAACCGCACGGAACGGCCCGCGCGCGCCGCCAGTTCACGGATCCAGGCGATCTTCTCGGCGACCTGCGCGGGCGGTTCGCCCCAGGTCAGATAGACATCGCTGTGCCGGGCCGCGACTTCGCCGGCCGCCGGTGACGAGCCGCCGAAGTAGACGGGCGGCACCGGATCGGGCACCCGCGCCAGCTTGGCGTCCTCGATCTGGACGTGCTCACCTTTCAACGTCACCGACTCGCCGCGCCACAGGGCCCGGACGACCTCCAGGAACTCGCCGGTACGGGCGTACCGCGCGTCCTTGTCCAGGAAGTCGCCGTACGCGCGCTGCTCATGGCTCTCACCGCCGGTCACCACATTGAGCAGCAGCCGCCCCGGTGCGTGCCGCTGGAAGGTGGCGGCCATCTGCGCCGCCAGGGTCGGCGAGAGGATGCCCGGCCGGAACGCGACCAGGAACTTCAGCCGTTCGGTCTCGCGCGCCAGCATCGCGGTGGTGAGCCAGGCGTCCTCGCACCACGCGCCGGTCGGGGTGAGCGCGCCTTCGAAGCCCAACTGCTCGGCCGCGCGGGCGATCTGGGTGAGATAGCCGAGGGTCGCGGGCCGCTGTCCGCCGGCCGCGCCGGCCGGAAGACCGTGGCCGCCGCCGACGACATGACGGCTGTCCCCGTAGGTGGGCAGGAACCAGTGGAAGGTGAGGTTCACGGGTGTCTCCGATGGTGGGTGACCGGACGAGGAGTGAGGGGGACGGGGG
>NZ_LATD01000634.1 GCF_000981895.1 Streptomyces odonnellii | reverse complement strand
CCACCAACCGCACGATCAAACCAACCTAACGAAGCACTACTAGGGCCTGTCCGGACAGGGCCCAGGCTCCGTGCTACCGGTGGTGACACCGCACGCCGCATCGATCGACGGCGTCGATCAAGCGATCGAAAGCCCGACTTGGACAGGCCGTGGCCGGCGGCCTCAAGATCTTGGGTGTGTTCCCCGGCTTCACGGACGACGAGCCGCCGTGGTCAGGAAGCGGGGACGGTTTTGGAGTTGTTCCCGTGCTGATTCCGCGCGCCTTGACGGCGCTCTGCCACAGCATGCCTTCCTGCCGGGCGAGAGCGTCGGACTCATGAGGTTTGTCCGGCCTGCCAAGGGCGGAAGTGTCCCGGCCCATCCGGCGAGGGTCGCCTCGGCGGCCATCACCACGTCGTTCGCGCTGGCGGTCCTGGTGGCCGTCGGGACACTCACCGACCAGACCGTGCTGATACCGCCGCTCGCGGCCACGACGGCGATCATTACCGCGACCCCCGAGGCGCCGGTCGCACAGCCTCGCCATGTCATCGGCGGCCATATGCTGTCGTGCCTTGTCAGCTTCGGGGTTCTCGCCCTCGGCTGGCACGGCCCCTGGGCCGCCGCCGTGGCCTGCGGGGCGGCCTGCGGATTCGCGCTCCTGGTCAGGGCGGCCCATCCGCCGGCCATGGCAACCGCTGTCATGATCATGCTCACCGACCCGCCCGCCAACAGCTTCGTACCCCTGCTGGCCGTCGGCGCGGCGCTGCTCGTACTGGTGCAGATGCTTTCGTCCCGTCTCCAGCGAGAGGTCTATCCCACGTCCTGGTGGTGAACGGAGCACCCCGGCGAGCGCGTTGGAAGCCCTCGCACCGCTTCCGTGTGAGTCAGATCACTGGCAAGTGGTCGCCCGAACCTGCGTCATCGACCGGCGCCACCGGTGTCTCGCCTCTTGTGGACACACTGTCCAACAATACGGATGGGAGGCCGGGCACATGACTGGCTCGGGCGCACACGGCGCGGTGGAGTGGCTGGCATCGGTGGCGCCGGATCCCGAGGCCTGCCGGTGGGAATGGGAACGCGATCCGCTCGGGATCGCGCTCCTCCCCGCCGGCCGCCGCTGGGACGTACTGATCCTTCCCGCCAATCTCGGCTATCCGACCCTCGACGTGCTGACCAGGCTCGTCGACCGGCCAGGACCGGTCCTGGCCGACCTCGGCGACTCCCGGATGGGCTTCTTCGTACCGCCGGGGACCGCTGCCCGCTGGCTCGGTACGGGGGTACGAGGGGCGGGCCACGGCACCTGGATCGTCGTCCCGTACCCGGGCCGGGCGAGCGGCGGGATGCGCTGGCTGATCCCGCCGGACGGCGCGGGCACCCTCACCGACCCGTCCCTGCTGGAACTCGCGATGCACGAGGCGGCGGCCGGGATGGCGGGGGAGACGGGAGGGGCACGAGGGACGGGCGGGAACGCCGGCCGGGAGGACGGCGGGGAGTGACGTCAGCGCCGGGCCGGGAGAACCGGGCCGCGGGCGGGGGGCGCGTTGAGCAGGG
>NZ_LATD01000633.1 GCF_000981895.1 Streptomyces odonnellii | reverse complement strand
GGTGGGGGGCCCGGACGGGAGGGGGTCGGGGACCTCGGGAGGGGATGCGGGCTCAAGCGCCTTGGTACGTAGGGGACTTGGTACGGGGCTCGGCACCGGGCTTGATACGGGGCTTGGCGCCGGACCTGGCACGGGATCTGGTACGTGGCTCGGCGCCGGGCCTGGCGCGGGACTCGGCACGGGGCTTGGCACCGGATCTTCTACGGGGCTCGGTACCGCCAGCCGTCGGCCGTCCGGCAGTACGGCCGTGTGCGGGACCTCCGCCGGGTCGACGTACACCGCTTCGAAGACCCCGTACGGCGCGCCCTTGCCCGGAGGCGCGGTGACATGGAAACCGGGGTAACTGCCGAGCGCCAGCTCGACCGCCGCACCGGTGACGGCACGGCCCACCGCCTCCGGATCGCTGTCGCGGACGACAAGACGCAGCAGGGCGCTTGCGGTCTCCTCGGTGTCCGCGTCGGGCCGGTCCGTACGGGCCAGCTCCCAGCGCACCTCGGCCGGGCGCCGTCCGCCGAACGCGTCCTCCACCTGTTCGCGCACCAGCCGCGCCTTGGCCTCGATGTCGAGCCCGGTGAGAACGAAGACGACCTCGTTGCGCCAGCCGCCGATCCTGGTCAGCCCGACCTTGAGGGTGGCGGGCGGCGGTTCGCCCCGTACGCCCGAGATCCTGACCCGGTCCGGCCCTTCCTGTGCCAGTCGTACGGTGTCGAGCCGCGCGGTCGCATCGGGCCCCGGATACCGGGCGCCCCCGGTCTCGTACAGCAACTGCGCGGTGACGGTCCCGATGTCGACGACCCCGCCCGTACCGAGGTGCTTGGTGATGACGGCGGACCCGTCGGCGTGGATCTCGGCGAGGGGGAAGCCGGGGTGGCGGGTGTCGTGCGCGGTGAAGAAGGAGTAGTTCCCCCCGGTGGCCTGGGTCCCGCACTCCAGGACATGCCCGACGACAACGGCACCGGCGAGGGCGTGGAGGCGTGCGAGGGCGTGGAGGCGTGCGGGGCCGTGCGGGTCGGTTGGAGCGTACGAGCCGGCGGGACGGTCCGGGCCGGCGGGGCCGGCGATGTCACCGGGGTCCGGGGGGAGGTCCCAGCCGAAGTGGGCGGCGGCCGGGCCGGTGACGAGCGCCGCGTCGGTGACCCGGCCGGTGACCACGACATCGGCCCCGGCGCGCAGACACGCGGCGATCCCGGCGCCGCCGAGGTAGGCGTTGGCGGTGAGAACGCCGTCGCCCCACTCCTTCCGGCCCCGCAGATCGTCACCCTCGACATGCGCGACCCGCGCCGGTACGCCCACCCGTACGGCCAACTCCCTGATCGCGGCGGCGAGTCCGGCCGGATTCAGACCACCGGCGTTGGTGACGATCCTGACGCCCCGCTCATGGGCGAGCCCGAGCCCCTCCTCCAACTGCCGCAGAAACGTCTTGGCATACCCGGCGCCCGGGTCCTTCATCCGGTCCCGCCCGAGAATGAGCATGGTCAGCTCGGCGAGATAGTCCCCGGTGAGCACATCGAGCTGCCCTCCGGTCAGCATCTCCCGCAACGCGTCGAACCGGTCGCCGTAAAACCCGGACGCGTTCCCGATCCGCAGCACCTCCGGGCTCGCGCCGATGAGTGCGGTCCGGGCCGACATGGCGTCAGGAGACGTGTGGCCGGAGGACATGTGGTCGGAGACCATGTGGCCGCCCGACATGGTGCCGGAGGACATATGGCCGCCCGCCATGTCGCCGCCCAACATGGGCCCGCCCGCCATGGACTCCGTCGACATGGGCGGCCCGCCCAGCACAGCACCGCCCGACATAGCCCCGCGCGACATGGGCTCCGCCGACATGGCCCCGCCCCACGTGTTGCCGCCCAACACAGCGCCGCGGGGCACAGCGCCCACCGACATGGGTCCGGCAGACATGGTGTGGGCCGACATAGGCCCGGCAGACACAGCGCCACGGGACACAGGGCCTGCCGACATGGGCGGCCCGCCCGGCACAGCCTCGGCCCGCATGGGCTTCGCCATCACGCCCCCTTGGGCTCGCGGCCCTTGCCCGCCGGGCCCGCGAAGGCCTGGGCGATGTCCAGCCAGTGGTCCGCGTCCGGGCCCTCCGCTCGTACCGACACATCCGCACGGTGCGCCCGCTGCGTGACCAGGAGGCAGAAGTCCAGCGCCGAGCCGGTCACCCGTTGGGCCGCGGCTTCCGGGCCGTACGCCCAGAACTCCCCGCCCGGGCCAGTGAGTTCGACGCGGAAGGGGTCGGCGGGCGGCTGCTCGCCGCGTACGAGGTAGGCGTAGTCGCGTGCCCGTACGCCGATCCACGCCACATGCCGCAGCCGCGCGGTCGGTTCGCGCCGTACGCCCAGCGCGTCCGCGATGTCCTGGCCGTGCGCCCATGTCTCCATCAGCCGCGCGGTCACCATCGAGGCGCCACTCATCGGCGGCCCGAACCACGGAAAACGCGCACCCGGCGCCGCCCCCGACAAGGCATCGCGCAGCCGTGCACGGCCGTCACGCCACCGGTACAGCAGTTCGGCCGACGGAAGCGCCGCACCCACGGCCGCTGCCTCGTCGACGGCGGACCCGGAACCCGCGAGGGCCTTGCCCGGCTCCCCGGCGCCCCGC
>NZ_LATD01000632.1 GCF_000981895.1 Streptomyces odonnellii | reverse complement strand
GGGCGGGGGCGACGAAGTGAGCCGCGTCGGAGTCGCGGTGGCGGGGGCTGGAGCCGGTGCCGGGGCCCGGGCCGGTTCCGCGGTGGCTTGAGCGGGTGTCGGTGTCGGTGTCGCCGAGGCCGGAGCCGGTGTCGCCGAAGGCCTTCGAGGCGGACGGCGCGGGCGGGGTGACCGGCTTGGAGCCGTTTCCCATCAGCCAGACGCCGATACAGAGGGCCACGGCTATGGTCCAGCCCGAGCTGCCCCGGTGCCTGCTGCAGTAATAGCCGTAACCCTGCTGGTAGTTGTAACCGTATTTGCTGTCGTAGTCGTAGTCGCAGGTGTCCTTGCAGCGCCGGCGGCCGCGGTAGAAGCTCATGAATCCAGTCCTCCGGAAAGGCGTCCCGAGGGGTGGGGAGATCTCGGGGGAGCGCGGTTCTTCGTCCTCTCAGAGATAACGGGCCCCACGGTGCGTACGCCTGCTGATGGGCGATCAGAAGCGTCGGCCCGATTCGGCGCATCGCGCGGGCGGACCGGCGTTGTCGCAGGTCACGGATGTTGACAGCGGGTGACCAGGGCTGATTGTGCGCCGCGTGCCGAACGGGTGACGGACGGGTGACGGACGGGGCGGGGCTTGCGGGGTGTACGTGGCGGCTCGCCGGCGGTCATCTGTGGGCACCTTCGGTCAGGCGCGGCGGATGCGGTGCGTCTGCGGGCAGCTTCGGTCGGGCGCGGCCGGAAGTGGTGCGTCTGCGGGCGGCTTCGGTCAGGCGCGGCCAGATGCGGGGCATCCGCGGGCACCTTCGGTCAGATGCCGTCCCACTCCACGCCCTCGTACACCTCTGTCACCGTCTTCAGCAGTTCCGCGTCCCCCGGGAAGACCGTCTCGTCGATCCGGCCCACCGGTGCGATCCCCTGCGAGTTGGTGACAAAGGCCGTCCGGAACAGCGGCAGGTCCGCCAGTGTGACCGCGCGCCGGACCGAGGGGATCCCGGCAGCCGGGAGGCGCGGCTTCAGCAAGGCCATGGTGACGCCGGTCAGGGCGGGCGCGTCCGGCCAGACCACCGAAGTGCCGTCCCAGAAGCCGATGTTCGCGATCGCCCCTTCCGACACCACTCCGCCGGGACCGGTGAGCAGCGCGTCGGTGAAACCGGCGAGCTGTGCGACCCGGCCGTAGTGAATCTGGGCGAAGCCGCCGAGATGCTTGATGTGCGGGACCGGGCGCTGGTACGGAACGGACATCATGCTCCGCGGCCGGCGGTCCAGGACAGCCGGTGGCCGTACCGTCACCATCAGGCTCGGGTCACCCGTACCGGTCGGTCCGCCTGGTACGGGTGACCCGGGCACGCCGTTTGTCTCGTCCCGCCAGTGGACATACACCCGGGCCGAGGCGTCCCGTACCCCGTCGAGCGCATGCCGGAGCGCGGCCCGTACCCGCTCGCCGTCCAGACCGGTGCCGAACAGTTCACGGGTCGCCGCGTCGAGACGGGCGAGATGGAGGTCCATGCCGCGCGTCCGGCCGTCCCTGATCTGCATCGCGGTGAAGTGCCCGTAGGTGTCGAGCGCGCGAAGGCGCAGGTCGGCCTCGGTGGCGGGGTGGCCGTCGACCTCGATCAGCAGGCCGGGGGCGGTGCTCGGCACGGTGCTCGGTGCGGTGGCGGGTGCGGGGTCGGGCGTGGTCCCGGGGG
>NZ_LATD01000631.1 GCF_000981895.1 Streptomyces odonnellii | reverse complement strand
CGCCGGACGCGCCCCCCGTACCGTCGGAAACCCCCAGGAACCCCCACCAGGACCCTGCCCCGAATCCTCACCCGGGCTCCACGGAACCTTTTCTCATACCCTCCTGACCAGCCGTTATGCCTCCGCGCCCATTAAGGTGTGACGTTTTTCCAGGCGCCGGCGCAGTTAGGAGTAAGCCGACTGGTCATCGGCCGCGCATCGAGCCGGGGTTCCCCCCGTACCTACGGCTCAGCGCACCGGCGCGGGCGGGACACGTTCCCCCGGTCCCGCCCGCGCCACTCGCCACCGCGCCGGGTCTCACCAGTAGATGACCACCTTGTCGCCGTTGCGGACCTCGTTGAACAGGGCCGAGATCTTCGCCTTGTCGCGGACGTTGACGCAGCCGTGCGACGCGCCCTCGTAGCCCTTGGCCGCGAAGTCCGCGGAGTAGTGGACCGCTTGGCCACCGCTGAAGAACATGGCGTAGGGCATCGGGGTGTCATAGATCGTCGAGACATGGTCGCGGGACTTCCAGCCGACCGAGAACGTGCCCTCGCGGGTCGGGGTGTACTCGGAGCCGAAGCGGACGTCCATCGCGGAGCGGACCTTGCCGTCGACCATCCACGCCAGGGTGCGGCTGTTCTTGCTGATGCACATCACCCGGCCCTTCAGACAGCGCGGGTCGGGGGCGGCGACCGGCCTGGTGGTGGGCGGGAACAGTTCGTCGCGGGTCGGCTCGTCCGTCCTGTCCAGCAGCCTCTGCCAGGTGAGGATGTCCGTCTCGCCGGTACGGGGCAGGCCCCGCTTGCCCTGGAACGACGAGACGGCCGCCGCGGTCACGGAGCCGTAGTAGCCCGTGGGGTTGCGGTCGAAGTGGCCGATCTGCCGCAGCCTGGCCTGGAGTTCGCGCACCTGGCCGCTCTCGTCGCCGCTCTCCATCAGCGGTTCGGGCTTCGGGTCCGGGGCCTCGGAGGTCTCGGAGGGCTCCGGCGACGGCGACCACGTGGGTGTGGTCCCGCTCGGTGTGGGCTCGGGCGCCGGGGGCGGTGTCGTACGGTCGGCGGCCGGCCGTACCGAAGGCTCCGCGGACTCCGTGGGCGACGGCGCCGCCGGCTCGCTCGTCGGAGTGGCGGGTGCCCCCACCGCGCTCCCGCCCGGCTTCCCGTCGCCCGCCGCCCCGCCGCCGTCGGCCGGCACCGTACAGCCCGTACTCACCGCCAGCACGGCGACGGCGGCGCATCCCGCGCGTAGGGCGGATGTCCTGAGCATGGTCGTCCCCCTTGTTTCCGGTTCTCCCGCGTCCCATGAAGCGTGTTCCTTCAGTCTTCTCTCAGACAGCTTGCCGCCCGGCATGATTGCCCAAGCCCGAAGGAAGGTTTCGGACCGCCTTCCCGTCGACTTTCGGCGCGTTCAACCTCCTCCCGCCACGCGGCCGGGAGCTGTCGGCCCGCGTGTGCCCCGACGCCCTCCGTTCATACCCCACTACAGTCCGTCAGGGATACGGACCGTGGCGGTCGTTGTGCGGCAGGAGGCGGAGAAGATGGTGGCGCGCGAACCCGGCAGTGCCCGGGGCTCCGGGACCGACGGACCCGGCGGGGCACGGACCGTACGGGTCAGTGAGAGCGGGCTGCCCGTCGAGCCGGTGTACGGGCCCGGCGCGCTCGCGGAGTGGGATCCGCGGGAGAAGCTCGGCGAGCCCGGCTCGTACCCCTTCACCCGGGGGGTGTACCCGACGATGTACACCGGCCGGCCCTGGACGATGCGCCAGTACGCCGGCTTCGGCACCGCCGCCGAATCCAACGCCCGCTACCGGCAGTTGATCGCCCACGGCACCACCGGACTGTCCGTCGCCTTCGACCTGCCGACCCAGATGGGGCACGACAGCGACGCACCGATCGCGAGCGGCGAGGTCGGCAAGGTCGGCGTCGCGATCGATTCCGTCGACGACATGCGGGTGCTGTTCGACGGGATTCCGCTCGGCCGGGTCTCCACCTCGATGACCATCAACGCCCCCGCCGCCCTCCTCCTGCTGCTCTATCAGCTCGTCGCCGAGGAGCAGGGCGTACCCGCCTCCGCGCTGACGGGCACCATCCAGAACGACGTGCTCAAGGAGTACATCGCCCGGGGTACGTACATCTTCCCGCCCAAGCCCTCGCTCCGGCTGACCGCCGACATCTTCCAGTACTGCCGTGCAGCGGTCCCCAAGTGGAACACCATCTCGATCTCCGGCTACCACATGGCCGAGGCCGGTGCCACGCCCGTGCAGGAGATCGCGTTCACGCTCGCGGACGGCATCGCGTACGTACGGACGGCCGTCGCCGCCGGCATGGACATCGACGACTTCGCCCCCCGGCTCTCCTTCTTCTTCGTCTCGCGCACGACGATCCTCGAAGAGATCGCCAAGTTCCGTGCCGCGCGCCGGATCTGGGCCAGGATCATGCGCGACGAGTTCGGCGCCCGCGACCCCAGGTCGCAGATGCTGCGCTTCCACACCCAGACCGCCGGGGTGCAGCTCACCGCGCAGCAGCCCGAGGTCAATCTGGTACGGGTGGCGGTACAGGGGCTCGCGGCGGTCCTCGGCGGTACGCAGTCGCTGCACACCAATTCGTACGACGAGGCCATCGCCCTGCCGACGGACAAGGCCGCCCGGCTCGCCCTCCGTACACAGCAGGTCCTCGCCTACGAGACGGATGTCACCGCGACCGTCGACCCGTTCGCCGGTTCGTACGCCGTCGAGCGGATGACGGACGAGGTGGAGGCGGCGGCCGTGGCGCTGATGGGCCGGGTCGAGGAGCTGGGGGGCGCGGTCGGGGCGATCGAACGGGGCTTCCAGAAGGACGAGATCGAGCGCAGCGCGTACGCGGTGGCGCGGGAGACGGACAACGGGGAGCGGGTGGTCGTCGGGGTCAACCGCTTCACGCTGGACGAGGAGGAACCGTACAGCCCGCTGCGTGTCGACCCCGCGATCGAGGCCCGGCAGGCGGCCCGGCTGGCCCGGCTCCGCGCCGACCGCGACCGGGCGGCGGTGGACGGCGCGCTGACCGCGCTGAAGAAGGCGGCGGAGGGCACGGACAATGTGCTGCCCCCGATGAAGTCGGCGCTCGGGGCGCGGGCGACGGTGGGGGAGGTGTGCGGGGCGCTGCGCGAG
>NZ_LATD01000630.1 GCF_000981895.1 Streptomyces odonnellii | reverse complement strand
AACGGGAGTGGGCCCGTGCGGGCGCGCCCGCACGGGCCTACTTCCGTTGTTCCTCCGCACCCGGCCGCGTCGTCGTCTTCAGGGCCAGCCACAGCTCCATCCGTACGTCCGGGTCGTCCAGGGAGCGGCCGAGGATTTCCTCCACCCGGCGCATGCGGTAGCGGAGGGTGTGGCGGTGGACGCCCAGGTCGGCGGCTGCGGCGTCCCATTGGCCGTGCCGGGAGAGCCAGGCGCGGAGGGAGGCGACGAGGTCGCCGCGGCCCTTGGTGTCGTGGTCGTGGAGGGCGCGGAGCATGCCGTCGGCGAAGGCACGGACGGCGTCGTCCGCGAGGAGAGGGAGGATCGAGCCCGTGGCCAGTTCCTCGTGCTCGACGAGGGCGCGGCCACGGCGGCGGGCCACCGAGAGCGCCTGTTCGGCCTGTTTGTACGCGCCCGACGCGGCGATCGGGCCCGTCGGCGCGGACAGGCCGATCACCACGCCCGCCGGCTCCGCCTTCCCCGCCGCGTACGTCTCCGCCGCCGTGACCACCGCTCCGCCGTCCACCGCGAGCACCGTCAGGCGCCCGTCGCCGTCGGGGACGGCCAGCACCGCCTCCCGAGCGCGGGCGGCCGCCGCCTCCAGCGTCTCGGCGACCGTGGGCAGCGGGTCGTCGTCCGCGCTCTCCGCCGACTCCGCTATCAGCAGCCGGAACGGGGCGTCGAGCAGCCGCCCGTACAGATCGCCCGCCACCGCCCGCGCGTGGTCAGGCTGGCCGGACAGCAGCATCCGCAGAACCGCCGAGCCGAGCCGCTGTTCCGCCGCCCGCAGGCCGCGCGAGCGCTCCGTGGTCAGCGTCAGCAGGGCGACCGCCGAGTGGACCGCGTACCGCTCCGCCGTGCCGAGCGCCGCTTCCGTACCGACGGCGAGCGCGCCCCGTACGCGCCGGCCCGTGCCCAGGGACTGGAGTTCCACCCGGTCGTCGGCGTGCGCGCCCGGGGCGCCGCCGAGGACCGCGCTGGCGGGCGCGGGCCGCTCCCGGAGCCGTTCCACATCGGCCGACAGCCGGGCGGCCCGGCGCGCGGCCCACTCGGGCGCGGCGGCGACGACCGCGCCGGACGCGTCGTACAGCGCCACCCAGCCGTCCACGTATCCGGCGAGCCGGGCCAGCAGCGCCTCGGGGCCCTCGGTGAGCGCGGCGCGGGTGAGTTCGCGCTGGGCCTCGAACCCGGCGGTGACCGCGCGGTACTGGTCGGCCGCGATCGCCGCGGACACGGCCTTGCTGATGGCGAGGAACGGCGTACGGCGCGGCACGCCCAGCAGCGGCAGCCCTGCCTCGCGGGCGGCGGTGACGAGCGCCTCGGGGATGTCCTCGTAGTTCACGCCGAGGGCGAAGCCGAGCCCGGCGACCCCGGCGTCCACGAGCCGCCGTACGTACCGCCGCATCGCTTCGGGATCCTCGGCGTCGAGGCCCGTGGCGGTGATGAGGAGAAGCTCGCCGCCCTCCATGTACGGGACGGGGTCGGCCAGCTCACTGGCGTGGACCCAGAGCACGGGCGTCCGGAGCCGGTCCTCCCCCGCGCGCACGGTGAGGTTGAGCGCCGAATGCTGGACGAGGGAGGCGAGGGTGGGCGGCATGGTGGAACCGTAGGGCCTTCGGCAGCGGACGGGCAGGGCGCCGGAACAGGACCGGCCACCCATGAACGACTGTGCCGTCCCGTATGAACGGCATCACCCGATTCTGCCAGATTGTACGATCGGACGACCGGCCGCCGCCCCTCGCGCTCCGAACGGAGGCCTCACCCCCGCAGGTCCACCAGCAGCGGCGGCGCGTGCTCGCCCCCCACCGTCCGCAGCGACAGCACCGCGTGCCCGGCCGGGACCGAGTGAGCCAGCTCGGAGGCCGACCAGCGCTCGCGCTCGACCTTCCGTACGGTCACCGCGTCCGTCGTCACGGCCTTGCCGGTGACCAGCTTCCGGAAGGCGTGTATCGCCCGGGTCAGCGGCTGGTCGGCGAAGACGGTCCGCTGGGTGACGTCCCGGGTCTCCACCCACTCGGTGCCCCACGCCTCGGCGAAGCGCTTTCCGTCCCAGGTGGTGATCCCGGAGAACGCCATCCGGCAGCCGACGGCCCCGAGCAGCACGGTATGCAGTGCCTCGGGCACATCGTCGAGCGTACGGAGGGTGAGCACCGCGCCCGCGTTCGCCGAGCGCAGCCGCTGCACCCCGCGCAGGGTCTCGGGGGTGAGGGTGCGGGTCGCGTCGTCCAGGGCGAGGCAGGCGAAGAGGGAGCGGTCGTTGCGCGTCGCCGCGTTCGCCGTGAACTGGGCCAGTATCAGCCGGGCCAGCATCCGCGAGGCCTCGGCGTGGCCGCGCTCCGGCAGGTCGATACGGACCCGCAGCGGGTGCTCCAGGGTGCGCAGCGAGAACGGCCTGGTCCTGCCGGTGGTGTCGAAGAACCCCGCGAAGGCGGGCCGGTCGAGCAGCGCGACCCGGTCGGCGAGCGCCCGCCCCGGATCGCCGGGCGCGCCCGACTGCCGCTCGCGCGCGTCGAGTTCGCGCCGCATGGCGTGGTGTCCCCCGGCGTCGAGTGCCTCTCGCAGGGCGGCCAGCGCGGTGGGCGAGCCGTCGAGCAGCTCCCGCAGCTCCGGTACGGCGGGGAGACGGCCGTGCGCGACGCGGAAGGGGCCGAGGAGCTGGGCGAGCGCGGTGGTGGCCCGCCGGCTGTCGGTGTCCGTCAGATCACCGACGAGGCCCTCGGCGAGTACGGCGGCGGCCTCGTCGGGGTCGTTGGTCCCGCCGTACAGATCGAGGTCGTACACCGACTCCGGGTCGCCGAGCCGCACCACGACGTCGAAGGCGCTGTCCGGGCCGAACTGGGTGCCCGCGGCGCAGACCACGATGACGGCCGCCTGGCCCGCGAGCGCCTGGAGCGCGAGCGACTCGACGACGGGCCGTACGAGGGTGTGCGTCTTGCCCGCGCCGGGCGGACCCACGGCCAGCAGCGAGGTGCCGAGCAGCACCGGATCCAGCGCGAGACCGGTGCCCCGCCGGGGGTACGGATTGCGCTCGCCGTCGTGGACCGTACCGATCCTGACCTGCCGTACGAGCAGATCGTGCCGGGCGGCGCGGACGGGCAGGTCACGGTGGCCGGAGGGGTGGACACAGGCCCCGGCGCCCTTGCCGCGCACGGCCTCGGTGAAGGCGGTCAGCCGCGAGGGATCGGCCCGTACGGAGTGCCAGGCGCGGCGGATCCGGGCGTAGTCGACATCGTTCATACGCCCGTCCCGCACCTCGGACGCGAGCCTGGCGGCGACGTCCCCGAGCCCGGCGGCCCGCAGCTCGGGCCACTCGGCGAGATCGTCCTCGGGCTCGGGGTGCGGCGGGGCGGTCTCCCGGGGGGCGTCGCCGGGGCCGCGGCGGAGCAGGCGCCGGGCGAGCTCGGGCCAGCGGCCGAGGCGGCCGAAGACGAACAGGAGGCCGCCGATGAGCAGCGCGTACCAGAAGTACGAGGCGACGACGGAGGCCATGGTCCCGCGCCACGAATCCGGCGTGAACATATAGAGCGGCCACAGCCAGAACCCGCCCAGATACCCGTTCCACAGCAGCGACCACAGCAGCATCCCCGCCAGCAGCGAGATCAGCGCCCCGCTGACCAGTTGCCGCAGCGGGGCGCGCTCCGGTTCCTCCGGGGGCCGTGCCCGGTGGCCGTACGCCCAGGTCCCCGGGGCGTCCGCGACCCGCGGGACGTGCAGCCACTCGCGCAGGGTCGGGCCGACGTGCGGCGCGTGGCCCGGGGCCGGCGGAAGCCCCGCCTCGAACGACGACGCCGAGGACGGCGGAGGCGGCATGGGCGGCGGCCCCGACAGTCCTGGCGGCCCTGCCGGGCGCGGCACGGGGTTGGCCCGGGTGCCCCGTGAGTCGTGCGTGCCGTCGCTGTCCATCCCTACCCCTGCCCCCTGTGCAGTCACCGGTCCGCCCTGCTGTACCTGCTCCATACCTGCTGTACCCGCTCAATGTATTGCCACTGACGGGCATTCAGCGGCTGGCCCACCGTCCGCCGCCCGCAAGGAGGTTGATGCCCGCCCGTCACCCCGCCCGTCAGCCCCGCCCGCACCGGGGT
>NZ_LATD01000063.1 GCF_000981895.1 Streptomyces odonnellii | reverse complement strand
CCCGCAAGGCCCGTACGGCGCCGAAGGACTTGCTCACGTCCTTCAGGGCCAGGACCGTGGCGTGGGCCCGGGGAGGGCTGGTTCATGGCGGGCTCCTCGGCGGCGGCGGGCCGAGCGCCCGGCGCCGTGAAAGGTTTTCGCATCGTGAAAGGTTTCAATGAGGTTCCCCGGAAGCTAAACGGCCTTCGCGGGCGGCGTCAATGGCCCGTGCTCGACATTCGCGGGTTAATTCCGTGGGGCACGGCTCGAACGGAAGGAGGGGCCGCACGCAGGGTTGACACCTCTCGACGGCTCCCATAACTTCACCGCGATGAAACGATTCATAGTGAATCGAGGCACCGACTCCGGCTCGCCCCGCGAGTCCGCACCACGGGAGCGCTGAGATATGACGGATCGATCCGCCGAGTCCGCGGTGAAGGCGGCGCTCGGATCACAGACCGTCGAGACACCGTCCTGGGCGTTCGGGAATTCGGGCACCCGGTTCAAGGTGTTCGCCCAGCCCGGCGTGCCGCGTACCCCGCGGGAGAAGCTCGCGGACGCCGCGCGGGTGCACGCGCACACGGGAGTCGCGCCCACGGTGGCACTGCACATCCCCTGGGACCGCGTGGACGACTACGGCGCGCTCGCCGCCCACGCCCGGGACCTGGGGCTGCGCATCGGGGCCGTCAACTCGAATGTCTTCCAGGACGACGACTACAAGCTGGGCTCCGTCACTCACCCGGAGCCGGCCGTGCGCCGCAAGGCGCTGGACCATCTTCTGGAGTGCGTCGACATCATGGACGCCACCGGGTCGCGCGATCTGAAGCTGTGGTTCTCCGACGGCATCAACTACCCGGGCCAGGACGACATCTCGGCGCGCCAGGGACGGCTCGCCGAGGCCCTGGCGGCGGTGTACGAGCGGCTCGGCGAGGACCAGCGGATGCTGCTGGAGTACAAGCTGTTCGAACCGGCCTTCTACGCCACGGACGTTCCCGACTGGGGCACGGCGTACGCGCACTGTCTGAAGCTGGGGCCGAAGGCGCAGGTGGTCGTGGACACCGGACACCACGCGCCGGGCACCAATATCGAGTTCATCGTGGCGGTGCTGCTGCGCGAGGGGAAGCTCGGCGGATTCGACTTCAACTCCCGCTTCTACGCGGACGACGATCTGATGGCCGGGGCCGCGGATCCCTTCCAGCTCTTCCGGATCATGTACGAGGTGATCAGGGGCGGCGGGTTCACGGCGGACACCGCCTTCATGCTCGACCAGTGCCACAACATCGAGGAGAAGATCCCCGCGATCATCCGGTCGGTGATGAATGTCCAGGAGGCCACGGCCAAGGCGCTGCTGGTGGACGCGGAGGCACTGGACGCGGCCCAGCGGGGCGGCGACGTACTGGCGGCGAACGCGGTGCTGATGGACGCCTTCAGCACCGATGTGCGGCCGCTGGTCGCGGAGGTACGGACCGGACTCGGCGCGGACGCCGACCCGGTGGCCGCGTACCACGCCTCCGGCTACGGCAAGCGGATCGCCGCCGAGCGGGTCGGCGGCACCCCGGCCGGCTGGGGCGCCTGAGACCCGGCTCGTGACCACCCGCGCCCGATCCACTCGCACAGAGGGACATGATGACCGACCAGCCTCATCTCCATCCGGCGGCGGCCGAGTTGCTCGACCGCTCGCACCGGCTCGGTGCCGATCCGCGCACCACCAACTACGCCGGGGGCAACACCTCCGCTAAGGGATCCGCGACCGATCCCGTGACCGGCGACGATGTCGAGCTGATGTGGGTCAAGGGATCCGGCGGTGATCTGGGCACCCTGGCCGCCGGCGGACTCGCCGTACTGCGCGTCGACCGGCTGCGCGCTCTGACCGCCGTCTACCCGGGGGTGGCGCGCGAGGACGAGATGGTGGCCGCCTTCGACTACTGCCTGCACGGCAAGGGCGGGGCGGCCCCCTCCATCGACACCGCGATGCACGGCCTGGTCGACGCCCCTCATGTGGACCATCTCCACCCCGACTCGGGGATCGCCCTGGCCTGCGCGGCCGACGGGGAGAAGCTGACGGCCGAGTGCTTCGGCGACACGGTGGTGTGGGTGCCCTGGCGGCGGCCCGGTTTCCAGCTCGGGCTGGACATCGCGGCGGTCAAGGAGGCCAACCCGCAGGCGATCGGCTGTGTGCTCGGCGGCCATGGCATCACCGCCTGGGGCGCCACCTCGCGGGAGTGCGAGAGCAACTCGCTGCGGATCATCCGTACCGCCGAGGCGTTCCTGGCCAAGCGCGGCAGACCGGAGCCCTTCGGTCCGGTCCTGCCGGGGTACGAGCCGCTGCCCGAGCGCGAGCGGCGGGCGAAGGCGGCCGCGCTGGCCCCGCTGATCCGCGGGCTGGTCTCCACCGACCGGCGCCAGGTCGGCCACTACACGGCCACGGAACCGGTCCTCGACTTCCTCTCCCGTGCGGAACACCCGCGGCTCGCGGCCCTGGGCACCTCCTGCCCCGACCACTTCCTGCGCACCAAGGTCCGCCCCTTGGTGCTCGATCTGCCCGCGGGCGCGCCACTGGAGCGGATGCGGGAGCGGCTGGGCGAGCTGCACTCCGCGTACCGTGAGGAGTACCGGGCGTACTACGAGCGGCACGCGGTGCCCGGATCGCCACCGATGCGCGGTGCGGATCCGGCGATCGTGCTGGTGCCCGGGGTGGGGATGTTCTCCTTCGGCAAGGACAAGCAGACCGCGCGGGTCGCCGGTGAGTTCTATACGAACGCGGTCAATGTGATGCGGGGCGCCGAGGCGGTCTCCTCGTACACGCCGATCGAGGAGTCCGAGAAGTTCCGTATCGAGTACTGGGAGCTGGAGGAGGCCAAGCTGCGCCGGATGCCGGCTCCGAAGCCGCTGGCGACACGGGTCGCGCTGGTGACGGGGGCGGGCTCGGGCATCGGCAGGGCGATCGCCCGGCGGCTGGCAGCCGAGGGCGCGTGCGTTGTGGTCGCCGATCTCAACGGCGAGAGCGCGGTGAAGGTCGCGGAGGAACTGGGCGGCGCCGACCGGGCCGTGGCGGTCACCGTCGATGTGACGGACGAGGAGCAGATCGGGGCGGCGTTCGACGCGGCCGTCCTCGCCTTCGGCGGGGTGGATCTGATCGTCAACAACGCCGGTATCTCCATCTCCAAGCCGCTGCTGGAGACCACCGCGCGGGACTGGGACCTCCAGCACTCCATCATGGCCCGCGGCTCGTTCCTGGTCTCGCGAGAGGCGGTCCGGGTGATGACCGATCAGGGTTTCGGCGGCGACATCGTCTATGTCGCCTCCAAGAACGCGGTGTTCGCGGGTCCCAACAACATCGCGTACTCCGCCGCCAAGGCCGACCAGGCGCATCAGGTCCGGCTGCTCGCGGCCGAGCTGGGCGGGCTGTCGATCCGGGTGAACGGGGTCAACCCCGATGGGGTGGTGCGCGGTTCGGGGATCTTCGCGGGCGGCTGGGGGGCGCAGCGGGCGGCGGTGTACGGCGTGGAGGAGGCGAAGCTCGGCGAGTTCTACGCCCAGCGCACCCTGCTCAAGCGGGAGGTGCTTCCCGAGCATGTGGCGAACGCGGTGTTCGCGCTGACGGGCGGCGATCTGAGCCACACGACGGGGCTGCATGTGCCCGTGGACGCGGGGGTGGCGGCGGCGTTCCTGCGCTGAGTTCCCGCGCGGCGGGCGTCGCGGTGCGCTGTTCCGGCCGCCCGCACGTGCGGCCGTATGTATGTCGAGGTGTATGTCGAGTCACCATGTTTGCCGAGTCACCGATCCACGAGGTCCGTCGTGTCCCCCACCGCACCGCTCCCCTTCGCCGCCGTCGATCTCGGCGCGTCCAGTGGCCGGGTCATGGTCGGCCATGTCTCCGGCGGTGGTGCGGGCACACTGCGCCTCCAGGAGGTCCACCGGTTCCCCAACCGCCCGGTGCGGACCGGCGGCACACTGCACTGGGACATCCTGTCGCTGTACGGAGGGGTGCTGGACGGGCTGCGGGCCGCGGGTACGGCCGCGGGGCGGGCGCCGGCGAGTGTCGGCATCGACACCTGGGCCGTCGACTACGGGCTGCTCGACGCGGACGGGGCGCTGCTCGGGAATCCGGTGCACTACCGCGACACGCGCACCGAGGGCCGGGCCTCGGCCGTGGCGGCGGTGCTGCCGCCGTCCGGGCTGTACGCGGCGACGGGCATCCAGTACCTGCCGTTCAACACCGTCTACCAGCTCCTGGCGGCGCGGGACAGCGCGGTGTTCGGGGCCGCGCGGCGGCTGCTGCTGATCCCCGATCTCCTCACGTACTGGCTCACCGGAGAGGCGGGCACCGAACTCACCAATGCCTCCACCACCCAGCTCATCGATCCGCGTACCCGGGGCTGGTCGCGGTACGTCGCCGACGCGCTGGGGATCGATCTCGCCCTGTTCGCGCCGTTGCGCGGACCGGGCGATCCCGCGGGTGAGTTGCTCCCCGGTGTACTGGCCGAAACCGGTCTGACGGGGCCCGTCCCGGTGACGGCGGTCGGCTCGCACGACACGGCGTCCGCCGTCGCCGCGGTGCCGGCTTCGGGCGACCGGTTCGCGTATGTCGCCACCGGCACCTGGTCCCTGGCGGGGCTGGAACTGGACGCGCCCGTCCTGACCGAGGAGAGCAGGCGCGCCAACTTCACCAATGAACTGGGCGTCGACGGCACGGTCCGCTATCTGCGCAACATCATGGGTCTCTGGCTGCTCCAGGAGTGCCTGCGGAGCTGGGAGGCGGACGGCACACCGCAGCCGCTGGACCGGCTGCTGCGCGAAGCCGCCGAGGTGCCGGGGCTGCGTTCGTACGTCGACGCCGACGACCCGGCGTTCCTCGCGCCCGGGGACATGCCTCGGCGGATCGTGGACGCCTGCCGGCGTCTGGGCGTACGGGCACCGGAGGGGCCGGCCGAGATCACCCGCTGTGTGCTGGACTCGCTGGCACTCGCGCACCGGCGGGCGGTCGAGGACGCCCAGCGGCTTTCGGGACGGGCCGTGGACACCGTGCATGTGGTGGGCGGCGGCGCGCGCAACGCGCTTCTGTGCGCGCTGACCGCGGACGCCTGCGGGCTGCCCGTCCTGGCGGGGCCGGCGGAGGCGGCGGCGCTCGGGAACGTACTCGTCCAGGCGCGGGCGGCGGGTGCCGTCCAGGGCGGGCTTCCCGAACTGCGGGCCCTGGTCCGCGCCACGCTGGAGCCGCGCCGGTACGAGCCGAGAGGTGAGCGGGGAGCCTGGGACCGGGCCGCGGCGCGGATCGCGGGGCATACCCCACATATGATGGTCACACCGGTCAGAGGTCCCAAGGTGAAGTGATCAGGACGGACGGGCAGGACGAGTGGCACAGACGGTCGGCATCAAGGACGTGGCCCGGCTGGCCGGTGTCTCGGTCGGCACCGTCTCGAATGTCCTGAACCGGCCGGAGAAGGTGTCGGAGCAGACCCTTGTCCGGGTGCGCGCGGTGATCGACCAGCTCGGTTTCGTACGGAGCGAGACAGCACGCCAGCTCCGGGTCGGCACCAGCCGCATTCTGGCCATCCTTGTCCTCGACATGGCGAATCCGTTCTTCGTCGCGGTCGCCAAGGGGGCCGAGCGCGCGGCGCGTGAGGCCGGGCTCGGGGTGATGCTCTGCAACAGCGCGGGCAGCGCGGCCGAGGAGGCGGAGTATCTGGCGCTCTTCGCCGAACAGCGGGTACGCGGAGTGCTGCTCACCCCGGCCGACGCGTCCGGACGCAATGTGCGGGAGTTCGCGCGGCAGGGCATTCCGTACGTCCATGTCGACCGGGCCGTGCCCGCCGCCGAGGGGTGCTCCGTATCGGTGGACGATGTGGCGGGCGGCGCCCTCGCGGTCCGGCATCTGCTGGCGGCGGGGCACCGCTCGGTGACCTATATCAGCGGCCCGATGTCCCTTCCGCAGTGCCGGGACCGCCGTACCGGCGCGCTGGCCGCGCTGCGTGAGGCGGGTCTGCCCGAACAGGCCCTGCGACAGGTCGAGTCGGCGCGGCTGGATGTCGCCTCCGGCATTGACGCGGGGGCCCGGCTGCTGGGTCTCGCGGAGCGTCCCACCGCGGTGTTCTGCGCCAATGACCTGCTGGCGCTGGGGGTGCTCCAGGCCATGTACGGGGCCGGGGTGGACGTGCCCGGTGATGTGTCGATCGTCGGCTACGACGACATCGAGTTCGCCGCGGCGGCCGTCGTACCGCTCACCTCCGTACGGCAGCCGGCCGCCGCGATGGGGCGGGCGGCGGCGGAGATGCTGATGGAGGAGACGGGCCCGGGCGGCGAGCACCATACGCACCGCTCGGTCGTGCTCCAGCCGGAGCTGGTGGTACGGAGCTCAACGCGCCGTCTGAAGCGGCCGGTTCACTGATCAGTTCACCGAACTGTTCACCGATCCGTCGACGTCCGGGGGCCGGTGCGGATTCGCCCATCCGTGTGACCCGCCGGGGGCTCGATGCTGCGACCGGGACCGGTCTGCCTGTCAAGGAGCGGCGTAACAGCGGACCTTGACGGTCTGTTCCGGGCTCCAGCGCTGGTCGACCACGGCCAGCAGGCTCCAGCCGAGGCGCTCGTACAGCGCGGCCGCGGCGGAGTCGGAGGACACCACGTCCAGGACCGGGTGCAGTCCGCGTTCGCGGGCGGCCCGGGCCGCCTGGGACATCAGCAGCGCGCCGATCCCATGGCCGCGCGCCGCCGGGGAGACGAACAGACGGCTGAGCACAGCGGTGTCGGCGACGGCCGTTCCCGCGCGGCTGCTCCACAGGGCGGGGGCCACATCGCCCGCACCGGCCGGGGAGAGCGCGAGATGGCCGACGATCCGTCCGTCCAACTCGGCGACCCAGGCCGCGAGCTGGGTGGGCCGCGCGAGCCAGTCGGCGGGGCATTCGGGCCAGTTCACCGGGTAGCCGTCAACTTCGTGCACCTCGGCGAGTACCTCCAGGCAATCGCCGAGATCCCCCTCGTCACGACTCCGGACATCGCACATGGGAATGTCGTCGGCCGTCGGCATGGTCTGTCGATTCACCGGACCATGCAACCACAACCGGCCATGGGGTCCTTGCCACGCCGGGAGTGATCAGGCACCCGGGCCTGCCCATCGGGACGGGCAACGGAATGGCCGGACTGTGACGGGACTAAGTCCGCATTTGCTGTCAATCGCCGGTGCTTGAGGTGCGGTTGATTCAAGAGAGGGTCAATAATGCGCCAAGACCGGCCAAGTGGCGAGTGTGCCCTGGATAGTCTCCGGCCGTGATATCGACCAGACATGCGAATAGACCTCCCACACCCGACGGCACACCCCGCCGTACACTGCTGCGCGCGGCCCTGGCCGGCGGCGCCGCCACCGCAGGAGTGGCCCTCACCGCGCCCTCCGCCGGCGCCGCAGGCACGAGGCCCCAGCCCCGCCCCCGGCCGGCCACCCCGGCCGAGGCCCTCCGTGAACTCACCGAGGGCAACCGACGCTGGCGAACCTTCCGGGAGCAGCACCCGCACGAGACGGAGACCTTCCGTCAGGCGCTCGTCTCGGGTCAGCACCCCTTCGCCCTCGTCCTGGGCTGCATCGACTCCCGGGTGCCCCCTGAGCTGGTCTTCGACCAGGGCCTCGGCGATCTGATGACCGTGCGCTCGGCCGGCGAGGTCCTCGACGAGGCCGTCCTCGGCAGCATCGCCTACGGCGTGCTGGAACTGGAGATCCCGTTGGTCCTCGTGCTCGGGCACCAGTCCTGCGGCGCCGTGGCCGCGGCGGTCGCCGCCGAGACCAGCGGTGAGGAACTGCCCGCCCACATACAGTACTTGGCCGACCAGATCCGCCCCGCGATCGACCACGCCCAGCAGGGCGACGCCCGTGTGGACGCGACCGTCACCGCCAATGTCGCCCGTGTCCACGGCCTGCTGGCCGCGGAGCCCGACCTCGCGGCGAAGGTGGCCGAGGGCAAGCTGGCCATCGTCGGCGCCCGCTACGAACTCACCACCCAGCTCGTCCACCGGACCGTCTGACGTCGTTTCTCCGTGAGCCGCGCCCTGACCGGGACCGGACAGCGCCCCGGTCAGGGAACGAATACACCCCTCCCCCTTGATGTGGTCGTGACACCTGTGTCATATATGTCTAGACCATTGCCCCCCGGGTGGAGGACACGGCCATGCGAAGGTTCATCAGTCTTGCCGCGCTCACGTCCGCCGTCGTACTCACCGCGGCCGCCTGCGGCTCGAACGACGATGAGCAGAAGGCACCTTCGGCACCTGCAGGGGTCACCGCCCAGGCGGGCAGCGCCACTTCGGTCCATGTGATGTGGAACCAGCCCTCGGAGAAAGCCGGGATATCCGGCTACGAGGTGTACCGGGGCAAGAGCAAGGTCAAGGACGTCCCGGCCGGCACAACCATGATCGATGTGACCGGGCTGAAGCCGTCGACCTCGTACACCTTCTCCGTCCGGGCCAGGATCGACGACGGCACCTACTCGCCCCGCAGCGGCGAGATACCCGTCACCACGCCCGCCGCGATCGCGGAGGACAAGGTGGCCCCGGAGCAGCCCCAGAAGCTGGCGGGCAAGAGCGACGGCGCACGGGCGGCCCGGCTGAGCTGGGCCAAGGCCACCGGCGGCGACCAGGGCATCACCTCCTACGACATCTATCAGGGCGGCTCCAAGATCCACAGCGTGAGCGGCGACGAGACCTCGGCCCACATCACCCTGCTGCGGCCCGGGACCCGCTACAGCTTCACGGTCGCCGCACGCGACGCGGCCGACAACACCTCGCCCGCCAGCCGAGCCGTCGAGATCACCACCCCCCGCGGCCCAGGCGACGACCCCGACACCGCCCCGATCGACTTCCGCGCGACGACGCACTCGGCCGACGGCGGTCACTATGTCGACCTGTCCTGGTTCGCACCGAAGACCGGCACCGATGTGCCCTCGTACCAGATCTATGTCAACGGAACGTTCGCGACGACCCTGATCTGGGGCGGCGAGCCTCCCAAGGGCCGCGCCACCTACAGCGTGTTCGTGAGCAAGAAGGCCGACGAGACCTACCGAGTGAAGCTTCGCGCCAAGCTTCCCGACGGCAACTGGGGCAAGTTTTCCGAGGAGCGCTCCATCGTCACTGGCGCGACCCGGCGCTGACTCCCGAAGCGGCCGGTCCTATCTCGTCGAGGTGCTCCTCGACCCAGGCACGCACCTGCCCCAGGGGTTCAGCGACACCTCTGCCGAGCGCGGTGAGCGCGTACTCGACATGGAGGGGAACGGCCGGATAAACGGTGCGGTCCACAAAGCCATGGTCCTCCAGTCTGCGCAGTGTGTTCGTCAGCACCTTGGGGCTGACGCCCTGAAGCCGTCGCTGGAGCGCACCGAAGCGCTGAGGTCCGTCCTCCATCGCGCCGATGGCGAGTGCGGCCCACTTATTGGCCAGCAGATCGAGCACTTCACGGCAAGGACACTGCGCGGCGTACACATCATGGCCGCCGGAGTGTTGGCCCGTGGGGCAGCTTGTGGCCATTGTGTCTCCCGTCACCCGGTTCTGAGCTGCATGCTTCCCCATAGATAGTATCTGCCTTCGCGGGCCTGGACCTTCGCTCCCTTCTGATCCTGAGCCTGGTCAGCAGCCCCTTGCGGCCGTCCCGGCGCAGCGGGGACCCGGATGCCGCAGCCGGCGCCGGAGCGGCCCTGCCGCCGAACTGGTCGGACGGCTCGGACGGCTCACACAGGTCGCTCGGGCCGGACGACTCGGATGGGGCAGATGGGTCGCCATCGCCCGGATCACCATCGGACGGACCGTCAACTGGTCGTCTGCCAGGGCCGAGAACGGGTTCGCCGGGGCGCGGCGCGGGGCGCGTACACCGGGCCTCCTCAAGAAGCATCTCCAGGCTGCCGCAGTGCCATTGGATCTCGTCCGGATGGTCGGCCAGCAGCAGACGCCGTACCGTCGCCTGCGCCGCCTCGGACGCCGGGTGCCCGGGGGCCAACTCCGGTCGCAATCGGTTCAGACAGGCCCGTTCGTACGGGTCACGCACCAGCTCGGCCAGATGCCCCGGATCGAGTACGGAGCCGACGACGGCCGCGCGCTCCCAGGGGTCCTCGCTCTGGTGCAGCAGATGGCCGATACGTCTCCCCCGCCAGTTCCGCGCTCGCCGGTCGTCCTCCGAATCCGGGCCGAGGCGCAGCGCCAGAGGCAGCCGACCGGTGAGCAGGGCCGGTTCCCTGCCGGCGAACTCCTTCAGCTCATCGGCCAGATAGAGCCAGACGACGGCGCGATAGCGATTCAGATAGAACGTCACAGGAGCGACGCACCCCGCGCGCGCCAGCCGGGTGAAGCGGCCCGGGCTGACGGAGATCAGCTCCGCGCCCTCCGCCGTGCCCACGGTCCGAACCCGCTGTCGCAACGTGTCCGGGAACCCCTGCGCCGCCCGCAGACGGTCGATCTCCTGCCGGGTGACCTGCCGCCGTCCTGCGGCCGGTCCGGCGATGGTGCGGACATGGCCCAACTGTGTGGCCAGCTCGAACTCTCCGCGTCTCAGCTCCAGCTCGCGCGCCGCCCGCACAACCCCGACCGTGCGCGCCCGCTTTCCTGCGGCGCCAACCTCGGGTCCGGCGTCGGCGCCGGCCGGTCCGCGATCCGGATCCCGGTCCCGCATCTGATCCCGGATCCCCTGATCCCGGATCCACTGCTGGTTCCGGAAGTCGCCGTACGTATGGCTGACAGACATGGTGGTCCTCCCCCGCGAGTCGTAACTACTCTCGGTGACGACCGTATCGCGGTGGCGGCATTTCTCGCGCGGCCTGTGGACAACTCAGCAGGCGTAGCGAAAAGCCCAGTTCAGAGGCCGCTCAGACTGGTCTCGCCCGGGTACCTGACCGCGACTCCGAGGTGCTCGCCGACCCGGTTGACGAGCAGCGTCATCTCGTACGCGACCTGCCCGACATCGGCCTCGGCCGCCGTCAGGACGCACAAGCAGCTTCCGTCCCCCGCCGCGGTGACGAACAGCAGAGCCTCGTCGAACTCGACCATGGTCTGGCGGGCCTGACCGGCCCTGAAGTGGCGCCCTGACCCTCGGGCGAGGCTGTGCAGCCCGGACGAGACCGCCGCGAGATGCTCCGCGTCCTCGCGCACCAGTCCCGTACTCGCCCCGGTCACCAGACCGTCGTTGGACAGGACCAGCGCGTGCGTTATGTGCTCGACCCGCTCCGTCAGGTCGTCCAGCAGCCAGTCAAGTCCCTTTTCGAGTGGCATTGTCATTCCTCCCCGTTCAGATGTTCCCCGTGGCCGGCAACTCCCCGTAGCCTTCCGCACCCGCCGCTCCCGGGCAAGCGTTCCCCGGGCCCCCGGACCCCGGCGCACAGCGGGGGCGTCGTATCGCGCGGGGCGCGTACCCGACGGAAAATTGCGGACATGGCGACACAGATGAAGAAGGACGAGTGGCAGAGCTTTGTCTCCAAAGGGACACGCACCGGAAAGCTGTCCACCGTGCGGGCCGACGGAAGCCCTCATATCGCGCCCATCTGGTTCCTACTGGACGGGGACGATCTTGTCTTCAACACCGGCAGGGAGACCGTGAAGGGACGCAATCTGCTCCGTGAGGGCAGGGCAGCGCTGTGTGTGGACGACGAACGCCCGCCGTTCGCCTTCGTGGTGATCCAGGGCCGGGCCGAAATCGACGAGGATCCAGGACAGTTGCGCGCGTGGGCCACGCGCATCGCGGCACGCTACATGGGCGAGGACCGCGCGGAGGAGTACGGGGAGCGCAACGGTGTGCCCGGTGAGCTGTTGGTGCGCCTGAGGCCCGACAAGGTCTCGGCCTACACGTCCGTGGCGGGCTGAAGGACACTCCAGCACACTCCGAAAAAACCGAAAGGACCAAAGGGCCGAGACAGCGAAGGGCCTGAGGAACCAGAAAGGGTGGGTCCCGACGCCGCCTGGAACGGCGTCAGGACCCACGTCACTTCACCTTGCCGACTTGATCGATGTGCCGGTTTGCCGGTTCACAGCCTGGTGGCTGCCAGTCTCACCCGCCGGACATGCTCAGCCGCTCCACCGGCCCCGAGAGCACGGCCTTGAAGTGGCGGCTGGCCTCATCCACGAGAACCTCATTCTCGCCCTTCTCCAGCGCGGTCAGCACCTCGCGCGCCACAGTCCGAGGATCGGCCTTGGGCACGTCCAGTGCCCGGATCATGTCGGTGTCGGTGTAACCGAGATGCACACCCAGCACCTGAGTGCCCTGAGGGCGCAGTTCCAGCCGGAGCGAGTTGGTGAGCGACCAGAAGGCCGCCTTCGTGGCACCGTAGGCACCACTGCCGGCCGCCCAGGACAGCGCCGAGTGGATGTCGACCAGCGCGCCGCCGCCCTGGGCCGCAAGGACCGGCGCGAAGGTCTGGGCGATCCGCAGCGCGCCGATGACATTGGCCTCGAAGAGGGCCCTGACCTGGTCCAGATCGGTCGTGAGAAGCGGGTTCATGTCCCCGATCCCCGCGTTGTTGAAGACGATCGAGACATCGCCCGCGGCGCGGGCCAGCTCGGCGACCGAATCGGCGTCGGTCACCTCCAGCGGCAGCGGAACGACCCTCGGGTCGGGATCGGCGACGGGCGTACGGGCCGTGGCGTAGACCTTGGCGGCCCCCGCCTCCAGCAGTTCCTGTACGAAAGCGCGGCCCAGCCCACGCTGTCCACCGGTGACCAGGACGGTTGCTCCACTGACGGTGGTCATGGCATCTCCTCGGGGTGACGGCTCACTGCGTTAAGGACGCGCGCACCGCACGCGTCACGAATGACATCCGACAGAAGCGTCATCATTTAGCTTCTGTCGTCGACAACAGTGCTCGCCTTCCACGACATAGTCAAGTACGCTTTGCCTATGTCTTGGGTAGCCAGTGGGCGGTATCGCATACGAGAGGCTCCCGATGGGCTCGCACTGGTGCAGGATCTGATCAACACACGCGCGATCAGGGATTACGCGCCTGATCTCCTGGCCGATCGCGAGTCCGCAGAGGAGTGGCTGACGGGTGCCGCCGGGGCCTGGGCGCGCATCCATGGCCTCGACGTCCCGGACTGCTCGCTGTCGGAGGCGGATCCGGGCGCGCTCCGCGACCTCAGGGCGACCTTCCACGAGCTGATCACCGGCACAGGAGGCGGCATCGGCGCAGGAGGCGACAGGGGAAGCGATACGGGAGATGACACCCCCGCTCTCACCTCCGGCTCCGGCTCCGGCAAGGCGCGTACAGCCGGTCGGGGCGCCACCGTACGGCTCGCTCCCGACACCGATGGGCGGGTACGGATGGTCCCCGTAGGCCGGGGACGCCAGTGGCTGGAGTCGGCGCTCTGGTCGGAGATCCTGCTCGCCCAGCGGACCGGGACCTGGCCCCGACTCAAGATGTGCCGTAACCCCGAGTGCGCTTCGGCCTTCTACGACATCTCGCGCAACAACAGCGGTGTCTGGCACGACGCCAAGGTCTGCGGCAACGCCGTCAACCTCCGCGCCTCGCGAGAGCGCAGGAGGCTCCGCGAGAGCGGCGGCTCCTGATCGACAACGGCGGCCATCGTCCCTGGTCCGAGCGACACCCCCGGCCCGCTCAGGAGTCCCCCGCCAGCCGGGCCGCCCGGATCGTCAGATAGTGCCGCTCCGGAAGGCTGGTCGTACGGTTCGCCGCCTCCCGGTAGTTCTCCACCGCCCCCTGCCGGTCGCCCGCCATCTCCAGCAGATGCGCACGCACCACGGCCAGCCGGTGATTCCCCTTCAGCCGCCCGTCCGCGTCGAGCGACTCGACGATGTCGAGCCCGGCCTTCGCGCCGCGCACCATCGCCACCGCCACCGCCCGGTTGAGCGAGACCACCGGATTGGGGCCGAGCTGCTCCAGCACTCCGTACAGGGCGAGGATCTGCGGCCAGTCCGTGTCCTCGGCCGTCTCCGCCTCGTCGTGCACGGCGGCGATCGCCGCCTGGACCTGATACGGGCCGAGCGGCCCCTTGGGCAGGGTGGCCGTGATGAGCGCCGTGCCCTCCTCCATGGCTTTTCTGTCCCAGAGCCGCCGGTCCTGCTCCGCCAGCGGGATCAGCTCACCGGCCGGGCCCGTGCGTGCCGCGCTCCTGGCGTCGGTGAGCAGCATCAGCGCGAGCAGGCCCGCGACCTCGCTGTCGTCCGGGAGCATGTCGTACGCCGCCCTGGTCAGCCGGATCGCCTCCCGGGACAGCTCGACCCGTTGCAGATCGGCCCCCTCACCGGCGGCGTACCCCTCGTTGAAGATCAGATAGAGAACGTGCAGCACGGCGTCGAGCCGCCTTGCGCGGTCCTTCCCGTCCGGCATCACGAACGGGATCCCCGACGCCTTTATCCGCTGCTTGGCCCGGCTGATCCGCTGGCCCATGGTCGCCTCGGGCACCATGAACGCGCGGGCGATCTCAGCCGTCGTCAGACCGCCCACACAGCGCAGTGTCAGCGCGATCGCCGCCGTGGCGGACAGCGCGGGATGGCAGCACAGGAAGAGCAGGGTCAGTGAGTCGTCCCTGGCGGCAGGGTCGTCGCTGTCGGCGGGCGGCGCCGTCCGCCGATCGGCGGGCTCACGGGCGGCCACCAGATCCTCCCGGCGCCGACGCGCCTGTTCACCCCGTACCTGCTCGGTCATTCGGCGGCTCGCGACCTGGATCAGCCAGCCGCGCGGATTGCCGGGCACGCCCTCGGCGGGCCACTGAACAGCCGCGGCCAGCAACGCTTCCTGTACGGCGTCCTCGGCCGTGCCGAAGTCCCCGAACCTGCGGGTGAGCACGCCGACGACCTGCGGCGCCAGGGTGCGCAGCAGGTCCTCGACGGGCTTGCCCCCGTGATCGGCTCCCGGGCCGGCCGGGCGATCGCCGGCCCGGCCGGTGGGGGCGTTCGTATCAGTCAGTGCTCACAGCTCCTCCGGCGGGCCCGCCATCACCTGGCGGACCTCGATCGGCATGTTCAGCGGCTTGCCGGCGGGCCCGGGGGCCGCCGACACATGCGCGGCCAGCTCGATCGCACGCTCCGCGCTGTCGCAGTCGACGATCCAGAACCCGGCCAGGAACTCCTTGGTCTCAGGGTAGGGACCCTCGGTGACAACGGGCGTCCCGCCGCTGCCCGCCCGTACGATCCTGGCCTGATCAGTGCCCGCGAGCCCCTCCGCCGTCACCAGTTCGCCCGTCTTCGAGAACTTCTCGTTGGTGTCGTGCATGAAGGCGATATGGGCCCGGATCTCCTCGGGCGACCACTCCGTGATCGGCGGGAAGTCCACGGTCTTCTCGCTGAACTGCATGAGCAGCATGTACTTCATGACCTTCTCCTCACTGTCGCGCCCCTTCGGGCGCTCTCACGGACAGGTCGAAGCACGCGCCGCGATTTCGACGTCCCCGACGAGGACACGCGAAGATTTCTCAGAAAAAGTTATCGGCAATCCGGGCGGTCCGCGCGTCGCGGCCGGGACCGGTACTGCGCGATCATGTCTCCATGCCTCACGATCACACGCGGGTGCGGGAGTTCTTCGGCGCCAGGGCGGCCGGCTGGGACGCGCGGTTCCCTGACGACGGTCCCGCCTACGCCGCTGCCGTCGCGGATCTCGGGCTGCGCCCCGGTGACACCGTCCTGGACGCGGGCTGCGGGACGGGGCGCGCGCTGCCACCGTTGCGCGAGGCCGTGGGTCCGCGGGGCACGGTGCTGGGCATCGATCTCACACCGGAGATGCTGGAGCAGGCGGTACGGGCCGGCCGCCGGGCCAGTGGGACGCTGCTGCTCGCCGATGTGGGCCGACTGCCGCTGGGCTCGCATGTGCTGGACGCGGTTTTCGGCGCGGGGCTGATCGCGCACCTTCCGCGCCCCGGCGAGAATCTGCGCGAGCTGGCCAGGGTTGTCAGGCCGGGCGGCAAGCTGGCGCTGTTCCATCCCCTCGGCCGGGCCGCGCTGGCCGCCCGGCAAGGACGGCAGATCTCGGATGACGATCTGCGGGCCGAGCCACGTCTGCGCCCGCTGCTGGCGGGGGCGGGCTGGCGGCTGGAGTCGTACGCCGACGAGGACTCCCGTTTTCTGGCCGTGGCGGTACGGCAGGACTGATCCGGGTCCCGTCCCGGTCGGACGGTCTCCCGGCCGAAAGGTCTCCCAGTCGGGCGGTCTTCTGCCGGGGGCCTCGCGACCGTACGTTGGAGGGACGGGCGCGGCGGCCGTACGGTACGCGCCTCCGTCTCGTAGCGGCATGCCAGACAGCAGGGGGAAGGTGGACCCGGTGTTCAGCAAAGTGCGCAGAATCCTCGGCCAGGAGCACACCACCGCCCCGGCCGCCCGGCCCCGCCCGCGTCCGCACAATCTGTTCGAGGCCGCCGCCACCCATGTCGCGGCGTGCGCGGAGGACGACCAGCGGCGGGCCGACGAGGCGGCGGGCTGGGTCTCACCGGAGGCGCTCGCCTTCGGGATCAGCGAACTCGCCTGCCGGGCTGTGATCGCTCTGGCCCGGGAGCGCGACGAGTCCCCGCAGGCCGTGGCCCGGACCCTGCTGGGACTCCCCGCCCTGTGACGAGCGGCTGCCCGCGGTGTGACCACCGGCTCGGTTCCGGACCCTCGACGTCCGCGTTACTCACTGGTTAGGGTGCGCCGACAACGGACCGTATGGGGAGGTGCGCCGTGGCCGGAACGGACGACTCCGTGGACGATGACCCGCTGTATGTGCTGACCGCCGCGCTGCTCACACCCGCGCGATTCCCCGCCGTACTCGGCGACGACTATCCGGAGGCCTGCGCCGCGCTGGGTCTTGAGCCGTACGACCGGGGATACGGGCTGGTCATGGGCCAGGACGGCGGAGGCGCCCGCTGGACGGTCGTGGTGGACGACGTCTCTCTGGTCGCCGTCGCGATCGCGTCCTGGGACTGCGGTATGGAGTACGACCTGTCTCCCGGGGAACGGACCGTGGTCTGCGCGCTGCCCGGCTGGCCGGTCGCCCTGTCCGTACGCGCACCCGGCCTGCCCGCCCCGCACGACCCCGCGCCGGAACCCGGCTCCGAGGGGGACGGCGACTGGCCGGTGCTCACACCGCCCGACACCGAGAGCTGGGGCCCGGCGCAGCGCCGCCTCGGCGCGGACGAGATCGCCCTGCAGTGGGCGTCATGGCGGGAACGGCTCGCCGGGGCGCCCACCGCGCAGCCGAAGCCCCCGGACCGCGTGAAGCTTCCAAAGCCCCCGGGCAGTGCGAAATCCCCCGGTACCGAAGACAAAGCCGAGCGGAAGAGCGCAGCGGACCCCGGAGACGGGGCGAAGTACACCGGCGAGAAGCCCACACCCGCCGGGCACCCCGGCATCCGGCGCGTGTTGCAGGAACTCCATGGCTATCTGGACAAGGCGCCGCCGCTCGGCCGTGTCCGCTCCAGCTTCGCCCCTGACGACGCCCGGACACTCCGCGCCGACGGCCCCGGCTGGTCGTTTGTCGCCAGGACCGACGACATGGCATTCGTGCTGCTGGACGCGGAACCGGGCGAGGTCCTGCCGATCGGGCGCGGCACCGAACTCCCCGCGCTGCTCACGGCCCTCGACGACATGGCCGTACGCCCGACCTGACCC
>NZ_LATD01000629.1 GCF_000981895.1 Streptomyces odonnellii | reverse complement strand
ACCCCCGGCGCCCGGCAACCGACCCCCGGCTCCCGGCTCCCGGCGAGGCGCGGTCTCCCCGCCCGGCCGCCTCGCTCGCCTCACGTGTTCGCGTCCAGCGCCGCCGGCTGCCACCGCCCCTCCCCGGAAGGCGGGCTGATGAGCGCCGCTCCCAGCGGAGTCAGCGTGTGGAGGACGGAGTTGGCCACCCGCCGACTGGTGATCAGACCGGCGTCCCGCAGTGCCCTGGTGTGCTGGCTCGCCGCGGACGCGGAGATACCCGCGGCCCGCGCGAGACCGCCGGTGGTCTCGCCCGTTCCGGTGGCCAGGAGAACGGCCGCACGCCTCTGCCCCATGAGCGATTCCAGTGCGGAAACCCGGTGAGTGCCGGACGTTCTTCGGCCCGCGGGCGCTTGACGCACAATTGGATAGACGACCACGGGCGGCAGCTCGTGATCCGCCAGAGCGACCGGCTGCTGCCAGCAGAAGTACGAAGGCACAAGAAGAAGTCCGCGTCCCTCCAGATGGAGATCTCTCGTCCAGCCCGCGCACGGGACGTTCAGGACCGGCGGATTCCATTCCATGACCGGCCGCAGGCTGCGCAGCAGCCCGTCCGTTCCGTGGTCCATCAAAGGACGGGTCCGCAAGGAACGCTCCGCGTCCACATGCGCCTGGATGCGATCACTGTGCGGGGCTATGACAGCCTCGTGATAACTGCGCAGCGCCTCTACCAGTTCCTCGCGCATCCCTGTCTCCGCGAGACGCGATGTCCACGCCGGTGCTCCGCTGACTTGGGCCATGACCTGCACTTCGCGCCGGACCCGTTCGCCCGGTGTCCGCAGAATGGCCGTTAATCCGGCCCCGAGACCGTCGGATCCCTCGGCCGGAGTGAGGAAGTCGGGATAATACGCGGCTCTGGGCGCGACCGGTATCAGCAGGGAGCGCACTGTCCTCTCCAGATCACGTTCCCGGATACGCGTACGGGCATCGTGGTACCAGTCGGTGTATGCCCATCGGCCTTTCCGCGTCTGGAAGCGGTGCAGGCTGCTCACGATCTCCCACAGGGGATCTGCCGTGGCGGCAATTCGTGTACGGGCCAGGTCGGCATCGGTGAAATGAATACGGAGCACGGTATTCCTCTCGGCTGACCAGCGTCTTTGAGGTGTGCCGAAACATCATGGCCACCGGATGGAACCGCTGGCAATGTCGGGCCTCGGAAATACCGATGTTCTTCGGATCGAACTTCCGTACCGATGAATCGAGGGTTCTCGTGCACAGATTCACGAAGTGGTCCGTCGCCCTGGCGGCGGCCGCGATGGCGGTCATGGGCCTGGCGGGCCCGACCTCCGCGTCCACCTCGGCCCAGCCGGCCTTCGCGGCGCAGGCCGCTCGGGCGGGCCTCGACAAGGCGGAGGCCGCCGGCCTCCAGCGGCAGGTGGACGCTCAGCTCGCCGCCGTACCCGGTGGCGAGCAGACCGGTCTCAACGAGATCTCCTGGCGTGGCGGCAAGGCCGTGATGACCTTCCCGCTGCCCGGCGAGAAGAAGGCGCGCGCCGTCGGTGAGGCGTTCGCGCCGGCGGGCTCACCGAACTGCAGCTATCTCTGGACGTGCCTGTACGAGCACGCCAACTTCGACGGCCGCCGTCTGACCTGGTCCGACTGCGACTTCGTCAACCTCGCCGACTGGGGCTTCAACGACCAGACCACGTCCTGGCACAACAACCAGTCGTCCGGGACCCAGACCACGGTCTACAACTGGAACGGCGTCAACGCCTGGGTGGTCCTGTGGACCTCCACGGCCCCCTCGTCCAGCTCGAACGTGGGCAGTGCCAACAACGACAAGGCCGACGGCCTCTGGGTGTGCTGAGCCCGGGACCGATCCGCTGGTGAGACCCCGCTTCGGCACCGCGCCGTCCGGGCCCGCGTCGCCCGGGCCCGGACGGCGCGACTCCGCGCGCGCCCCGGGATCCGTCCGAGAGGCCCGAGCTGCCCCGCCGATGCCCAGTGGGCGATGCCCACAAAAAATCCCCGGTCCGAATTGACGGCCGGGGCATTCGCCTGCGTATATTGAGTGTTTGCATGGCCTGATTCAGCCGGTTGCCGACTTGGCGGAGACTCGACGGGCGAATCGCTGGGCGGGCCCAGGGGAACTCAATGGAATGCAGCGTATCGGACAGGGGCTGAATTGTCAACCAGGGAATCCAAGCGGGAATCCGCCGACGAATTGCGGAATGAGCAGCAATTCATCTCTGTCCTCTACGAGCGCCTCGACGCCCTCCGGGAGCAGGCCGAGACCGCCATGGAGGCGTCGGCCGGCCAGGTCACGACCGTACGGCAGGCCCGGGTGGAGCGGGACATCAGCGTCGCGGAGCAGTCCCACCGCCTCTCCACCCTCAACGCCGTCGAGACCGGACTCTGCTTCGGCCGTATCGACCTGCGCGACGAGGACGGCACCAAGCGCGACGGGCACGGCACCGAGGTCGACGACGCCGCCCGGGGTGCTGATCCAGGTGCCCATGTCCACCACATCGGACGAATCGGAATACGTCTCGACGACGAGGACCGCACCCCCCTCCTCATCGACTGGCGCGCCCCCGTCGCCCGCCCCTTCTATCTCGCCACCGGCTTCTCCCCCATGGGTCTGCGCCGGCGCCGCCACATCACCACCCAGGGCCGCCGCGTCAC
>NZ_LATD01000628.1 GCF_000981895.1 Streptomyces odonnellii | reverse complement strand
TCGGCTGCCGCTGTGTCCACGACCACACCCCGATCCGACTCCAGCTCAGAGACCCGGGTGGCCAGCCGGGACGGTCCGAGCAGCCCGGAGACCATCAGCCGGTCCACGCTCACCAGACCGCGTATCACCCAGGGCGAGGCAAGGACGATCACCAGCCCGATCGCGGAAGTGATACCGATCTCGAACGGTGTGTCGACATAGAAGTCATTGCCGTCGACGTCGCTGTACAGCGCGATACCCGGCTGGCCGAGATACCTGGGGGACACCCAGTGCCACAGCGGATACAGGAACAGCGTCCATCCGGTGGTCCAGAACGCCACCGACACCACGAATCCGAACAGCGCCCAGGGAAAGTGCAGCACCCCGTAGAGCAGATGCCGCCAGGACTCCCCGCTCTTCAGGACCGCGCCGACCCAGGACATCACGCCGCTCTTCTTGCCCCGTACGGGCTCGGGCTCCGGTACGTCCAGCCGCAGCAGACCGCGGGCCCGGGCCCGCTCCACCACGCCGAAGCCTCGGCAGCCGGCCAGCCCCACCGCCAGCAGGGGAATACCGATGAAGGTGACGAGCAGGCCGGAGCCGAGCGTGAGCGTCGTTATCGCATAGCCGAACAGGAGCGTGCTGATCGGCAGGCTGAGCAGCAGATAGCCGAACTCGCGCCAGGTGCGAGCCTCTATGGGCGCGCGGAGGGCGGGAGGGAGAAAGGGGGGCCGTCGACGCGATCCGCGCCCCCCTTCGTAGCCGTACCGGTAGTCGTAGCCAGGGCCGGCCGCATGCGCGGATTCGGGGCCGTAGCCGTATCCGTGGTCGCCGTATCCGTGGTCCGTGGCCATCGGCGGTGTCCGTTCTGCGAGCGGGCGGTTTCCGTATATCTCCATGCTGCTGGGGCCGCCGCGCCCGCACCATGAGGCCGGTCTCCCTCTTTGCCCTGGGGTTTTCCCTACCCCCGAAACCCCGGCGGCGGTGCGGTCAGTCCTTTTCGCGCTGCCGCCACGGCAGCTCCGCCGTCACGACCGTCGGCCCGCCTTCCGGCGAGTCGAGGACGAAGAGCCCGTCGACCGCGCCGAGCCGCTCGGCCAGCCCGGACATGCCCGTACCGCCGTCCAGCCGCGCGCCGCCGCGCCCGTTGTCCTGGACCTGGACCAGCAGCCGGTTCTCCGCCCGCCACACATCGACGGACGCGGTGCGGGCGCCGCTGTGCTTGCTGATGTTCTGGAGGAGTTCGGAGACGGTGAAGTAGGCGA
>NZ_LATD01000627.1 GCF_000981895.1 Streptomyces odonnellii | reverse complement strand
CGTGAACACCACGGCACGGGACGGCGGGACGGGAGGACGGCGGGACGGCAGGACGGCGGGACGGGCGCGCGAAGTCGCACCGTATCGCCGTGTCGCCCACACCGCCGTATCGCCGTACCGCCCGTACCGCCGTACCGCGAGCGGGATCCCGTCCCTCAGTCCTCGTCCTCCAACTCCCCCTCCGTTTCGAGGAAGACCTCCCTCAGCGCCTCCAGAACCGCCGGGTCCGGCTTGGCCCACAGGCCTCGCGACTCGGCTTCCAGGAGGCGTTCCGCTATGCCGTGGATGGCCCAGGGGTTGGCCTGTTGGAGGAAGGCGCGGTTCTCGGGGTCCAGAACATAGGTCTCGGTGAGCTTGTCGTACATCCAGTCGGCGACCACGCCGGTCGTCGCGTCGTACCCGAAGAGATAGTCGACGGTCGCGGCGAGTTCGAAGGCGCCCTTGTAGCCGTGGCGCCGCATCGCCTCGATCCAGCGGGGGTTGACGACCCGGGCGCGGAAGACGCGGGAGGTCTCCTCGACCAGGGTGCGGGTACGGACGGTCTCGGGGCGGGTGGAGTCGCCGATGTACGCCTCGGGGGCCGTGCCCTTGAGCGCGCGGACCGTGGCGACCATGCCGCCGTGGTACTGGAAGTAGTCGTCGGAGTCCGCGATGTCGTGCTCGCGGGTGTCGGTGTTCTTGGCGGCGACGGCGATGCGCTTGTACGCGGTCTCCATCTCGGCACGCGCGGGCCTGCCTTCAAGGCCGCGGCCGTACGCGTAACCGCCCCACACCGTGTAGACCTCGGCGAGATCGGCGTCCGTACGCCAGTCGCGGCTGTCGATGAGCTGGAGGATGCCGGCGCCGTACGTACCGGGCCGGGAGCCGAAGATACGGGTCGTCGCGCGGCGTTCGTCGCCGTGCGCCGCGAGGTCGGCCTGGGCGTGGGCGCGGATGTGGTTGGCGTCGGCGGGTTCGTCCAGGGAGGCGGCCAGCCGTACCGCGTCGTCCAGCAGCCCGACCCCGTGCGGGAAGGCGTCACGGAAGAAACCGCTGATGCGGAGGGTGACGTCGATACGGGGACGGCCCAGCTCGGACAGCGCGATCGGCTCCAGGCCGGTGACCCGGCGCGAGGCGTCGTCCCAGACCGGCCGGATCCCCAGCAGGGCGAGGGCCTCGGCGATGTCGTCCCCGGACGTGCGCATCGCGCTCGTACCCCACAGGGACAGGCCGACCGAGGCGGGCCAGTCGCCGTTGTCGGTGCGGTAGCGGTCGAGGAGGGAGTCGGCGAGGGCCTGGCCGGTCTCCCAGGCGAGCCGGCTCGGGACGGCCTTGGGGTCGACGGAGTAGAAGTTGCGGCCGGTCGGCAGGACGTTGACGAGTCCGCGCAGCGGTGATCCCGAGGGGCCCGCCGGTACGAATCCGCCGTCCAGCGCGTGTACGACATGGTCGATCTCGTCGACCGTACCGGCCAGCCGAGGCACGACCTCGCGGGCCGCGAAGTCGAGGACGGCGGCGACCTGGCCGGCGTCGACGGCGTCGACGGCCTTGGCGCCGGAGCCGCCGGAGCCGTCGGAATCGCCAGAGCCGCCAGAGCCGCCGGAGCGGTCGGAGCGGTCGGAGCCGTCGGACGGAACACCGGCCGCCACCACGCCCGGCACCGCCGCCGGGTCCCACCCCGCGTCCTCCATCGCCTGGACCAGCGCGCGGGCCCGTGCCTCCGTCTCGTCGGCGCCGGTACGGGTCGCGGCCGACTCGTCCAGGCCCAGCGCCTCGCGCAGACCGGGGAGGGAGGCCGTACCGCCCCAGATCTGACGGGCGCGCAGGATGGCGAGGACCAGGTTCACCCGTGCCTCACCGGTCGGCGCACCGCCCAGCACATGCAGTCCGTCGCGGATCTGCGCGTCCTTGACCTCGCACAGCCAGCCGTCGACATGGAGCAGGAAGTCGTCGAAGCCGTCGTCGTCGGGACGGTCGTCCAGCCCGAGGTCGTGGTCGAGCTTGGCCGCCTGGATCAGCGTCCAGATCTGCGCGCGGATCGCGGGCAGCTTCGCCGGGTCCATGGCGGAGATCGCCGCGTGCTCGTCGAGAAGCTGCTCCAGGCGCGCGATGTCGCCGTACGATTCGGCGCGCGCCATCGGCGGTACGAGATGGTCCACCAGCGTGGCGTGCACGCGCCGCTTGGCCTGCGTGCCCTCGCCCGGGTCATTGACCAGGAACGGATAGATCAGCGGCAGATCGCCCAGCGCGGCGTCGGGGGCACAGGCGGCGGAGAGCCCCGCGTTCTTGCCGGGCAGCCACTCCAGATTGCCGTGCTTGCCCAGGTGGATCATGGCGTCGGCGCCGAAACCGCCGTCCTCGCGCGCGGCCTGGATCCAGCGGTACGCGGCCAAGTAGTGGTGCGAGGGCGGCAGATCGGGGTCGTGGTAGATCGCGATGGGGTTCTCGCCGAAGCCGCGCGGCGGCTGGATGAGGACGAGGAGATTGCCGCGGCGGAGGGCGGCGAGGACGATGTCGCCGTCCGGGTCCCCGCCCGCGCCGACCCGGCTGCGGTCCACGAACATCCCGCCGGGCGGCGGGCCCCAGTGCTCCTCGACGGACTCCCGCAGGGCGGCGGGGAGCCGGCCGTACCAGCGGCGGTAGTCGGCGGCGGGGATACGGACGGGGTTACGGGCGAGCTGCTCCTCGGTGAGCCAGTCCTGGTCGTGGCCGCCGGCTTCGATGAGGGCGTAGATCAGTTCGTCGCCGTCGCCGGATTCGAGACCGGGGACGGGCTCGGGGGCGGACGCCGGGGCGGTGGCGCGGAGCC
>NZ_LATD01000626.1 GCF_000981895.1 Streptomyces odonnellii | reverse complement strand
CCGTCGCCCCCGACCCGGCCGCCGTCCCCGACACCGCGTCCGCGCTCCTCAACTTCGACGGCATCTCCTACGCCAAGGGCGCCTCCGCACTACGCCAACTCGTCGCCTGGCTCGGCGAGAAGGACTTCCTCGCCGGCATCAACATCCACTTCGCCCGGCACAAGTTCGCCAACGCCACCCTCGCCGACTTCATCGACTCCCTCGCCCAGGCCACCGACCGCGATGTGCACGCCTGGGCCGCCCAGTGGCTCCGCACCACCGGCGTCGACACCCTCACCCCCGTCATCGGCGGCGCCGACACCGGCTGGACCCTCGACGTCGTACGCGACGGCAGCCGCCCGCACCGCATCGCCGTCGGCACGTACGACGCCGACGTCGCGGACCCCGACCGGCTCGTCGCCCGCGGCCTCATCGAACTCGACCTGCCGCTGACCGGAGAGCCGCCCGTACGGCCCGGACGCCGCCCCGCCCTCGTCCTCCTCAACGACGGCGACCTCAGCTACGCCAAGGTCCGCCTCGACGCCGCGTCCTGGAAAACCGCCCTCCGCTCCCTCTCCGGCCTCCCCGACCCGCTCACCCGCGCCGTCATCTGGAACGCCGCCCGCGACATGGTCCGGGACGGCGAACTCGCCCCGGCCGCCTACCTGGACGCCGCCCGCGCACACCTCCCGTACGAAACGGACCTCGCCCTCGTCCAAGGCGTCCTCGCCTTCGCCGCCGGCCAGATCACCGACCGCTACCTGGCCCCCGCCGACCGCCCCGCCGGCCTCGCCGCCCTCACCGAGATCTGCCGCGACCTCATGCGCCGCACCGAGGACGGCAACCACCCCGGGCTGCGCCTGACCGCCGTACGCCACCGCATCGACGCCGCCGGCCAGCCCGACACCCTCCAGGACTGGCTCGGCTCCGGCAGCGTCCCCGGCGGACCCGAACTCGACCCCGAACTGCGCTGGCGCATCCTCACCCGACTCGCCGTCCTCGGCGCGATCGACAACGCCACCATCGACGCCGAACTCGACCGCGACCCCAGCGCCACCGGCCAGGAAGGCGCCGCCCACTGCCGCGCCGCCCTGCCCGACCCGGCCGCCAAAGCCGATGCCTGGGCCCGGCTCTTCGGCACCGACGACCTCTCCAACTATCTGTTCACCGCCACCGCCAAGGGCTTCTGGCAGCCCGAACAGGCGGAACTCGTCGAGGAGTACATCGCCCGCTTCTACCCCGACGCCACCGCCCTCGCCGACCGCCGCGGCCCCGCCATCGCCGAAGCCGCCGGCCGCTACGCCTTCCCCGCCCACGCCGTCGACGAGGAATCGCTCCGCCTCGGCCAACACCACCTGGCCACCGCGCCCATGATCCCCGCCCTCCACCGCCGCCTCACCGACCAGCTCGACGACCTCCGGCGCGCCCTCAAGGTCCGCCAGGCCTAGGCCCTAGCCGCGGCCATGACCGAGCCACGACCGAACGGGACCTGAACCACCGCCCCGGCCGCGCC
>NZ_LATD01000625.1 GCF_000981895.1 Streptomyces odonnellii | reverse complement strand
ATCAGCCGCCGCGCCGCCTCGTACGCCAGGTCCCCCGTCGACACCCCCCGGCCCGCGCGGTGGCGGCTCGCGATCCCGGTGCGCGAGCGCACCCACGCGTCGTCCACCCCCCAGGCCGCGGGCAGCGCCTCATTGGGCACCGGCTCCCCGGGCACCCACCCGGCGACGCCCTCCAGCACCGCCGTCCGCACCTCGCGGGCGCCCCGGGCCCCCGGGGCGCGCGGCGCCCGCTTTCCCGCGCGCCCGTACAGTGCGTATCCGCTCGCCACCCACGGCCCCCATCCGGTAAACACTCACATTGACCGGATGCCAAACGCCCTGGCGCACAAGCGAGTTACTGCACCATTTGGGGGACTGGTCGCACAGATTGCCAGCCCGGCGGCGAAATCCGCGCGGCCGAGGTGCCGATTCCATTCGGTACGGGCAGGGTCCAGCGGGCGATTCCCGCACGGTCCCGGAGCAGTTCGGACTCCTTGTACCGCCCGCATCCCCGGTGCCACACCAGAATGCCCGAGAGCCAGTTCTCCAGCCTCTCCACATATCCGGCGAGCGCCCGCCGCGCTTCGTCGTCCAGTCCGAAGTCGTCGCACAGCACCGGCAGTTCATGGGCGACGACATGCTGGAACTGGCTCATGCGCGAGTTCATCAAATCACCGACGATGGTGAGAGCCGTCGGGTAGTCGCAGCCGAAGAAGTTCTGCACGACCAGAACGCCATTGTGGATCTCGCCCTCGAACTCGATCTCCTTCTGGTACGAGAACACATCGTTCACCAGACACGCGTAGTCCTGCGCCGCGTTCTCCATGGCCCTCACCGGGCCGCTCCGGCAGATCTCCGGCGGCACCGTCCGCCCATGGCTCAGCCGGGACAGGCTCATCGTCATGTGCGAGCCGAAGGTCCGCCGCCGCATCTCCAGATAGTCGACGGGGTCGGGGATACGGTTCTGCGCCTGGTTGGCCAGCTCCCAGAGCCAGCTTTCGATCATGTCCTCGACGGCCTGCCGGAAGACGCGCCGCCCGTCCCGGTCCAGCGACCCCGCCGTACGGGCCCACAGATCGGCCAGCCCGCGCTCCAGCCCGGTGGCCGGCACCGGCGTCCCGTCCGTATCGACCGGCATGAACGTCAACAGCCGTTCGTTGCAGGCCCTCGCGCCCGCCAGATCGCGCCGGCCGCCGTACACCACCGGGTAGTAGTCGTCGGCGTACGTCCCCCAGGTCAGCCAGTCCGAGGTCAGATCGAGCCCCTCGGGGGTGGCGTCCGGGTGGATGCCCGCGGCGCAGAGCGGCAGATCGATACGCCGGAGCCGCTCCTCGTTCCAGACACCGGAGCCCGGCACCCCCGGCTGCGCCTCCAGGATCCCCATCCGGTGCGCCCACTCGACGGTGTGCTCCCGCGAGCGGCTGAGATACGGGCTCAGAGCGGCCTCGAACGGCATCCGGAACTCGGGCAGCACGGAAGGCCCGACCCGCTGGAAAGGGACATGGCCGTGCTTGCGCGCCCTGGTCGCGGCGCCCCTGCCGGTCGCCTTCGCGATGTCCGCCGCGACCGTCCCGAGACCGACCGGAATCATGGAGAACCCCGGAATACCACCGCCCGGCGCCCCCTCCGGCCC